>DASYTU010000221.1:0-4749 GCA_036001925.1 Actinoplanes sp.
GGTGACCCGGGTGGTCGGGGGCTGGCCGGACCTGACACTGTAGATGCGTGCGGAAGCGGGTTGCGGTTGTCGGCGGCGGGATCGCCGGGCTGGCCGCGGCCGTCCGGCTGCGGGATCGGGCGCCGTCCGACACCGAGATCATCGTGTACGAGCAGTCCGGTGCGCTCGGGGGCAAGCTGCGGACCGGCGAGCTCGGCGGCGTCGCGGTGGAGCGTGGCGCGGAGTCGTTCCTGGTCGGCGCGCCCGACGGCGGCGAGTCGGCGGCGGTTCTCTTCGCTCGGCGGCTCGGGCTGGGCCACGCGCTCGTGCACCCCGACCCGGTGCCGGCCGCGCTCGCCATCGGCGGCCGCATGGAGCCGGTGCCGGCGGGGACCCTGCTCGGCGTACCCGCGGATGTGGCCCAATTGGGCGGCGTGGCCGAGCCGGCCGCGGACGCCGACCGCGACGAAGGCCGGCCGCTGCTCGCCGCCGGCGACGATGTCGCGGTGGGTGAGCTGGTCCGGGCGCGGTACGGCGACGCGGTGGCCGACCACCTGGTGGATCCGATGCTGGGCGGGGTGTACGCGGGACGGGCCGACCGGCTGTCGCTCGCCGCGACGATGCCCGCGCTGGCGCAGGCCGCGCAGAGCGAGCACACGCTGGCCGGGGCCGTGCGCGCCGCGCAGGCGGCGGCCGTGCGGGTGCCGGGCCGGCCGATCTTCGCGGCCATCGACGGTGGGCTCGGCAAGCTGGTCGCGGCAGCCGCGGCCGCGAGCGGGGCCCGGCTGAGCCTGGGCTTGCCGGTACGGGAGCTGGCGCGGACCGCGCGCGGGTGGCGGCTGCTGCTCGGGCCGGTGCCGGCACCGCAGACCGATGACGTCGACGCGGTCGTGCTGGCCGTGCCGGCCGGTGCCGCGGCCCGGCTGCTGACCGGTGTCGATGCCGGCGCGGCCGCGGCGGTCGGGGTACTCGACTACGCGAGCGTGGCCCTGGTCGGGCTGGCGCTGCCGCCGGGTACGCCGCTGCCGGAGCTGTCCGGGTTCCTCGTACCGGCGACCGAGGGCACGCTGGTCAAGGCCGCGACGTTCGTCACTCGCAAGTGGACGCACCTGCGGCGCGACGGCGGGCCGATGATCGTGCGGGCGTCGATCGGGCGGGCCGGGGAGGAGGAGCGCCTCCAGCGTGACGACGGCTTCCTAGCCGGGCAGGCGCACGCCGAGCTGGGCGCGCTGCTCGGCATACCGTTGCCGGCGCCTACGGCGTCGTGGGTGCAGCGCTGGGGCGGCGGGCTGCCGCAGTACGCGCCGGGCCACCTGGCGCGGGTCGCCGCCGCCCGGGCGGCGCTTGCGGAGCTGGCCGGCATCGCGCTGGCCGGCGCCGCGTTCGACGGAGTCGGCATTCCGGCCTGCGTGGCCAGTGGCGAGACCGCCGCGGAGAACGTCTTGAAGTCGCTGGAGGACTGATGACCGAGGAGCAGACCAACGCCTCGCGCGTGCGCGAGCTGAACGCGACCATCCGCTACACCATGTGGTCGGTCTTCCGGGCGATGCCGCTGCCCGCTCTGCGCCAGGACCTGGCCGGCGAGGTGGATGGGCTGATCGAGCAGCTGGCCGGCAAGGACGTCGTGGTGCGCGGGACCTACGACGTGTCGGGCCTTCGCGCCGACGCGGACCTCATGGTGTGGTGGCATTCCGGTTCGTCGGACGCGCTGCAGGAGGCGTACGGGCTGCTGCGCCGGACCGCGCTCGGGCGGCACCTCGAGCCCGTGTGGTCGCAGATGGCGCTGCACCGGCCGGCCGAGTTCAACAAAGGCCACCTGCCCGCGTTCCTGGCCGGCGAACCGGCGCGTTCCTACATCTGCGTCTATCCGTTCGTGCGCTCGTACGAGTGGTATCTGCTCCCCGACGAAGAGCGGCGGGCGATGCTCGCGGAGCACGGCCGGATGGCGCGCGGTTACCCGGACGTGCGGGCGAACACGGTCGCGTCGTTCGCGCTCGGCGACTACGAGTGGATGCTGGCGTTCGAGGCGGACGAGCTGCACCGGATCGTCGACCTGATGCGCGACCTGCGGGCCTCGGCCGCGCGGCGGCACGTGCGCGAGGAGGTGCCGTTCTTCACCGGGCGCCGGCGTTCGGTCTCCGAGCTGGTGGCGGCGCTGCCCTAATCCTTGACCAACCGCATCGGTACGTGTGGTATGCCGTCTTCGAGGTACTCCGGGCCGGTCTGTTCGTAGCCGAACTTCGCGTAAAAACGTACTAAATGCGCTTGTGCCTCCAGGACGCTGGTACGGTTACCGATCACGGTCAATGCCTCGTCCATGAGCCGGCCCGCGTAACCGGCGCCGCGGGCGGCCGGCGCGACCACCACGCGACCGATCCGCTCGGCGTCGCCGTCGTCCAGAATGCGTAGGTACGCCACTATCTCGTCGCCGCGAGAAAGCCACACATGCCGCGTACCGGGCTCCGTGTCACGACCGTCGAGGTCGGCGTAGAAGCACTTCTGCTCCACCACGAAGACGTCGCAGCGCAGCTTGAGGATCGCGTACAGGGAGGTGGTGTCGAGATCGCGGAACGACGCCACCCGTAGCTCGTCGTGGGGCTCGGGATGCATCACCGCATCGTAGGGCGGCGCGCCGTCACCGGAATCCGGGCCGGCCGTTGTACGCATAGGTGCCCCGGCTCTGTGGAGGAACATCATGATCAAGCGCAGCAAGCTCTTCGGCAACAAGACCCGGATCACCTTCTGCCTGCCGGCGGATCAGCCGGCCGGCACGGTGAGCGTCGTCGGGACGTTCAACGGCTGGGAACCCGGCCTGCACGAGTTGAAGACTCGCCGCGACGGCACCCGGACCATCAGCGTCCAGCTCGACCCCGGCCACTACTCGTTCCGGTACCTGGCCACCAACGGCGTGTGGCTCGACGACGAGCACGCGGACGCGGTCGGCCCGCATGGAAGCGAGCTCCGGCTCTGAGCCGACCGACCCACGCGAGCACGAACCGGTAGCCTACTTGTCCTTGGCGGCGAGCCGGATGGACAGGCTGTTCACGCAGTGCCGCGTGTCCTTCGGCGTGAAGCCTTCACCGTGGAAGACGTGACCCAGGTGTGAGTCGCATCGGGCGCAGCGGATCTCGACCCGGACCATGCCGTGCGAACGGTCCTCGATCTCCCGGATCGCGCCCGGGATGGCATCGTCGAACGAGGGCCACCCGCAGTGCGAGTCGAACTTGGTGTCGCTGGGATACAGGTCGGCCCCGCAGGCACGGCACCGGTACATGCCCTCGGTCTTGGTGTTCACGTACTCGCCGGTCCACGCCGGCTCGGTGCCGGCCTGGCGCAGCACCCGGAACTCGGCCGGAGTGAGCCGGACCCGCCACTCGTCGTCGGTGGTGGGCAGGGTGGTCTCGTCGGTTGCCATGCACCAACCGTACGTCGATCGTTGCTGGCGCACGTTCGTGTGGCGGCCGTCCGGATCTCCCGGACGGCCGCCACGGTGTTTTGGCATAAGGTCGGCGCATGGCTCCGACTTCGAAGAGCGGCAAGGCATCGGCCCTCGAGATCGAGATCGACGATCACAAGGTGCGGCTGAGCAGCCCGGACAAGGTCTGCTTCCCCCGCAAGGGCTACACGAAGAAGGACGTGTTCGAGTACTACCTGGCGGTGGGCGACGGCATCATGCGCGCGCTCGGCAACCGGCCGACGACGCTGCAGCGCTTCCCCGACGGCATCGAGGGGGAGATGTTCTTCCAGAAGCGCATCCCCACCCGCGGAGTCCCGCCGTGGGTCAAGACCGCGAAGATCAGTTTCCCGAGCGGCCGTACCGCGGACGAGCTGTGCCCGGCCGACCTGGCGCACGTTGCCTGGGCGGCCCAGATGGGCACGATCGTCTTCCACCCGTGGCCGGTGCGCTGCGACGCGGTCGACAACCCCGACGAGCTGCGCATCGATCTGGATCCGCAGCCGGGGAACGACTTCGACGACGTGGTCCGCACGGCCGGCGTGGTCCACGAGGTGCTGGACGACCTGGGCTGGGCCGGCTACCCGAAGACGTCCGGCGGGCGCGGCGTGCACGTCTACATCCGGATCGCGCCGAACTGGTCGTTCGTGCAGGTGCGCCGGGCCGCCATCGCGCTGGCCCGGGAGGTCGAACGCCGCAGCCCGGACCACATCACCACGTCGTGGTGGAAGGAGGAACGCGGCCGGAAGGTGTTCATCGACTACAACCAGATGGCCCGGGACCGCACCATCGCCTGCGCCTACTCGCTGCGGGCGAACGCCCGGGCCACGGTCTCCACCCCGGTCACCTGGGATGAACTGACCGAGGTGGAGCCCGACGACTTCGATCTGCGTACCGTGCCGAAGCGGTTCGCCGAGATCGGGGACCCGCACGCGTCGATCGACGATGTGGCGCACGACATCACGCCGCTGCTGGAGTGGTCGGCACGGGATGAGAAGAGCGGCTCGGGAGACCTGCCGTACCCGCCGGACCATCCGAAGATGCCGGGCGAGCCGCCGCGGGTCCAACCGAGCCGCATGAACGTCGCTAACTGGGAAAACACGGACTAGGGCCTAAGCGATCCGTGCCCTCGGCCGCGTCTGAGGTTCGACCGGCTCCTCGGCGAGGACCCGGCCGACGACTTCGACTCACCGGCGCGGTTCGGCCGCTGGCTCGCCGCGCATGGCTTCGACCACCCCGAGCCGACCGCGGACGAGCTGGCCCTGGCGATCGCGATGCGCGGCGCGCTCCGGGACGAGCTCATCGCCCATCACGGC
>DASYTU010000222.1:0-19131 GCA_036001925.1 Actinoplanes sp.
CAGCAGCAGCTGGATCGCGAAGAACAACGCGGCCGCGGCGACAAGGTGGTCGCGCAGCTCCACCCACGCGGCCGAGTCGACACCGCCATTGACGGCGGCCGGAACACCGGCGATCACCCACGCCGTCGCGACCACGAAACCGACCGGCAGCAGACCCGCCACTACCTGTAGCAGCACCGCCACGCCGACCAATGCCGGGCCGCCGGCCGGCACCAGCCGCAGCATGTCGCGGCGCAGCGCCCACCGCTCCGGCATCCCCGCGGTGAACTCGGTCCACACCGAACGGTCGGCCAGATCCGCGTCGCTCATCCACACCCCTCGCGCATCGATCTGGATCACCGACCATACCGACCGGGCTGCCCATCCGCCGCCCGATTTCCGGTCACAGGCCGTCGCGATCTTCCAAAGCGCAGATTTCGTGCCGCACTCACCAGCCTCTGCCCTGGTTGGACATGCGACGGTGGCCCTTGAATGACCTCATGCATCTGCTTGAGGCCCAGATGCATCGCCGATACATCAAGACGCACACCCCGCTCAACGGTCTGCCCAATGTCATCGAGACGCCGATGGCGCAGACCGCCGAGCCGGTGAGCGACGGTCGTGGAGGACCGTCAAGACCGTAGGGTATGCCACGCCAACGCGACCAGCGATGTCGTAAGGGTGCAGCGCTGACAAGCTCCTCGGCTGGCGCACCGGCGGGGACGCGGTGGCGAAGGTGTTCTCCTCGTCGCAGAAGGTGAGCTTGATGTTGTCCGGCATGAGGGTGCGGTACCAGGCCGCGAACCCCGCCGCGGCGTCGAGGTTGCCGTCCAGGTACAGGCAGGCGCCTGCCTGGTGCGGCAATCCTGGTCACGGGATGACGACAACCGTCCCGGGAGACGCCGACGCGGCTCATCAGGGAGCGGAAGTGCGCGTCGGCGTCCGGGTCGTCAGGGACCTCGACCGGCTCGGCGAGCGGCTCCGCGGCCTGGACAGCACGCTCATCGCCACAAACCTCACCGACGCGGAGAGCAGCATGCTGCTCGGGACGTTCGCCGGCGCCTGACCGGCGCTTCGGGGCAGGTGATCCGGCGTCCCGGCGCCGTCTTGTCCCGTGCCGGTCAGAACGGCGTCGGGATGTGCCGGATGGGCGGACTCTGCTCGCGGTAGCCGTCGGTCTTCTGCCGCTTGGGCAGCTCCACGTCGCGGTGCGGCACCGGTTCGTACGAGATGCTGCCCAGCAGGTGGGTGATGATGTTGAGTCGGCCGCGCTTCTTGTCGTCGGTGTTCGCGACGTACCACGGCGCCCAGGACGTGTCGGTCGAGCGGAACATGTCGTCGCGGGCCCGGGAGTAGTCGTGCCAGCGGCTGTAAGACTTCAGGTCGAGGTCCGAGAGCTTCCAGATCTTGCGCGGGTCGTTGATGCGGCTTTCCAGACGCCGGGTCTGCTCCTTGGCGCTGACCTCCAGCCAATACTTGAGCAGGATGACACCCGAGTCGACGATGGCCCGCTCAACCGCGGGCACAACCTGCAGGAAGTCGTGGGACTGCTGCTCGCTGCAGAAGCCCATGACGCGCTCGACGCCCGCGCGGTTGTACCAGCTTCGGTCGAAGATCACCACTTCCCCGGCGGCCGGCAGATGCGGGACGTACCGCTGCATGTACATCTGTGATTTCTCACGCTGGGTCGGGGCCGGCAACGCGATGACGCGGAAGACGCGCGGGCTCACGCGCTCCGTGATCGCCTTGATCGTGCCGCCCTTTCCAGCAGTGTCGCGTCCCTCGAACACAATGCAGACCTTGGCCCCGGTGGTCTTGACCCACTCCTGCATGGCCACCAGCTCGCCGTGCAGGCGGCGCAGCTCCCGCTCGTACTCCTTCTGCTTCATCCGGGGCCGCGGCGCCGCGCCCTCGACCGCGTCCGGACCGGGTGCGGCCACGAGGAGCCGGCCGTCGCCCCGGTGATTCTTCGCCTGCTTGTGCTTCGCCATGTCGTCCTCCGGTGCCGGGACTGCGATGGACTGTCAGGTCAGCGCCGGCGACCTGCTCGCCGCCGGCTCCGCTTCGCCGCCATACGCGCGCACGGGCGCGACCGCCTGCCGCGGATCGATGGCCACGCGGTGCCCGCGAGTCCGGCGAACCCACTTGACGGCCTCGACGACCACCGGCAACACCAGGGCGAGCCCGATGCACTCGAGCCACTGCATGCCTGTGAGGGGTTGGGTCAGCAGGCTGTGCTGCAGGAAGTCCGCTCGGGTCGCCAGCACGACCATCACGACGGGGATCAACCCGATCGCCAGGGCCTTGAGGATCGGCGGGAGAAGGCCGCTGGCGGGATCGCGGCGGTTGGTCAGCGCGTTGCCGACGGTGCCCAGCCCCATCACCACGAAGGCCATCGTCATGGCGGCGCTCGGCGCGTCGGTGCGCGGCTCGTCCGGGCCCGCCACGAGGGGAACGAGCGCGGCACCGAACAGCACCGCGGCATAGAGCAGCCAGAACAACACCGCCGTACGGTTGGTGATCGGCACCTCGGGATCCCGTGGCGGCCGGTGCATGACCCTCGGATCGCCAGGATCCACCGCGATGATGATGACCCCGATGGCGGTGGCGAAGAAGAACAGGTAGAGCACCATCGACGGCGTCAGCGCCACGCCCTTGTTGATGTTGAACGCGGTGGCCGCCACGAACAGCATCACGAGGGCCAGCAGCTGGGTCATCTGGTACCGCACGTACGCGATGATCTTCTCGTAGACCCGGCGACCGATCTCGACCGCGTGCACGAGCGTGCCGAAGTTGTCGTCGGTGAGGATCATCCGTGCGGCCTGCTTCGTGACCTCGCTGCCGCTGCCCATGGCCACCCCGATGTCGGCCTGCTTCAGCGCCGCCGCGTCGTTCACGGCGTCGCCGGTCATCGCGACGATCAGGCCCTCCCGCTGCATTGACCGGGCGAGGCGGAGCTTGTCCTCCGGCGAGACGCGGCCGAAGACGTGCAGTTCCGGCAGCCGCCGGGCCAGCTCCTCGTCGGACAGTGCCTGCAGCTCCCGGCCGCTGATCGCGCCCGGCCCGAGCCCGAGCGTCTCTCCGATGGCCTGGGCGGTGACGGCATGGTCGCCGGTGATCATCCGGACGTCGATTCCGGCTCGCAGCGCCGTCCGGACGGCGCCCTTCGCCTCCGCACGCAGCGGGTCGATGATCCCGACCATGCCGACGAAGCCGAGCCCGCGCGTCAGCGACATCGGATTCTCGGTCATCGCCGGGACGTCGTCGGCATCGATGAGCCGGGCGGCGAACGCCAGGACCCGCAGACCTTTGAGCCCCATCCGGCGGTTCGCGGCGTCGATGTCGTCGCGGGCCTCCTCGATCGGCACCTGGGAACCGCTCAGCGGGCCGCCCGCCTGCGTGCAGCGGGCCAGCACGACATCGGGCGCGCCCTTGACCAGCTCGATGACGTGCTCGGTCCCGTCGACCGAGTACCGGTGGAACGTGGCCATGAACTTGTAGTCCGAGTCGAACGGCACCTCGGCCAGGCGAGGATAAGCCCGCCGGGTCTCCTCGGCATCCACGCCCAGTTTGGCGGCGAGTACGACAAGCGCCGCCTCCGTCGGGTCGCCGACCACTGTGCCGTCGTCGCCGACCGTGGCGTCGCTGTCTAGCGTGAGGCCGAGGGCCAGGCGGGTGAAGTCGGGCACCGGCACCCCGGCCACGGACGTGATCGCGCCGGACTTGCGGTAGCCCTCGCCCTCGACGGCAAACCAGCTACCACCGGCGTAGATGACCGAGACCATCATCTCGTTCATCGTCAGGGTGCCCGTCTTGTCGGTATTGATAGCGCTCGTCGCCCCCAGCGTCTCGACGTCGGTGAGGTTCTTGACGATGGCCTTCGCCTGCGCGAGGTTCTTGGCGCCATAGGAGAGCAGGCCCGCGACGAACGCCGGCAGGCCGGTGGGGATGGCCGATATCGCCATGGCGGTGCCCAGCAGCAGGAGCTGGTCGAATTCCAAGCCACGGAGCCAACCCACCACCACGATGAACGCGACCGCGGTCCAGGCGATGATGCCGAGTACCTTGGTCAGCGAGTCGAGCTCCTTCTGCAATGGCGACCGGGTCCGCTTGACCTCTGTCAGCATGGTGGCGATCCGGCCTATCTCGGTCTGCATGCCGGTCGCCGTGACGACCATGGCGGCCGTGCCCCGGGTCACCGACGTGTTCTGGAAGAGCATGTTCGTTCGGTCGCCCAGCGCGACGTCCCCGGGCGGGAGCACGCCGGCGTCCTTGGCAACGGGCGCGCTCTCCCCCGTCAGCGCAGCCTCCTGCGTCTCCAGGGTGGCCGACCGCAGAATGCGCCCGTCCGCCGGGACCAGGTCGCCGGCCTCGAGGTGCGCGATGTCGCCCGGGACGAGCTCGACGGCGGGCATGACGACGAGCTCGCCGTCCCGGACCACCTTGGCCTGCGGCACCTGCATCTTCGACAGCGCGTCGACGCTGGCCCGTGCCTTCAGCTCCTGCCGAGCGCCGAGGACCACGTTGAGCATCACGAGCAGCCCCACGATGATCGCGGTCGAGACCTCGCCGATCACGACGCTGACCGCGACGACGACCACGAGCATGATGTTCATCGGATCGCGGAGCTGCTGCAGCGCCACCGCCCACGCCGACGGGGGCTTCTCGCTGGCGATGCGGTTGGGGCCGTACCGGCTCAGCCGGGCCGCCGCCTCGCCGCGTCCGAGCCCGTGTTCGGCGTCGCTGTCCAGCGCCGCGACCACGTCGGTTGCCGGGCGGGCGAACCATGGCTGCTGCCCGTCGGTGGCGTCCGGCCGTCGCTGTTCGATGGTGCTGGTCCCGTCAGTCATCGGGCGCCCCCAAGGTCCGGCCGGCGGATCTCCCGGCGTACCGGTCCACGCTCGCGCCTCGCGACCTCGACTCCCTCACCCGGCCCGGATGATTTCGGCGCCCGGAGAGGCCGCCCAGGATCCGCGCATGTCAGGTCTGGCGTCGGGGTACCGGCGCCCGGGGAAGGTCGCTGATTGCGGCGGCGAGGTACGGGCCCACCAGGGCCACCCGCGTTTGTTCGGCCGCGGCGACATCGACCCGCGAGTCGTCACAGAGCCACAGCCCCACAGCGATCGCTCGGCCGCGTCCCCTCGTGTCGCGTACCGGGAGGACGTACACGCCGACTCGGGACACCGTCGCCCGAAGGACGACCGCTCGCGCGAATACAGGTCCCCGGCGCACGACCAGGACGTCGCCGTCCCACCTCGCCCACATGCGGCGTGACCAGTGTCGGGTCAGGCGCGGCCAGCTCGCCGGGGGGCCGCCGCAGGCCCGGAGCCGGCAGCGGAAGGCGTCACCGGCCCCGATGAAGAACCGCCTGCTACGTCGCGCCACGACGCCAGTGGCGAGCAGCAGGAGCAGGACGGCGATCACGAGGTATATCAACACGGGATCCCCTCTCGTTCCACTGTCGGTTGCATGTTCGCGTCCACCCGGATCGCGCGCGCCATCCGCAGCGAGTGAGATGCGGAGTGCGGGGGTCGTGATCCGTCGTGCGGGACGAGACCGCGCGGACGCCCATCCCGTCATTCACGACGGACCGTTCTTGGGTCGTCGACGCACGGTGACACCAGCCACAGTCCCGACCGGCCTCCGATCATGGTGCCGACCACGGCACAGGTGCCGGCGGCTGCCAACGTCGTGCGTGGCAACTAGTTGATCGGTGCGCCCAGTTCGGTCGAGCGCGGTGGCCGGTTGAAGTCGCAGTACGCAGTGACTTCGGTCTTATTGAGATCGGCGGTCTCCGGAATGCTTCGCAGTGTGGAGATGGCGAGGTCCGGGGTTGTGGTCGAGCCAGGCTTGCAAGCGGAGAGTGCCGGTTCTGTACTAAGGCTTCCGCCGACGATCTTGCCGACCGCGTCCCGAAAGATCATCGAGGTGCCGCGGCCCACCATCTGAGCGCAGTTCGCGTTGTTGGTGTTGAAGGACACCGACCCGGAGCCGTCAGCGTCGCGCTCGCCCTTGCCGGCCACCAGTTTCGTCGTCACGGCGCCGAGGCCCTTGTTTCCGTCACCCGCGTTGAGCCATCGGCTGACCGTGGCAGTGATCGATACTCGGGCGACCGCGCCGGGGTCGGGGCGTGCCGACTCGGCCAGCGCCAGGGCGTCGCCGACGGCGACCTTGGCGCCGGGCAGGATGACCGGTATTTCCTGCACCATGAAGGTGTGGTGTTTCTGCCACACCACGCTTGTCCCGGCGGCGTTCAGCACGTCGAACTTCACTCGTGTGCGGTAGGCCACCTTGTCGGTCGTGTTCTGCAGAACGGCGCCCATGCTGACCACCGTCCCGCTCGACGGGATACGGGTGTAACCCTGCTCGACGACTGTCACTCCGCTGCTGGGCCCGATTGGGGCACCCGAGGGTGGGGTGACCAGGCGGCACCCGCCGGCCGCGGGCTCGTCGTCCCCCCCGCGCACCAGGAATACCGCAACGGCTGCGGCTACCACGATCACAACAGCTCCGGCAGCCAGCCATCCCGCCTTGCGTCCCACTCCTGTCGCCTCTCCGCTACCCGTAGATCTTGAGCTTCAGTGCCGCGATCCCTCGGTACTGGTCCTGGATCAGCTCGGTAGCGGCCTGGCCGGCCGCCGCCACGAACGCGTCCTCGTCGATCGCGCGTACGGTCCCGCGCTGCACTTGGATCGTCCATTGGCGCATGCCCTGGACCGAGACCGATACCCGGCCGTCGGCCGACCGGCCCTTCGCGACCATCTTGTCGCGGGCCTCGCGGTACGCGACCGCGCGCGGGCTGATCGGTTTGGATTCGCCGATGATGCGCTCGCCTGCATCCTGGCTGAATACTTCCCAGTATTTGCGCATTCGGCCGGTCCAGAGCAGTGTTGCCAGTGCGCTGAGCCGACGTTCGAGGTCGCTTTCGTCGCATCGGTCGTACCAGCCGGGGGCGAAGGAGAGCCTCATCTGAGTGCGGTTGGCCAGTTCCGCGGTGATGGCGCCATCCGGTGAGGACACCCGGACGTGGATGGCTTCGATCCGGTCCCGCAGGTCGCTCATCAGAGCGCTTCTCCCAGGCCGGTAGGACCCGTGACGGTCGAGGCGGTCGCGTCGGCGAGCGCTGGCCGGGGTGAGACGAACCGCGACTTGTTCGCTGCCAGCGTCGCGGCCGAGGACGTCATCGCGTCGGCGATGAGCTTCTCCTTGGCGTTGGTCACCTCGGCCAGCGTGTTCAGCGCGTCCTGCACCTGCTTAAGAATGTCCTGTGGGGTCTGCCCGTCGAACGCCACCTTGGGCGGATCGTCGCGCGGGGCGCCGCTCCACGCCTGTGCGGCGGCGCCGGCCACCGTCAGCGCGATCGCCGCACCACCGGTCGTGAGCACCGCGGCCACCGCGAACACCGACGATGCCACGGTGAGCAGGCAGACCTGCTCGTCCGGGCTGCACTCGTCCATGATCTCCAGCGCCTTGATGGCCTTGTGCGCGATGTCGTCGACGTTCTTACGGCACTCGTCCCAAAGCGCTTTTTCCGCCTCGATGGCGCCGTTCAGCGTCGCGACGAGGGCGAACTGGTTCGCCGTGATCGCCGGGAACGGCTCCACGAAGTTCTGCTTGAAGGCCGTGGCCGCGGCGCCACGCCAATCCTGGATGTTCTTGCCGACGGTGGTCATGCCCTCCATGGCCGGATTGGCGGTGACCTTCAACTTGCTGACCGGATCTGTGGTGCCCTCACCGGCGGAGAGCGCATTGATCGCCAAGCCGAGGTCGCTGAGCATCGGGTCGAACCCGCCCGGATCCGGCATGGTCATGAACGGCGTGAACATTCCGGCCGTGCCCGAGAACTGCTGCTGGGTGTGCGCGACGATGTCCTTGGCGCCCTGGTCGCCGACGTCCGTCGGTGCCCGCAGTTCCCCGTGCCCGATATCGGTCCAGCCTTTCTGCTTGAGCGACTCCTGGATGGCGAGCTGCTGAATACGGGCCGCGTGCTGCGGCAGCTCCTCGTAGCTCACCTTGGTGGCTCCTTCTCCGGATGGGCCGCGATGACAGCGGGCTGCAAGTGCCTGAACTTGTCCTTGGCAGCCTGATCCGAGCGCATGTACTCACTCGCCGCGAGCATCAAAGCGTCGGCGGTCAGATCAAGGTTCTCCGCCGTCGCCCGAAGGATGGCGAACACATCATCGCGAAAGTCCGACCACACGTCGCGGACCGGACCGTACGGCCCGCCGAGCTTATCGTCTCGGTACATGTTGGACATGCCGCCATCGGCGAGATCGAGCTTGCCCGCGGCATCACGGAAGATCTGCGCGAGAGGTTTGAGTTCGTAGTAGCCGGCCTCCCAGAGATCCAGGCAGTCGGCACCGAGTTCCTCGCCGGTGTGTCCCATGGCCGTCCTCCCCCGCCGGACGCGGCAACAACGTGAGCGGTTCGTCACAATAGCGCACGATGGGAAGTTCCGACGCCCGTGGCAGATCGAGCAGCAGCGATGCTCCGTCAGGCCTGGCCGACGCCGTAGAACGGCGACACCGGCCGCGGCGACGGCAGAGCCTGATCGCGGTCGTGACATCTGCTGTGCCCGTTCCGGCGACCAGCACAGCTCGGAAGCCCTTCATCGGACGCACCCGCGTCAACGCCGAGCGGGCCGCGTTCGTGGTCGGGGCGGCAGAGGGAATACGTCGCCGCGTCGGCGTGCGGGCCTGGCCGATGCTGCGCCGCGGCGAGGCCGATCTGGCGGCGCGGGTCGGCCGGGCGTTGGGCGCGGAGCGGTACGACCGGGCGTACGCCGCAGGCGCCCGACTCAGCCAGCAGGAGGCCGTAGCAACCGTACGGCGTACGACATGGCCCGCCGGCCGGGGTGGGACGGCCGGGCATCACCGGATGCGATGCCCGGCCGAGACTTGATGGGTCAGCAGGGGCGCCAGCCATCGCGGTAGACGACGACCGGCGTGGTCGGAACGGGTACGGCGTCTTCCCGAAGCGGGATCGGGTCGATGCGCGCAGGCCGGGCCACCACGACGCAGACCTTTTCGCCCGGCCACCACCAGCCCGTACTGCGGGCGATCGTTGCCCAGTCGTCGAGGCGGGCCGCCTCCTGCGCCGTGAAGCGGGCGAGGCCGAGTCGGCGAAGGATGTCGTAGTGGGCGATCCAGTACGCGTCCTGTTGGCCGTACCAGCAGATCGGAAGCCGTGCCGGCGGCCCGAGCGCGGCACGAACCCGCAGCGCCACGCTGTCCATCAACGCCGTACGCAGCGCGTCCCGGACGTTCTGCCGCAGCACCAGCCGTAA
Source organism: Actinoplanes sp. (assembly GCA_036001925.1). Lineage (GTDB taxonomy): Bacteria > Actinomycetota > Actinomycetes > Mycobacteriales > Micromonosporaceae > Actinoplanes. The sequence continues at coordinate 9,266 of DASYTU010000222.1, forward strand.
CGGGACGCCGGCCTCCAGTGCCTGCGCCGGGGGCAGCAACGGCCATGCCTTGTCACCCTTGGACCTCGGCTTCGACGGTTCGAGGTCCGGGTGCGAGGCGCCCTCGTCGAGGGCGGCCGTCATCCGGGACCAATCCGCGGCGACGTCGATGCCGAGCGGTGGCCTCCCCGACGGCTGCTTGGTGCGTAGCCAGAGTTGCAGATCTTCGTGGTCCGGGATGCCGGTCGCGAGTGCCAGGCCTTGCCGGGGAGACTCGACCCAGGCGAACCGCGGGCGAGCACGACCGTGCCGATGGTACAAGCGGGTCAGGGTTTGCTCGGCGGCTTCCCGGTCGGCGGGCCGGGTGGCGAGTCCCACCTCGAGCCATTCGCGCCGGAGCTCGGCGGCCTTGTGCCAATGATCGAAGACGGCGGCGACCTTGCGCCGCACCGTGGCGGTCAACGCCCGAGGGCGCGCACGCCCTTTCGTTCAGCGGTAATCATGCGCACCAGGATGGCGAGTCGCGCGCGCGCCGGCAACCCCGTTCGCTGCGCGGACGGGGTCGCCGGCTGGCGATCATGACCGTGTGAGCTCTGGGCTCACTCGGTCGGCACGATGTAGAAGAAGACGCTCGTGCTACTTCCCTCGTAGGTGGCGTTGCCGGCCCAGGAGATGTCGTACTCGAATTGCGGGTACGTGCTGGCGTCCATCGCCGGCAGCGTGTCGCTCAGCGAGAAGGTGCCGTCCGCCGCCGTGGTCACGTCCGGGAGCTTGACCGAGGAGCCGTCCGGGCCGATCCGGTTGACGGTCAGCGTCAGCTTCGAGCCGATCGACCCGGTACGGCTTCCGGCGACCTTGCCGTCGATGACCGCCGGTTGTCCGTTCAGCAGAGTGCGGTCCGGGGACGTGGCCTCGATGTACGACGGCTGCTTTTGCACCGTGCCCGTGATGGTGCCGGACGACCCGCGGTGGGTCGAGTTCCCGTCCCACGTGACGGTGTAGGTCACCTCCGCCGACCGGTCCAGGATGTCGTCGAACCGGAAGCCGCACGACGCGTCGGTGGTGACGTCCGGACGTCGTTCCGTGCGGCCCGCGACCTGCCGAGTCACGTGGACCTTGGTCGGGCCCTGGCACGCACCGACGTCGTATGAGACCGCCCCGGTGACCCCGAACGACTCGCCGACGTACGCCGGCTCCTCCACCTGGCCCGTGATGGAGGAGTCCCGGGACGACACCGTGATCTCGTGGGTGGCCGACGCCGGCGCGTACACCTGGGAACCGACGTCCCAGCTGACCGTGTAGACGTACCGGCCGCCCTGGGTCGGCGTGTCGACGACCTTGAAGGCGCCGAGGCTGTCGGTGATCACGGCGGGCAGGTTCTCGGTGGCACCATCGAGGCGGTTGTTCCAGATGGTCCGGGTCACCGCCAGGATCTGCGGCTCCGCGGGTGCCTTGCCGTCAAGGCTCAACGCGCCGGAGAGCCGTAGTCGCTTGCCGTCTTCGCCGGTAGCCGGTCCGGCGAGGGTGAGCGTCGCCGCGCGCGCGGCCACCGACACGGTGACCGAGGCACTGCTGCCCTGGTAGTTCGCGGTCCCTTCCCAAGAGACGTCGTAGCGGACATCGCCGCTCACCGGCGGGCTGTCGGTGATCGTGAACGTGCCATCCACCGCCGTGGTGGCGGACAGCGGCGTACTGGTGCCGTCTGGCACGGTCCGGGTCACGGCGATCTGTTGCACGCCGGGGGCGGCGCCGTCGGCCAGGGTGAGCCGGCCGGTGACGGTCATCGGGTCGAGCGCGGTCGCGGAACTGGGCGCGGTCAGCGCGATGGCCGACTTGGGGACCGTGGCCCGGGCGACGCGCCACAGGAAGAACTGGTGGTTCGACCCGTCCTCCAGTACGGCGAAGACGTCCGTGCCGAGGAACGCCACGCTGCCGTTCACCAGGTCACCCGCCGGGTTGTCGGCCTGGTTGACCACAGCGCCGTCGGCGGCGGTATGGACGACCAGCTCCGGGCCACCGAAGCTGTAGCGGCCGGCGGCCAGGTACCGGCCATCGGAGCTGATCTGCGCCGCGTTCGGGTACCCCCAGCTGGGGTCGCCGTAGCGGCGGACCTCGGTCAGCGTGCTGGTGTCGTAGCCGAGGTGGGTGTACGGAGCGCCGGAGGCGACGACCAGCAGCCCACCGTCCGGGGAAAGGGCAAGCTCCTTGAGGCTGGGCACGCTGAACGTGCCGCGCGACGTCGCCTCCTCACCGTTGACGGAGTACACGTCGATCGGCGAGGGGCTCAGGTCGCCCTCGCCGAGTGCGAGTACGCCGCCGGCCGAGGAGACGGTCGGGGCGCCGAACTTGCGATCGGTGACGCCGAAGATCGTGGGGGAGGCCGCGGTCACGTCGAGCGTCACGACGCCACCGTCCCACAGACCATCGCAGCCGTAGCCGACCCAGAGGCGGCTCCCGGACAGCGCCAGGTGGTTCGGGCAGGCATGTCCTTCGAGACCGATCTTCCGGACGACCTGGGACGTGCCGGTGTCGATCTCGGCCACCTCGCCACTGTCGCGCAGGGCGACGTACAGCCGGTCGCCGTCGGGGCTGATCGCGAGCCCGGCCGCGCCGGCCAGCCCGGGCACGGTGTCGGTCACCGCTCCGCTGGCGTCGGCGACGACGACCCGGTCGACCGCAGCCACGAAGACCTTGCCACCTCCGGTTGCGACGTCCCGGACTCCGGTGACGCCGTCCAGGAGGGTGGTGTTGTCGTCGGCCGTGGCCGATGCGGCTATTCCGATCGCCCCGGCGGCGACCATGGCCACGGCCGCGGCCGAGCCGGCGAACCATCGTGGCAGCGCCGTCCGCGATCGATTGGATGATGATCGTTGAGGCATGAAGACTCCCGGTCAGGCGCGACGCCTCGTCGCGCACGAACAGGGAGCATCGCCGTTCACCCCGCCTGCGATCCAGCCCGTTCCGCCCGGCAATGGGGGGATCTCACATGCCGACAAAGGTGACATCACGGTGTAACCACTGGGGACGGTCCGCCGCTCCATCATTGATGGCCGGTCCGTCCCACGTGGAGATGCTGACGCCGTGGGCCGGCCCCGCGAGGGACCGGCCCGCGTTGGTGGGCAGCGGTGAAAATCAGGGACCGAACGAGTTGACGACCACCGAGGTGGTGTCGACGGCCGGGCTACCGGACTGGTCGTGGGGAACGCCGACGAACACGGTACCCGAACAGGTGAGCCTGCCGTCCGACACGGTGAACGCGATCCGGTAGACGCGACCGTCCCCGCTGCCGCTGCGCTCGGCGCGCAACTGCACCTGGTCGCTACGTCCGGCGACGGTCGCGGCGTCCGGTGCGGTGTCGCCGTCGCCGGTGCCGTTGAGGGCCTCATCCTGGGTCACGCCGGTAATGGTCAGCGTGATCGCGTCGCCGTCCGGATCGGTGGCTCCGCTCAGGGTCACGGTCTGGAACTTGTGGTTCGGCGGCCACAGCGAGTTCGGCGCCGCCCGGACGCCGGTGCAGACCGGCGGGCGGTTCTTCACCTTGTTGGTGAAGTTCACCTCCGTGACACCGACGGCAACGCCGACGACCGCGGTGGCGGTAGCGAGATCGCTGCTGACGAGCGACCCGGCGCCGGTGATGGTGATCGCGGTGACGTCGAAGCCGGCGGGGCCGGTCTCGATCACCGTCACGTTTCCGACCGGGAGGGTGATCGGCAGGCTGCACGATCCGGCCGCGGCCGTGGTGTGCACGGTGCCGACGGTGAAGTCGAACACCTGGCCGGCTACCACTCCGGGGCCGGCGATCTTGCACACCTTGACCGTTCCGGTCTGCTTCTCGTTGGTGAAGTTGACCTCGGTGACCTGGTTCGCGGTCACACGTACGGTGGCCGTCCGGTTGGCGAGGTTGCTGCTGACCAGCGCCGTGCTCGGCAACGCGGTGATGGCGGAGACGATGGTTCCGCCGACGGCGGTCTCGGTCACCACGACGTCGCCCGCCGCCACCTCGATGGGCAGGCTGCAGGAGCCGGCCTGGGCGGTGGTCGTCACCCCGCCGACGGTGAAGGTGAACGTCTGCCCGAGCGCGATGCCGGCTCCAGCGATCTTGCAAACCTTGATGGAGCCCTTCGGCGGCGGCGTGGTCTTGTTGGTGAACGTGACAATCGTCTGCGAGCCGGGTCCACCCTCGACGATCTGCACCGTGGCCGACCGGTTCGGCAGGCTCGTGGAAACCGAGCGTCCGGACGGCGCGACGGCGATGTCGACGAGCTCGGTGCCGGCCCGCGCCGTCTCGGTCACGGTGGCCTGGCCCGCCGGCAGCTCGATGGCGTTGGCGCAGCCGTCGACCGGCGCGGTGACGGTCGTCGTGGTGCCGCTGGCCGCGACCGTGAAGGTGAAGGTGCCGGCGAGGTTGTCCCCGGCCGGAGCCCTCTTGCAGACCTCCAGGAAGCCCTTCGGCGTGACCTTGTTGGTGAACGTGGCGATCGTCTGGGTACCGGCACCGCCCGCCACGACGGTCACGGTGGCGGTGCGCGCTGCCAGGTCCTTGCTGACGAGGTTGGCGGCCGGCGCCGCGGTGATGTCGGCGACGACGAATCCGGCCCGTGCCGCCTCCGTTATCACCACCTGGCCGGCCTTGACGGTGATCGGTTGGCTGCATCCGTTCACCGGGACCGAGATCGATCCCGTCACGCCCGAGACGGTGAACGCGAAGCTGCCGTCCACTCCCGACCCGGAAGCCTTCTTGCAGATTTCCAGGACTCCGGTTGGCGCGGTGCCGGTCGCATGGGCGGCCGTGGGGACGCTTAACCCCGCCGCGACGACGACGCATGAGATCAAGGCCTTGAAGAGAGATGACCGTCGACGAACGTTGATCATGGATCCTCCACGAGATCCGGGTCCGGCACGTGCCGCGATCGGTCCGACGACGCTCACGGCTCTGGTGGTGCGCACCACGTTGCCGAGTGATCAGCGGTGCGTGCGTTCCCCACTTCGCACGGTTGGGAAACCAGTCAAGCGAGTCGCGAGATGCTGGGTCAAGAGATCGACGCATTTCTATTGAGCGATATGTGAAATCACGGACGCGCGCTTGCTGCACTCACGCCGACCTCGTGTGCGGCGAGGAAGCCCGCCACCGCGGCCGACCACGGATACCGGCATGCCTGTCTGCGGGCGGCCGCGCGGCGTTCGGCCTCGGGCCGGGCTATCAGCGTCCGGATCGCCGACGCGTACGCCGGGCCCTCGCCCTTCGCGGCCAGCCCGGCGTCGCCGATGACCTCGGGCAACGCGCTTTCCGCGCTGACCACTACCGGCGTACCGCTGGCCAGAGCCTCCAGCGCGGCCAGGCCGAACGTCTCGACCGGCCCCGGCGCGATCGCCACGTCGGCCGTCGCGAGCAGCGCGGCGAGCTCGTCGCGGTCGCGAACGTGACCGAGGAACCGGACCGGAAGGCCGCGCTCAGCGGCCTCCGTCTGCAACGCCACCCGCAGCGGGCCGCTGCCGGCGACCGCGAGCACGGCCGGCACGCCGGCCGCGCGCAGCGCGGTCAGGGCCGCGAGCGAACGCCGCGGCTTCTTCTCCGCCGATAACCGTCCGCAATGCAGCAGCAGAACGTCCCCGGACGCCGCCCAACGGCCGCGCAGCGAAGCGTTGTAGCGCGAGGGCGCGAACCCATCAAGATCAACACCTAGGGGTACGCGTGTGACGTTGCGGGCGCCGATCCGCTCGAACTCGGCCGCCGCCCAACTGGTCGTGCACACGATCCGGTCGTGCGCGGCGGCGGTCCGGGCGTTGAGCCGGTCCGCGACCCAGCGCCCCGAGGACGGCCCGAACAGCCGCAGCAGCCCGTCGAGGCTTTCGTGCGAGACCATCATCGACGGTACGCCGTGCCGCCGCGCCCAGCGGCCGACCCAGCGCAGCGTGGTCCGGTCGGAGACCTCGATCCGGTCCGGGCGCAGTTTCCGCAACACCGCGGCCGTCCGGTTGCGGTCCAGCAGTACCCGGTAGCCGCCCATGCCCGGCACTTCCGGGCCGGCCAGCGTGATGATCCGGCCCTGTTCAGTCTCGACGTCACTGGCCTGCTTGCCGGGAATGATCAGCACCGCCTCGTGCCCTGCCTGCTGATAGCCGACGCCGAGCTGGCGCAGCGCGGTACGCAGGCCACCGGATCGCTCGGTCACGAAATTCGCGACCCGGACGATCCTCATGCGGCCACTGCCAGCCGCCGGTCGGCGCCCGCGAACTCAAGGGCCGCACGGTAGTGCCCGATGAGCTCGTCGCCCACAGCGCTCCAGCTGCGTCCCTCGATCGCGGCGCGTCCCGCCGATCCGAATGCCAGCCGCAGTTCGGCGGAACCGGCGAGCCGGGCCACCGCGGCCGTGAAGCCCGCGGCCTCGAACGGCGGAACCAGGTATCCGGTCCGCCCGTGATCCACGAGGTCGATGGGGCCTCCGGCCGCCGGCGCGACCACCGGTAGCCCGCTCGCCATCGCCTCCTGCACCGCCTGGCCGAACGTCTCGTACGGACCGGTGTGCGCGAACACGTCCATGCTTGCGTACAGGCGGGCGAGTTGGGCTCCGTGCCGGACGCCGACGAACACGGCACCGGGCAGGCTCCTGCGCAGCGCACCGGCCGCGGGTCCGTCGCCGACTACGACGAGCCGGACCCCGGGCAACCGGCTGGCATCGGCGAGCAGGTCGACCTGCTTCTCCACGGCCAGCCGCCCCACGAATCCGACAAGCACCTCGCCGTTCGGGGCGAGCGCCCGGCGCAATCCCGGGCTACGGTGACGCGGATGGAAACGCACGTCGTCGATGCCCCGCCGCCACATGTGCACCCGTTGCACACCGTGCGCGTCGAGTGCCGCGGCCGACTCGGTGGACGGCACCAGCGTACGGGCCGCGGAATTGTGCACGGTCCGGATCCAGCGCCACGCCGCACCCTCGGTCATCCCGACGCGGTACGCGCGCGCGTACGCCGCGACGTCGGTCTGATAGACGGCGACGGCCGGCAGCTTGAGCGCCTTGGCCGCGGCCGCGCCCCACGCCCCGAGCACGAACGGGCTGGCCAGGTGTACGACCTCCGTCCCGTGCGCGCGGAGTGTCCCGGTCAACGCGGGGGTCGGCAGGCCGAGACGGATCTGCGGATAGCCGGGCATCGGCAGCGACGGCATCCGGACCACCGGGTAAGGGACGTCTACCCGGCAATGCCGCACCTCCGGGGGCGGCTGCGGGGCGATCACGAGCGGTTGGTGTCCGCGTCGCATCAGGTGTTCGGCCGCCCGGACGACCGAGTTCGCGACACCGTTGACGTCCGGCAGGAACGACTCCGTGACCAGCGCGATACGCATGCCCACACGATGATCGCCAGTTCTGTCCAGTCGGATCACGCCGTTGTGGCCGGAAAAGAAACGGTGGGCAACAAGACTGCTGTTTGCCCGTTATTTGCCTCAAAGCCGCTCGCCGTTGCCCGAGCGCCGAGAGAGTGACGCCCGTGGATCGACGCGACGTGTTGAAGGCGGCGGTCGCCGCTCCGGCCGTACCCCTGCTCCTGCCCACGCCGGCCTCCGCGGCACCGGTCACAATCGACCCGGACAGCCCGCGCTTCGCCATTGCGGTCCTGCCCGACACGCAGTACCTCTTCGATGCCGACAGCGCCGACCCCTCGCCGCTGCGCGAGACGTTCCGCTATCTACTCGAGCAGCGTGCCGATGCGAACATCGTCTTCATGACGCACCTCGGCGACGTCACCGAGCACGGCACGGCCGAGGAGATCGCCTTGGCCGGGCAGACGTTCCGCCCGCTCGACGGGAGGATGCCGTACAGCGTGCTCGCCGGCAACCACGACGTGGATTCGCGGACCGACGACCAGCGTGGACAGACCGAGTACCTGAAGACGTTCGGTCCCGGCCGTTTCTCCGGGATGCCGACCTTCGTCGGCGCCACGCCGGACGGCTACAACAGCGCGCACCTGCTCTCGGCCGGCGGCCGGACGTGGCTCGTGCTCGCGCTGGACTGGCGCACCTCGGACGGCGGCCTCGCCTGGGCGCGGGGGGTCATCGCCCAGCACGCTCGCGTCCCCGCCATCGTGACGACGCATGACCTCGCGTGGGCGGACGAGTCGGGCCAGGCGTACCTGTCCGGCAACGGCCAGCGACTGTGGGACGCACTGATCCGCGACAACGACCAGGTCTTCCTCGCGCTGAACGGCCACTCCTGGCCGCCCGGGCGTACGGTCCTGACAAACGCCGCCGGGTACGACGTGCACGTGCACATCACCAACTACCAGGACCGTTACTACGGCGGCGCCGGGATGATCCGGCTCTACATGTTCGACCTCGCGCGCAACGTGATCGACGTCGAGACGTTCTCGCCGTGGTTCCTGGCCCGCGACCCCGAGCACCGAACGCCGCTCGAGGCCGAGACGATCGAGCTGACCAGCGACGTCGACCGATTCAGTCTCGCCATCGACTTCGACAGCCGGTTCGCGGGCTTCGACCCGCCGGTGCTGCCCGCGCCGCGCCCGGCCAGCGCGGTGATCGACCGGCACACCGTCGCGTACTGGCGCTTCGACGCCACCGGGCAGACGGTCACCGACGGTTCGCGGGTCCGCGACCTCACCGGCCATGGCAACGATTTGACCGTGCGGCGGCTCGCGAACAGCGGGCCCGACACGCTCACCGTGTCCAGCGACCACCATGTCGCTCAGCCCGCGCACGCGAGCCTGCGCTTCGACGGCGGCACGAACCCGAACCGCGGCGCGATCCTGCAGACCGCCGCCGGCGCCGCGATCAACAGCATGACGTTCACGGACGGCTACACGTTCGAGGTCTTTCTCAAGCTGCCCGCCCCCTTCGTCGGCGACCACGCCTTCATGGGCATCTTCAGCTGGGAAGGCCGCAGTGGCGACGCCGGCAAGTCGAGCGGATGGTCACCGCTCGAGCCGACCTGCAGCCTCAACCTGTCGCCGGAGCGCTTCCTGCAGTACGTCGTCTACCCCGCCGACATCGATGCCGATCCGACTTCGTGGAGCCACGCCATTCCGGTGGGCCGCTGGACGCATGTTGCGGTCGTGAACAACGGGCGCCGTACGATTATCTGGGTCGATGGGTCGAAGATCGCGCGCAATCCCGCCCAGCCGTCCCACGGCATCGCCACGCTGGGCCGACCGTTCACGCTCGGCGCCACGTCCTTCGACCTCAAGTACGGGCAGGGCTTCTACGGCTGGATCGGCGACGTACGGATCACCGGCCGGGCGCTCAATCCCGAGCAGTTCCTTCTCGAGTTGTAAAAGATCTACTAGATCGATCGACCTGGGCCTCCCATCCGTCGTAGTCTGGCCGCCCGGCGAAGGCGGGGTGACGGAAGGTAGACCGATGTCGAACACTTCGGTCGACGTCTTAACGGGCGTGGACGGCAGCCTGGTGGTGCAGCCCCATGGCGCCATCGATCTGGATTGCGCTGTGCATTTCCGGCAGGTGCTGGTCCACGCCATCCGCAAGGTGCGTCCGCTCAGGCTGATCCTCGACCTCGGCGATGTATCCGAAGTCGACCCGATCAACATCGGCACGTTGGCCGCGCTGTGCGACCTCGCCGACGATCATCATGTGGTCGTGTTCATGGACAACTCGCCGGCCGCGATCGCGATCCAGCTGCAGGCCGCCGGCGTGCCGCCGCAACGCCTGCGCGGCCGGCGACGCACAGACGTCGCCGCTCGACCGGTTTTCAGGGCATAGAAATGGCCCACCCGGATCACCGGGTGGGCCGTTTCTGTTCACGTTGAGTCCGGCGGTGTCCTACTCTCCCACACCCTCCCGGGTGCAGTACCATCGGCGCTGGTGGGCTTAGCTTCCGGGTTCGGAATGGGACCGGGCGTTTCCCCACCGCTATGACCGC
>DASYTU010000223.1:0-72897 GCA_036001925.1 Actinoplanes sp.
AGCACCAGCAGCATCCAGCCGAAGCGCAGCCACGCGGGCCGGCGCTTGGGCGGGTTCGGGCCGGGCCCGCCCTGCGGCGCGCCCTCGACCCGCCACGGCGCCGGGCGCCGGTCGTCGCCGGTACGGTTCGGCGGGCTGACCCGCGGCAGCGGGCCGCCCTTGGCATCCGACCCAGGTGTCGTCATCTCGCGACGGTACCTCCGGATCGGTCCCACCATCCCCCGGCGTGATACGCGTGACTCGGGCATCGCTGCCCGACGGGTTTTTTACCGTCGTGTGAAACTCGATAAAGTCAACCAATTTAGTAGACAAGGTAGGGGATCCTCCGCGACACTCGTGCGATGGATCTGACCCTGGCGCTCGCCGGTCTCGGCGTGGGCATCATCGTCGGAATGACCGGCATGGGTGGCGGTGCGCTGATGACCCCCATCCTGGTACTGGTCTTCGGGATCCCACCGGTCGCGGCCGTGTCCAGCGACCTCGCCGCAAGCGCGGTGATGAAGCCGTTCGGCGGCTGGGTGCACGCCCGGCGCGGGACCGTGAACTGGCCGCTGGTCGGCTGGCTGTGCGCCGGCAGCGTGCCCAGCGCGTTCCTCGGCGTGCTGCTGCTCCGCCTGCTCGGCGACGATGCGGCCATGCAGGAGGCGATCAAGGTGGCGCTCGGCGTCGCCCTCCTGCTCGCTGCCGGCGGCCTGCTGCTCAAGGCGTGGGCCTTGGACTGGCGCCCGGCCGCCGGCCCGCCCGAGCCGATCACGATCCGGCCGGTTCCGACGATGCTGCTCGGTGCCGCCGGCGGCCTGGTCGTCGGGCTCACGTCGGTCGGCTCCGGCTCGCTGATCATCGTGCTGCTGCTGGTGCTGTACCCGAAGCTGCGGGTCAACGATCTGGTAGGTACCGATCTGGTCCAGGCCGTCCCGCTGGTCATGGCGGCCGCGCTCGGGCACGCGCTGTTCGGCGACCTGCAGCTCGACATCGCCGGCGCGGTGCTGGTCGGCTCGATACCCGGCGTGCTCATCGGTGCCCGCATCTCGTCCCGGGCGCCGGCCGGCGTGGTCCGCAGCGCGCTCGTCGTGGTGCTGCTGGCCAGCGCGCTCAAGCTGCTAGGGGCTTCCACCGCGCTCGTCGGCGTGGTGACGGGAGTCGCCATCGTGGCCGCGGTCGCGGTGGCCGCCGCACAGGCCCGCCGCCCCACCCCCGCCCCGTCCGGCGATCTTGGAGTCGCGGTTGGCGACAAGACGGGAGTTCCGTCGTAACGGGAACTAGCGCGGGACGACCTTCTCGATAGCCCACTCGCGCCAGCCATCGAGCTTGTCTTGTACGGCCGCCAGCTGGTCGGCCACCGGGCCCGGACCGGTGGACCCCGGCGTGGTACGCGCGGCCAGCGCACTGCGCACCGAAAGCACCGACCGGACCGACGGGTCCAGGTGCTCGCTGACCGTCTTGAGGTCGCCGTCGGTGACGTCCTCGAGCTCGCACTCGCGGGCCGCGCACAGCGCCACCAACCGGCCGGTGATCTCGTGCGCGTCGCGGAACGGCACGCCCTTGCGGACCAGCCAGTCGGCGACCTCGGTGGCGAGCGAGAAGCCGACCGGCGCGGCGGCGGCGAGGCGGTCGACTCGTACCGTCATGGTGGAGATCATCCCGGCCAGAGCCGGAAGCAGCAGCTGCAGCGTGTCCACCGCGTCGAACGCCGGCTCCTTGTCCTCCTGCATGTCGCGGTCGTAGGTGAGCGGCAGGCCCTTCAGCATGGTCAGCACCGAGACCAGGCCGCCGACCAACCGGCCGCTCTTTCCCCGGGCCAGCTCCGCGATGTCCGCGTTCTTCTTCTGCGGCATGATCGACGAACCCGTGGTGAACGCGTCGTCCAGCTCCACCCAGCCGAACTCCGTCGACGTCCAGAGCACGACCTCCTCGCCAAGGCGGGACAGGTGCACCCCGATCAGCGCGGTGACGAACAGGAACTCGGCCACGAAGTCCCGGTCGGCGACCGCGTCCATCGAGTTCGGCGCGGGGGCCTGGAAACCCAACTCCTTCGCGACGGCCGCCGGGTCGAGCGGCAGCGACGAGCCGGCCAGCGCCCCCGAGCCCAGCGGCGAGATCGCCGTCCGTGCGTCCCAGTCCTTCATCCGGTCGAGGTCGCGCAGCAGCGGGTGTACGTGCGCGAGCAACCAGTGCCCGAAGCTGACCGGCTGCGCGTGCTGGACGTGGGTGAGGCCGGGCGCCGGCGTGTCCACGTTGCGCGCGGCCTGCTCGGTGAGCGCGTCGGCGAGCTCGACCAGCCGGGCGGCCACGCCGCGGGCGTGGTCGCGCAGGTAGAGCCGCAGATCCGTGGCGACCTGGTCGTTGCGGGAACGGCCGGCGCGCAGCTTGCCGCCGAGCGCGCCGAGGCGCTCGATCAGGCCGCGTTCGAGCGCGGTGTGCACGTCCTCGTCGTCGATCGTGGGCCGGAACGCGCCGGACGCGCACGCGGCCTCGAGGTCGTCCAGCGCGGCGAGCATCCGCCCCAGCTCGCCGGGGTCGAGCAGGCCCGCGCGAGCGAGCACCCGGGCGTGCGCGCGCGACGCGGCGATGTCGTACGGGGCAAGCCGCCAGTCGAATTGGACGCTCACCGAGAGGCGGGCCAGGGCATCGGCGGGGCCACCGGCGAACCGGCCGCCCCACAACGACGTTCGTTCGGTCACGTCGCTAGTCTGCCAGCCGCCGATCGCGAGCCGACGCCATGCGCGACGGTAGTCCCCAGAGCTGCACGAAACCCTTGGCCAGCGACTGGTCGAACGTGTCGCCGGTGTCGTAGGTGGCCATGCCGAAGTCGTACAGGCTGGCGTCGGAGCGCCGGCCGGTCACCACCGCGCGCCCGCCGTGCAGCGTGAGCCGTACCTCGCCGGAGACGTGCTTCTGGGTGTCGTCGATGAACGCGTCCAGCGCGTGCTTGAGCGGCGAGAACCATAGGCCGTCGTAGACCAGTTCGCCCCAGCGCTGGTCGACCGTGCGCTTGAACCGGGCCATGTCACGCTCCACCGTGACGTTCTCCAGCTCCTGATGCGCGGTGATGAGCGCGATCGCGCCGGGCGCCTCGTACACCTCACGGCTCTTGATGCCGACGAGGCGGTCCTCGACCATGTCCAGCCGGCCCACGCCCTGCGCGCCGGCCCGCCGGTTCAGTTCCGTGATGGCCTGCAGCGGCGTGACCGTCTCGCCGTCGATCGCGACCGGGTTCCCACCCTCGAACGTGATCGTGACCTCGTCGGCATCCCGCACCACGGACGGATCCTGCGTGTACGAGTACAGCTCCTCGGTCGGCGCGTTCCAGATGTCTTCCAGGAAGCCGGTCTCCACGGCGCGGCCCCACAGGTTCTGGTCGATCGAGTACGGCGACTTGTGCGAGACGTCGATCGGCAGGCCTTTCTCCTCCGCGAGCGCGATGGCCTTGTCCCGGGTCCAGGCGAAGTCGCGCGCGGGCGCCACCACGCGAAGGTCGGGCGCGAGCGCGCCGATGCCGACCTCGAAGCGGACCTGGTCGTTGCCCTTGCCGGTGCAGCCGTGCGACACGATGGTGCCGCCGTGCGCCTTGGCCGCCGCGACGAGGTGCCGCACGATCAGCGGCCGGCTGAGCGCGGAGACCAGCGGGTAGCGGTCCATGTAGAGCGCGTTGGCGCGCAGCGCCGGCAGGCAGAAATCGGCCGCGAACTCCGCGCGGGCGTCCACCACGACGCTCTCCGCGGCGCCGCAGTCGAGGGCCCGGCGGCGGATGGCGTCCAGGTCCTCGCCGCCCTGGCCGACGTCGAGCGCGACGGCGATCACCTCACCGCCGGTCTGCTCGGCGAGGTAGGGAATGGCCACGGAGGTATCGAGGCCTCCGGAATACGCGAGCACGACCCGCTCGGTCACGGGGAACTCCTCTCGAAAGTGTCAGGAACGAATCCGGCCCATTCGGCGAGCTTGTCGGCCAGGGCCTTGCCGCCGGTGACGTCGCGGGCCACGACGAGAATGGTGTCGTCGCCGGCGATGGTGCCGACGACGTCGGAGAGCCCGGAGCGATCCAGCGCGCTGGCGAGGAACTGCGCCGCCCCGGGCGGGGTTCGCAGGACCGCCATGTTGCCGCTGGCGTCCACGCCGGTGAGCAGCTCGCGCAGCAGCCGGACCAGCCGGGCCGGTGCGTGCTCCGCCTCGCGCAGCGGCCGCTTGCCGTCCTCCGGGATCAGGTACGCGCCGCTGACCTTGACCGCGCCCAGCTCCTCCAGGTCGCGCGACAGCGTCGCCTGGGTGACCTGGACACCATCGGCGGCGAGCAACTCGGCCAGCTCGGTCTGCGAGTGCACGGCCCTGTCCCGGATCAGTTCCACGATGCGCGCGTGCCGCCCGGCGCGGGTGAACGGGCCGGTCACGACCGTTCCACCTTTGTCATGCCCTCGTGGCCCTCGCTGCGCTCGGTGCGCTCGGTCATGACGCCCACCGCCGACTCCACCAGCCAGGCGAGCAGTGCCTTCTGCGCGTGCAGGCGGTTTTCCGCCTGGTCGAAGACCGCCGACTGCGGTCCGTCGAGCACGTCGTCGGTGATCTCCTCGCCGCGATGCGCGGGCAGGCAGTGCAACACGATCGCGTCCGGCGCGGCCGCGGCCACCAGGTCCTTGTTGATCTGGTACGACCGGAAGGGGGTGAACCGGTCCTTCCCGTCGCCCTCCTGACCCATCGATGTCCAGGTGTCCGTGGCCACGACGTTCACCGCGTCGACCGCCTCATGGGGATCGCGCAGCACCTCGACGGAGCCACCGGTCCAGGCCGCGATCTCCGCGGCGCGCGCCACCACGGCCGGCGACGGGTCGAAACCCGACGGCCCGGCCACCCGGACGTGCATGCCCGCGGTGGCGCCGGCGAGCAGGTAGGAGTGGGCCATGTTGTTGGCGGCGTCGCCCACGTACGCGAGCTTCTTGCCCTTGGTCGTGCCCAGCCGCTCGCGGATCGTCAACAGGTCGGCGAGCAGCTGGCAGGGGTGGAAGCCGTCGGTCAACGCGTTCACCACCGGCACGCGTGCGCCGGAAGCCAGCTCGGCGAGCCGCTCGTCGCCGAACGTACGCATCACGATCGCGGCGACGTACCGCGACAGCACCCGGCCGGCATCGACCAGGCTCTCCCCGCGCCCGAAGTGGGTGCTCTGGGTGTCCACCACGATCGGGCTGCCGCCGAGTTCGGCGATCCCGGCCTCGAACGACACCCGGGTCCGCAGGCTCTGCTTGTCGAACAGCACGGCCACCGACCTGGGCCCGGCGAGCGGCCGGTACGCGAACCGCTCAACCTTCATCCGGGCGGCCAGGTCGAGAACCGCACCCTGCTCCTGCGGGCTGAGGTCGTCGTCGCGCAGGAAATGCCGGATCATAGGGCGACCTTCTCGAGGACAGCGGGCAGCGCGGCAAGGAAGGCCTCGGCCTGCTCGGCGGTGAGGATCAACGGCGGCGCGAGCCGGATGACGTCGGGCTGGACCGGATTGACCAGGAAGCCGGCCTCGCGCAGCGCGGACGCCAGCGAAGCCGACACCGGCGCGGTGAGCACGATGCCGAGCAGCAGGCCCGCGCCCCGTACGCCGGCGATGAGCGGGTGGTCCAGGCCCTCGACGCCGCGGCGGATCTGCTCGCCCACCCGCTTGACGTTGTCCAGCAACCCCTCGCTGGCGATGGTGCGGATGACCGCGAGGGCGGCCGCGCAGCTCACCGGGTTCCCGCCGAACGTCGTGCCGTGCGACCCGGGGCGGAACAGGTCGGCGGCCGCCCCGAATGCGATGCACGCTCCGATCGGCAGTCCGCCGCCGAGGCCCTTGGCGAGCGTGATGACATCGGGCTCGACGCCGTCGGTCTGGTGCGCGAACCAGTGTCCGGTACGGCCGACGCCGGTCTGCACCTCGTCCAGCACCAGCAGCGCCCCGTGCGCCGTACAGACCTCGCGGGCCGCGGCGAGATAGCCGGGCGGCGGGACCACGACGCCGTTCTCGCCCTGGATCGGCTCGAGGATGACCATGGCGGTCTCGCCGGTCACCGCGAGGCGCAGCGCTTCCGGGTCGCCGTACTCGATGTGGATCACCTCGCCCGGCAGCGGCCGGAACGGATCCGCCTTGGCGGGCTGGCCGGTCAGCGACAGCGCGCCCATGGTCCGGCCGTGGAAGCCGCCCTTGGTGGAGACCACCTGGGTGCGGCCGGTGAGCCGGGACAGCTTGAACGCGGCCTCGTTCGCCTCGGCGCCGGAGTTGCAGAGCAGCACCCGTCCCGGACGGCCGGCGAGCGCCAGGAGCAGCTCGGCCAGCGCGACCGGCGGCTCCGCGACGTACAGGTTGGAGACGTGGCCGAGCGTGGCGATCTGCTGGGAGACGGCCGCGATCACGGCGGGATGGGCGTGGCCCAGCGCGTTGACCGCGATGCCGCCGAGCAGGTCGAGGTACTGCCGGCCGGCCTCGTCGGTGACCACCGCGCCGGATCCGCGGACCAGCGCCAGCGGCGGCGTGCCGTAGTTGTCCATCATGGACTGTGACCAGCGCTCGACGAGCGTCATGCCGGGACCGAGCCTTCCTTGTTCGCGATTGCGGGGCTCCCTCGCTGCGCTCGGTCACTCCTCGCGCTCACCGAGCCTTCCTTGTTCGCGACTGCGGGGCTCCCTCGCTGCGCTCGGTCACTCCTCGCGCTCACGACCATCGTGCCGAATCCTTCCGAGGTGAACACTTCGAGCAAGATCGAGTGGGCGACCCGGCCGTCCACGACGTGGGCCGCGGGCACGCCGCCCTGCACCGCGCGCAGGCAGGCTTCCATCTTCGGCACCATCCCGGACTCGAGCGTCGGCAGCAGTTTCTCCAGCGCGTCCGCGCCGATCTCGCGGACCAGCGAGCCGGTGTCGGGCCAGTCGGTGTAGAGGCCCGGCACGTCGGTGAGCACGACCAGCTTCCGGGCGCCCAACGCGATCGCGAGCGCGGACGCGGCGGTGTCGGCGTTCACGTTGTGCAGCAGGCCGTCGGCGTCTGGCGCGACGGTCGCCACGACCGGGATCCGGCCGGCCGCGATGAGGTCGTCCACGGCCGAGGTGTCAACCTTGTAGACGTCGCCGACCTGCCCGATGTCCACCGGCTGACCGTCGACCACGGCGTGCCGGCGGATCGCGGTGAACAGCCGGGCGTCCTCCCCGGAAAGACCGACCGCGAACGGGCCGTGCTGGTTGATGAGCCCGACGAGCTCTCGCCCGACCTGCCCGGTCAGGACCATCCGGACGACATCCATGGCCTCCGGCGTGGTCACCCGCAGGCCGCCGCGGAACTCGCTCTTGATACCCAGCTTGTCCAACATGGAGCTGATCTGCGGCCCGCCGCCGTGCACGACGACGGGCTTGATCCCGACGTAGCGGAGAAAGACCATGTCTGCGGCGAACGCGCGCTGCAGCTCCGGCTCGATCATGGCGTTGCCGCCGTACTTGATCACGATGGTGCTGCCGTGGAACTGCTCGAGCCACGGTAACGACTCGATGAGCACCGCCGCCTTGTCGTGCGGGGTCATGACGAGTACGCCGAGTTCTCGTGCACGTACGCATGCGACAGGTCGGTGGTCCAGATGGTCGCGGCCGCCTCCCCCGCGTGCAGGTGCACCTGGATCGTGACATCCCGGCCGGCCAGGTCCACCTTGGACCGCTCGTCGGCCGCCGCGCCGCCCCGGCACACCCAGACCCCGTTCACCGCCACGTCGATCCGATCCGGCGCGAACGCCGCTTGCGTCGTGCCGACCGCGGCGAGGATCCGGCCCCAGTTGGGGTCGTTGCCGAACAACGCGGTCTTGACCAGGTTGTTGCGAGCCACGCTCCGGCCGACCTCGACCGCGTCGGCCTCGCTGGCCGCGCCGAGCACCTCGATGGCGACGTGCTTGGTGGCGCCCTCGGCGTCCGCGATCAGCTGCTGCGCGAGGTCGTGGCAGATCGCGGTGACCGCGGCCGTCAGCTCCGGCTGGCTCGGTTGCGCGCCGGAGGCGCCGCTGGCGAGCAGCAGCACGGTGTCGTTTGTAGACATACACCCATCGGAGTCGATCCGGTCGAACGTCAACCGGGTCGCCTCGCGCAGCGCCGCATCCAGCGTCTCGGCGCCGGCCACCGCGTCGGTGGTGAGCACGACGAGCATGGTGGCCAGCGCGGGGGCGAGCATCCCGGCGCCCTTGGCCATCCCGCCGATAGACCAGCCCTCGCCCTGCACGGTGGCGTTCTTCGCCACCGTGTCGGTGGTCATGATGGCCTCGGCGGCCGCGCCACCGCCGCGCCGGTCGAGCGCCTTGACCGCGGCCGTGACGCCCCGGAGCAGCTTGTCCATCGGCAACAGCTCGCCGATCAGACCGGTGGAGCAGACTGCCACGTCGCCCGCGCCGACCAGCACCGGCTTGGACCTGCCGCGCAACGCGGCGGCCGCATGCTCGGCGGTGGCGTGCGTGTCCCGGAAGCCCTGCGTGCCGGTGCAGGCGTTGGCGCCGCCGGAGTTGAGCACGACGGCGCGTACGATGCCGCCCCGGGCGACCTGTTGGCTCCACAGCACCGGCGCGGCCTTGACCCGGTTCCCGGTGAAGACGCCCGCGGCGGTCGCGTCGGGGCCGTCGTTGACGACGACGGCCACGTCGGGCGTACCGCCGGGCTTGAGTCCGGCGGCCACCCCGCTGGCCCGGAACCCCTTCGGGGTCGTGACGGTCACTGAGCCGGCCTTTCGTTCGCGACTGCGGGGCTCCCTCGCTGCGCTCGGTCACTCCTCGCGCTCACGGTGCAACTCCGAAGCGGGACAGGCCCGCCGTCTCGGGCAGGCCGAGCATGATGTTGGCGCACTGCACGGCCTGCCCGGCAGCGCCCTTGCCGAGATTGTCGAGCGCGCTGACCACAACGATCCGCCCGGAGTCGCTGTCCTGGGTGACCTGCAGGTGGCACGAGTTGGATCCGGCGGTCGCGCCGGTGTGCGGCCACGTTCCCTCCGGCAGGACGTGCACGAACGGCTCGTCGCGGTATGCCGCCTCCAGGACGCTCCGCCCGCCGGTGCCGCCCCGGGCCGTCACCGTGGCCAGGATCCCCCGCGGCATCGGCGCCAGCACCGGCGTCATCGACAGCGAGAGGGCGCCGGTCGCCTGCTTGATCTCGGGAACGTGCTGGTGGGCGCCGACCTTGTAGGGCGTCAGGTCGCCCATGACCTCGCTGGCCAACAGGTTGACCTTGGCGCTTCGGCCGGCGCCCGAGGTTCCGGACGCCGCGACTACCACGACGTCGTTGGGCTCGGCGACGCCCGCGGCGATCAGCGGCGCCAGCGCCAGGGTGATCGCGGCCGCATAACACCCGGTGTTCGCGACCCGGTCGGACGCCGTGATCGCGGCGCGCTGGCCGGGCAGTTCGGGCAGCCCGTACGTCCACGTCCCGGCATGCGTCCCGCCGTAGTACCGCGCCCACGCGGCGGCGTCCCGCAGCCGGAAGTCCGCACCCAGATCGACGATCTTCACCCCAGCCGGCAGCGCGGCCGCGAGCGCGGCCGACTGCCCGTGCGGCAGGGCGAGAAAGACCAGGTCCGCGTCGCTCAGGGTGGTCGCGTCGGCGGCCCCGAGCGTGACGCCGAGGCCGGCAAGCTGCGGATGTACGGCGGCCAGCGGCGTACCGACCTGGGAGTGCGCGGTGGCCGCGACGAGGTCCAGCTCGGGATGCCCGGCGATCAGGCGCAGCAGCTCGCCCCCGGCGTACCCGCTGGCACCCGCGACCGCGACCCGAATCCCCATACCAACCTCCGCATGACTATGCAGAGACCGTATCAACTCACGCGGGAGGGCGGCAAGCGGGATGGTGCGAGGCCGCCCGATCAGGGATCAGGTGAGCGCCTGCGTGCCGACGACCGACAGCAGCGCGAGCCGCTCGGCGTCCGCCGAACCCGGTTCGGCCGTGTACGCCACGATCCGCAGGTCGCTGCCCGACACGCTGAGCACATCGCAGTCCAGCGTCACGGGACCCACCTCCGGGTGGAGGATCGTCTTGCGAGCCGCCTCGTGGCTGCCGACGGCGCCCGCCTCCCACAGCTCCGCGAAGCTCGCGCTGCCCGCCCGCAGCTCCGCGACGAGCCGAAGGCGTACCCGGGCATGCGGATCAACTGCGTCGACCCCGGCTACACCGCCACCGACCTGAACGGCCACCAGGGCACGCAGACGGTCGCCGAGGGCGCCGCCATCATCGTCCGGATGGCCCAGCTCGGCGCGGACGGCCCGACCGGCAGGTACGTCGACGCCAGGGGCACCGTCCCCTGGTGATCGCCTATGGTCGGCCGGTGGACATCATGGCGGAGATCGAGGCCGCGACCGCGCGGCTGTACGGCACGATCGGCCGGCTCACCGACACCGATGCCCGGCAGCCGTCGCGGCTGCCGGGATGGACCCGCGGGCACGTGCTGACCCACATCGCCCGCGGCGGAAACGCCCTGCGCAACGTGCTCCAGGACGCCCCGGCCTATCCGAGCCAGGACGCGCGCGACGCGGACATCGAGGCCGGCGCGGGGCGTACGATCGCGGACCTGGAAGCGGATGTGCGGGCGTCGGCGGACGCGTTCCGGGCCGCCGCCCTGACCCGGACGGACTGGGACGCCGAGGTGAGCGTTCTCGGGTTCGCGCCGTTCCCCACATCGCAGCTGCTGCTCCGCCGGCTGGTCGAGCTCGAACTGCACCACGTGGATCTCGACGCCGGCTACCGGACCGCGGACTGGTCGCCGGCGTTCGTCGCGCTCGACCTCCCCGAGCCGATGCGCAGTCAGCGGGCCGACCGGCTGGCGTGGTAGACCGTACGCATGGCCGACCAGACCTTGATCCGCGTCCGGGAAACCGCCCTCGCCTACGCCGAGGCGGTCCGGCAGACCCAGCGCTTCTTCGACCGCATCGACGACACCGCCGACCCGGCGGTGCTGGCCGAATACGCGACGCTGGCGGAGCGCGAGAAGGAGGCCGCGGAGGAGCGCCTGGACGCGATCGAGGCCGCCGGTTTCGAGGTGCCGAGCATCGACGAGAGCGACCCGGACCGCTAACCGGACGTTCGCATCTCATCGATTGCTATCGATGTCTCCCGCCCGCCGCAGGGAGGTTCCGGAACCGCCCCGGGCTCCCGGTACCGGTTCCGAGCTGACACACTTCCGATCGCTGACACGTTTAACGACCGGAGGCTGTGCGTGAGGTATCGGGATCCTTCGCTGACCGTCGAGGAGCGGGTCGACGACCTGCTGAGCCGGATGACGCTGCCCGAAAAGGTCGGGCAGATGCTCCAGCTCGACTCGCGCGGCGACCTGAAAGAGATCGTGACGACGAAGCTCGCCGGGTCGATCCTGCACACCTCGCCGCAGCGGCTGCTCGAAGCCGTCGACCTCACCGCGAAGACCCGGCTGGCCATCCCGCTGCTGGTCGCCGAGGACTGCATCCACGGACACGGGTTCTGGCCCGGGGCGACGGTGTTCCCCACCCAGCTGGCGATGGCCGCGACCTGGGACGCCGACCTGATCGAACGCGTCGCCCGGGCCACCGCGGTCGAGGTCTCGGCCACCGGCATCCACTGGACGTTCTCGCCGCTGCTGTGCATCGCGCGGGACCTGCGCTGGGGGCGCATCGACGAGACGTTCGGCGAGGACCCGTACCTGATCGGCGAGCTCGGCGCCGCGATGGTCCGCGGCTACCAGGGCGCCGGCCTGACCGACCCGACCGCGGTCCTGGCCACCGCGAAGCACTTCGCCGGCTACTCCGAGACGCAGGGCGGCCGGGACGCCAGCGAGGCGGACCTCAGCCCGCGCAAGCTGCGTTCGTGGTTCCTGCCGCCGTTCGAGCGGGTGGCCCGCGAGGGCGTGCGCACGTTCATGCTCGGCTACCAGTCGATGGACGGCGTGCCGATCACCGCCAACCGCTGGCTGCTCAACGACGTCCTCAAACAGGAATGGGGCTTCACCGGCACGCTGGTCACCGACTGGGACAACGTCGGGCGCATGGTCTGGGAACAGCGCGTGTGCGCCGACATCACCCAGGCCGCGGCGCTCGCGGTCCGCGCCGGCAACGACCTGGTGATGACCACCCCGGGCTTCTTCGAGGGCGCCCAGGCCGCGGTCGCGAAGGGCCTCCTGGCGGAGGCCGAGATCGATGCCGCGGTACGGCGCATCCTGCGGCTCAAGTTCGAGCTGGGGCTCTTCGAGAACCCGCGCGGCCCGGACGTCCACCGGCAGGCGGCGGTGATCGGCAGCCCCGAGCACGCCGCGCTCAACCTCGAGGTGGCGCGCCGGTCCCTGGTGCTGTTGCGCAACGACGGCCTGCTGCCGCTGAGCGTCGACGGCCCGGCCCGCACGATCGCCGTGATCGGCCCGAACGCCGACGACACGTCCGCCCAGCTGGGCGACTGGGCCGGCAACTCCGGGCAGATCGACTGGATGCCCGACGGCCAGCCCCGCGAGCTGACCGAGACGGTGCTGGACGGATTCCGCGCGCTGGTGCCGGCCGGCTGGCGGGTCACGTACGCGCGCGGCGCGGAGATCGAACGGCTCGTGCCCGACCCGGCCGGCGCGTACTACCCCGACGGCCAACCCCGGCCACCGATCTCCCAGGCCGCGCCGGCCGACCCGGCCCAGATCGCCGAGGCGGTCGCCGCCGCGCGGGCCGCCGACTACACGGTCGTCGTGGTCGGCGACACGGTGGCGCTGACCGGCGAGAGCAAGTCCACCGCGACGCTCGAGTTGCAGGGCGGCCAGCTCGCGCTGCTGGACGCGCTCGCGGCCACCGGAGTGCCCACCGTCGTCGTGCTGGTCAACTCCAAGCCCGCCGTGCTACCGCCCTCTGTGCTGGATGCGGCCGGGCTGATCCAGGCGTTCAACCCCGGCATGCGCGGCGGGCGGGCGATCGCCGAGCTGGTGCTGGGCCTGATCGAGCCGACCGGGCGGCTGCCCATCTCGGTGGCCCGCCACGTCGGGCAGCAACCGGTCTACTACAACCAGATCCGCGGTCAGCACGGCAGCCGGTACGCGGACCTGACCCAGGAGCCGCTGTTCGTCTTCGGCGAGGGGCTCAGCTACTCGACAGTGGCCTACGGCGAACCGGTCATCGCCGAACCGGACGTACCGGTCGACGGGACCGTACGCGCCTCGGTGCGGCTGACCAACACGGGCTCGCGGCCGGCCACCGAGACCGTGCAGGCGTACATCAGCGACCTGGTCACCAGCGTCACCTGGGCGATCAAGGAGCTGAAGGGGTACCGGCAGGTGACCGTGCCGGCCGGGGCGAGCGTGACGGTCGAGATCGAGCTGCCGGCGGCGGCCTGCACACTGGTCACCGCGGACGGCCGCCGGATCGTCGAGCCGGGCGACTTCGAGCTGCTCGTCGGCCCGAACTCGCGCGACCTGCGGTCCGCGCGGTTTCGCATCGGCTGAGCTTCGAGGAGACGCGCGTGCTGAGCCCACCCGAGGACCTCCCCGAGGATCTCCTGACCACCGCCCTCACCCGGCAGTGGGGTCTCGCGGTCGCCGCCGCCGCGTACCGGCCGGTCGGCTTCGGCAGCCATCACTGGGCGGTCACCGACCCGGCCGGCCGTGGCTGGTTCGTCACGGTCGACGACCTCGAAACCAAGCGACGGTCCGCCACGGAGTCGCGGGACGACGCGTACCGGCGGCTGCACGGCGCGCTCGACGCGGCGCTGGGCCTGTACGAGACGGGCGCGGCGTTCGTGGTCGCGCCGGAGACGACGGCCGGCGGCCAGCCGCTCATCCGGCTCACGGACCGGTACGCGGCCGCGGTGCACCCGCTGCTCGACGGCGAGAGCTTCGGCTTCGGCAAGTTCGCCGACGAGACGCATCGAGACGCCGTACGCGACATGCTCGTCGACGTGCACTCCGCGCCGGAGGCGGTCCGGCGGCGCGCCGCGGAGGACGACCTCGACGTGCCCCACCGCGACGCACTGGCGGCCGCGCTCGACGGCGCGGACGTGCCGGACTGCGGCCCGTACGCCCAGCGCGCGGCGGACCTCATCGCCCGGCATGCGCCCGAGATCCGCGGCCTGTTGTCGCGTTACGACGAGCTGGCCGCGGGTGCGGACCGCGGCCGGTCCGTGCTCACCCACGGCGAGCCGCATCCCGGGAACACGCTGCGCACCGCGGACGGATGGCGGCTGATCGACTGGGACACGGCGCTGGTCGCGCCGCCGGAACGCGATCTGTGGCTGCTCGGCGGCGGCCTCGCCGCCTACACCGACGCGACCGGTATCGATGTCCTGCCGGAGATGCTGGAGATGTACCGGCTCCGCTGGTACATCGCGGACCTCGCCGTGGACATCGACCGCTTCCGGCGACCGCATCCCGGCGATGCGAACGACGACGCGGTCTGGACCATCCTCCAGACCGTGGTCGCCGGAATCTCCCCGTAGCGCCGGCGGCCTGATCTGATGACACTCATGTTCACCGATCCGAGCGTCAACCTCTATGTCAGCGACGTCGAGGCGTCCGCCCGCTTCTACACCGGCCTGTTCGGCTTCGCGGAGACGTTCCGCACCCCGCAGACCGGGGCACCGATCCACGTCGAGCTGCGCCTCGGCGGTCTCGTCCTCGGCCTGGCTTCGGTGTCCGCCGCCCGGGAGATGCACGGCCTGGTCAAGGGCGAGGGCCCGTGCGGCGACGTCGCGCTCTGGACGGCGGACGTCGACACGGCCTACGCCCAAGTGGTCGCGGCCGGCGCGAAGGAGATCACACCGCCGCACGACTTCCTCGACGGAGCGCTGCGCGCCGGCTGGGTGAGCGACCCCGACGGCAACGCGGTCCAGCTCGTCCAGCGCCGGTCGTGACGGTCACCGGCCGGCCCGCGGCGGTCTTGACGCCGGCTGGCAGAGTGCGTCCCGTGCTGAAGATCTGGCTGCGCCGCGGGGTCGTGGCGGGCGCGCTCGGCGTTGCGGTCGCGGTCCTGGCCATGGCGGCCGGCGACCTCTGGGTACGCGGCGCGGCGTCCGGTCACACCTACACCGAGGCGACGGTGCCGGCCGCGCCGGTGGCCCTGGTGCTGGGGGCGCAGGTGTACGCGGACGGGACCCCATCGCCGTTCCTGGCCGCGCGGCTCGACATCGCCCGGAGGCTGCTCGCCGACGGCAAGGTCCGCGCCATCCTGGTCTCCGGCGACCACGGCCGCTGGGAGTACAGCGAGCCCGGGGCGATGGCACAGTGGCTGCGCGAGCATGGAGTGCCGGCGCAGCGGATCGCGGTGGACTACGCCGGCTTCGACACGTACGACTCGTGTGCCCGGGCCCGGCGGATCTTCGGGGTGCGGCAGGCGATCGTGGTGACGCAGGCCTATCACCTCGCCCGCGCGGTGACCTTGTGCCGCACGCTGGGCGTCGACGCGGTCGGCGTCGGCGACGACTCGGTACGGATCTACCGGCGGCCCTGGTTCAGCGGCGCGGTTCGCGAGCGGGGTGCGGTGGTCAAGGCGATGATCGACGTGGCGTCCCGCCGCGACCCCGTGTTCCTGGGCCCGCACGAGCCGGGCGTCGACGAGGCCCTGCGGAACTAAGGCCGGCTGAGGCTCTCGGTCTCGGCGACGGTCCGGTCGTCGGCGGCGGGCGCCCTCGGTGACCGCGGCGTCCGAGGCGCACGGGTGCCTCGGCGGGTCGTGCCGAAAGCCCGCTGGATCGCGACCGCTACGCCGGTGAGCGCCGCCGCAAAGGCCCAGGCGGCTGCCAGGCCGAGCAGCGGGCTCGACTCGAACATCGCGCCGCCCGAGTAGCCGAGCAACGCCGCCTGGGTCGCCCAGATCAACACCCCAGAGGCGGTGTACCAGCGGAACCGGCCCAGCGGGTAGCCCACCAGGCCGGCCGCGAACGCGGTGGTGGACCGTCCGCCGGGCAGGTACCGGGCGAAGACGATGACCAGACCGCCGCGGCTGTGCAGGAGGTGGTGCACCCACTCGTGGACCGCGCGGGATCGCCGGCCGCGCTGGAGCCGGGCGGCCAGCGCCCGGTTGCTGCGCCGGCCGATCACGTACGACAGCCGGTCGCCGGTGTACGCGCCGGCGGCCGCGGCGGCGATGAGCGCGGCCAGATACGGGCGCCCAGTCCCGGCGGTCACCACGCCGACCGCGACCACCGTCGACTCGCTCGGCATGAACGGCAGGATCGCGTCCAGGCCCGCGACCGCGAACACGACCGCCAGCACCCACGGGCTCCCCACGATGGACTCGACGTACTGCGGCATCGACGCCCTCCCGCATGTCGATGCGCCCACGATGACGATCGAAACGAGACACCAGGTGTACGGCACGGCAAGAACGGGGTGCGGTTACCCGTACCGGAGGCGCGAGGACCGCCGGCCCTCGCCAGCGCGGTTACTCACAAAGCTGCGCTAATTCGATTTAAGTATCGACAGATTCGATCGCTAGGGGCGATTCTGCTGTACGGCGGCGGCGCGGACTTGGCGAGCGGCCGGCTGTTGCCGGACTGGAGGACCTCGATGACCGCGAACGTCATGATTGTGGTCGAGCGGCAATACGACTATCCCCGACCTGACGTGTTCCGGGCCTGGACTGTTCCGGAGGAGATGGCCCGATGGCGCGGTAGTCCCGGTTGGCATGTGGAAACCGACACGGTCACCGCCGACCTGCGGGTCGGTGGACGTCACCACCACGTCAAGATCCGCGACAACGACCCTACCAGCCGCGTGACGACCGACGCCGTCTTCACCGAGTACTTCGACCCGGACCTCTTCGTCGCACGTCTGCGGATCACCGGTGACCCGGGTATCGACCCCGATTCCCTGCTGGAGCTGCGGGTGGAGTTCACCGATACCGGACGCCGCGGCACCCTGGTGCGAATCGTCCAGGGTCCGTACGAGCCGGATGTGGCGGGCTACCACACCCGGGGCTGGGAGCTGGAGCTGGACCGCCTCGAGACCTACCTGGCGGAGAACGGGACCCAGGAGGTGCCGCGATGACACGATTCAAGACGGGTAAGCGCTGACGATCGGGATCAGCGGGGCTACGCCGCCCTTGACACCGGTGACATAAGGTTTTATCCCATGCGACCCACGCGAGTCCGCGGCACCGCGGCGTTTGTCGCCATCAGACCCCCTGCACCGATGCCAGGGCCGATCCGATGAAGCCGCCCACCGCCATCCTGATCGGCGGAGCGCCGGCGACCGGTAAGTCGACGCTGGCCGCCGCCCTGGCCCCACGACTCGGCGCGGCCGTGCTGGATCTCGACGTGGCGACCGGCCCGCTCACCAACGTGGTGTCCGACCTGATCGGCGCGGCAGACCTCGGCGACCCGCGGATGGCCCAGCTGACGCGCGCAGCCCGCTACGACACCTTGTTCGCGCTGGCCGAGGACAACCTGCGCGCCGGCATGTCGGTCGTACTGGTTGCGCCGTTCACGACCGAGCGATCGGAGGACGGTTGGGACGCGGTCGTCGACCGGCTGAAGGCTCACGCTGCGGACGTCGCATTCGTCTGGCTGCACCTCCCGCCGGATCGACTCGTCGAGCGTCTGAAACAGCGCGGCGCCGCGCGCGATACGGACAAGGTGAAGGACCCGTACGCATTCCTCGCCGCCATCGAACGGGACCCTCCCGCGGCCCCGCACCTGTCCGTGGACGCCACCATGCCCGTGGCCGACCAGGTCGACTGCGTCGTAGCTCACTTGGCATAGCGCGGTGTTGCCATCGATGGCACACCATGACACACTTCGGTTGTGCCATCGATGGCAACGATCTTCGTTGATGTGACGAAAGGACTGCGGTCATGACGCCCACCGCCCGCCTCATCGACGTTGCGGACGCGGCCGGCGTGAGCCTGCGGACGGCTTCCCGGGTGCTGAACGACGACCACCGGGTGGCCGCCGACACCCGCCGGCGCGTGCTGGACAGCATGCGATCGCTGAACTTCCAGCCCGATGCCGTCGCGCGATCACTGCGCGCCGGCACCGATCTCTCGATCGGCTTTGTCGTCGAGTCGATCGCCGATCCGTTCTTCTCCGAAGTCATCGACAGCGTCGAAACGGCCATGGCGCGCCACGGGCGCCCTGTCTTGGTGGCAAGCACTCATCGCGACGATCTCCGCGAACAGCAGGTCGTGCAGCGCATGCTCCACCGCCGAGTGGCGGGTCTGCTGTTGGCGCCGACCAGCGGCGACCACTCATGGCTCAGGCCGGATCGCACTCCCCTGGTGTTGATCGACCGTGCGGCGCCCGGCGTGAGCGCCGACATCGTCGACATCGATGACCGTCAAGCCGCTGACGATGCCGTGACCCATCTGATCAAGCACGGTCACCGGCGCATCGCGTACATCGGCGACACCTCATCGATTCCCACCTCATCGTCCCGGCTCGAGGGATACCTCGCGGCGCACGCCCGACACGGGCTGCCCGTCGCGGACGACCTTGTGCGATCGAACAGCTCAAGCAGCCGGGATGCGGCCGCGGCAGTCGCCGAGCTGCTCGACCACGCGCGCGGATCGGACGGCGAGGCCAAGTTCACGGCCGTGTTCAGCGCTACGACCCGCGCGTCACTCGGCATCATCCCGGTGTTGCACGCACGGTCGCGCACCGATATCGCGTTCATCGGCATCGGCGATTTCGCCATGGCCGATGCGCTGGCACCCGGAATCACGGTCGTTGACCACTCCGGAGCGCGGATCGGCGTGGCCGCGGCGGACCGGCTCATCGAGCGGCTGGCCGACTCGGGACGGGCCGTCGAACACATCCGCCTTCCCGCGGCGATCATCGAACGCGGCTCGGGAGAGATACGGCCATGACTGGGACGATCGACACCGTTGTCGGCCTCGACATCGGCACCACCGCGTCGAAAGCGCTGATCCGCCAGCTCGGCCATCCGTCCGCGCTGATCGTGCAGCAACCCACCCGATGGCGCGCCGAGCCCGGTGCGCGCACGCAACTCGAGGCGTCCGCTTTCCTCCAGCTCGCCGTGGACCTGATCGGGGCGGCGGTCCGGGCGGCGGAATCGGCCTGGGGCCGCATCACGATCCGCGCGGTTTCCGTCGGCGGGATCGGTGAGAGCGGCGTCTTGCTCGACCCGGCCGGCCGGCCGGCGACGCCGGCGATCGCCTGGTTCGACCATCGGGGAGACGCCGACGTGGCCCGCGTACGACGTCAGTACCCGGCGTTCGTCGAGCGTTTCCCCGGGGTCACCGGATTGCCCTGGACGTTCCAGGCAACCATCGCCAAGCTCCTGTGTCTGCCGCACGAACGGCCCATCGCACCGGGGTCGACGTGGCTCAGCGTGCCCGAGTGGGTCGTACACGGACTGGGCGGCGATCGGTGCCGCGAGCCCTCGCTGGCCTCCCGGACCGGACTGATCGATCAGGGCACCGGTCAACCGTGGGCCGATGCGCTGGCGATCGCGGATCTGCCCGACTCGTTTCTGCCGGATCAGATCCGCGCGGGACGGTCCGCCGGGTTCCTCCGACACCATGACATCCCGGCGTGTGCGGCCGGCGCGGTGCTCAGCGTCGCCGGCCATGACCACCCCGTGGCAGCCCTCGGCGTGGGGGCGATCGGACCGGACGACCTGTTCAACTCCAGCGGCACGGCCGACGTGGTGGCCCGGGCGGTGCCCGGCGTCCTGGACGAGTCGCAGCGCGGACGCATTGTCGCCGCGAGATGGTCCGCCGGCCAGCATGTCGTACCGGGCACCACGTTCCTGCTCGCCGGCGTGAGCGGAGGTCTGCTGCTGCGGCGCGTGCTCGCCGCGCTCGGCGCGGAGAACCCACAGGCCCGGGAAGCCCTCGACGTGGCCAGTTGCGACGTGTCGACGCTCCCGGCCGGCCTGGCGGTCGAAGGCGACGGCCGGACCGACGAGGACGTCGTCATCCGCGTTCAGGACGGCGCGACTCCCGCGGCCATCTGGACCGCGGCCACCCGACATACGGCCCGCCTCACGCGGAAACTGCTCGACGACATCGAACCCATCGTCGGCCCTCATCGTGCGGCGCTCGCGGCCGGCGGCTGGACCCGCATGCGCAGCGTCCGGATCGCCAAAGCGAACGCGATCGATCGGCTCGGGTTCTCCATCGAGGAGGAGCCGGGAGCGGTCGGCGCCGCGTTGCTGGCCGAGTACTCGCTCATGCCGGACGCTCCCACGCCGAGCGATTTCCTCCAGCACGCACGTTCCCGTACCCCAGAGCCCATTGCCCGATAGCCGGAGAACAAGGAGCTTGCCCAGATGAACCCGACACGCAGTAAAACCAGGAGCCTCGACGTCATCGCGGCCGGGGGCGGCGCGTTCGCCATCGTCGCGATGGACCAACGCAACACGCTGCGGCGGATGTTCACCGCCGTCGGCCGGGACGGCACCGACCAGGAACTGCGTGCCGCGAAGGCCGACGTTGCCCGGGCGTTGACCCCGCTAGCGAGCGGGCTCCTGTCCGACCCCACGTACGGCGTTCCCGCCATCACCGAAGCGGGTGCGCTGGCCGACACCTGCGGGTTGCTGGTCGCCGCCGAACCTGCGGAGCGCCGCTCGTACCAGTCAGAGCCACGCACGCACCGCGACCCGGAGCTCAACGCCCAGTGGGTGCTCGACCAGGGCGGCGACGCGTTGAAGTTCTTCGTGCAGCTGCGTGCCGACCGTCCGGCACCGGGCGATGGAGAACCGGACCTGGTCGCCGAGGCGCTGGCGGTCTGCCAGGAGATCATCGACGACTGCCGGGCCACCGGCGTGCCCGTCGTCATCGAGAACCTCGTCTACTCGCTGCCGGGGCGTGAGCTGCACGGGCGCGAGCGTGAGGACGCGATCATCGAGGCCGCACGCGCCCTCAACGATCTCGACATCGACCTGCTCAAGCTCGAGTACCCGGGCTCGCCGAGCGGGTGCCGCCGGCTCGCCTCGGTCCTCGACCGTCCGTGGGCCGTGCTGTCGGCGGGCGTACCGTTCGCCGAGTTCAGTCAGGTCATGCGGATCGCCTTCGACGAGGGCGGCGCCTCCGGCTTCATCGCGGGTCGTTCCGTGTGGCGCGAAGCGGTCGGCCTGGACGGCGCCGAGCGCGAGAAGTTCCTGTCCGACGTCGCTCGCCCGAGGCTCGAGGAGCTCACCGCTGTGGCGTCCAGCTACGCCCGGCCGTGGCACAGCGCGGCCTAGCTTTCCCTCTCACGCTAGGACACGGCCCGCCCGGACACGGCGGGGGCGTGGTCGCCGCCGCACGACCCGCGGGTGACCAGGCGGACCGGGAGGACGATCCGTCGCTTGAGCCGGCGGTCCGGGTGATCGAGGCGCTCGAAGATTCGCGTCACCGCGGTGTGCCCGACCGCGACCGGATCCTGGTCGATCACCGACAGCGGAGGCCGCAGCGCTTCGGCGAGCGGAAAATCGCCGAAGCTGATGAACGGCATACCGCTGCGGCCGACCGACTGCAGCGCCGGGACGATGCCGATCGAGCATCGCGCATTCGACGAAAACAACGCGGTCGGCGGATCCGGCCGCTGGAGCAGGTCGCGGGCTGCCCTGCCCGCCTCGGCGCCAGAAGTCGCGCCGAGCGCGATCACCTCAGGAGCCTCGGGAATGCCGGCGTCGGCGAGGGCCGCCCGGTATCCCTCGAGTCGTCGGGCCGTCGTCGCGACCGTCACCCGGTCGCCGATGAAGCCGATCCGCTGGTGGCCGTGCCCGATGAGGTGGCTGGTCGCGGTGTGGGCGCCACCGAAGTCGTCCTCGACGACGCTGTCCGCGGTGATCTTGGCAGGGGACCGGTCGATGAACACTATCGCCGTGCGTTCCTGCCATGGACGCAGATACGACTGATCGGCCGACGTCGGCGTCGTGATGAGACCGAACACCTGCCGGCTCAGCAGCGCCTCGACGCCGGGTCGTTCGTCGGCCGCGTCGTCGCCGAGGCTGGTGACGAAGACTGCCACACCGCGAGCGCGGGCCACCCGTTCGACCTCGTGTGTGAGCGTGGCGAAGAACGGGTCCGAAATGTCCGGGACGGCGACGCCGATGGCGTCGTCGCGTCCTGACCGGAACGTGCGAGCGACCACGTTGGGTACGTACTGCAACTCCCGAATCGCCTGCTCAACACGCTGGCGGACGTCATCGGAGACATACCGGTCGTGGTGCATGACCCGCGACACGGTCTTGGCGCTGACGCCCGCGCGCTCGGCCACCTGGCGCATCGTGCTCATGCCTCAACCTTTCTGACGGACGGGGGCGAGGGCCGCCTTTCCGAACGGACCGGGGCGATGGCCGCGGCCGGACCGCATGTCACCGGTGACAGGCTACCGAAAGATTATTCTATGTCACCGGTGACAGACACCGGTGTCATGGCTTAGTCTCCATTACACCCAGGTTAAGAAGAGTGCTCGCCGAGCAGGGAGGCGACATGAAGGCGGTCGTGTACGACGCCGCCCGCAGCTACGCGGTGAAGGAGATTCCGACACCGCAGGCCGCGGGTCACGAGGTTCGCATCAAGGTCGACCAGGTCGGCGTGTGCGGCACCGACCTACATATCCACGAGGGCGACTTCAACGCGGTCTTCCCACTGATCCCGGGCCACGAGCTGGTCGGCGTCATCGACCAGGTCGGCGACGGCGTCACCCGGTTCCGGGTCGGTGAACAGGTCACCGTGAACCCCAACGTCTATTGCGGGCACTGCGCCTACTGCCTGTCCGGCCGGCTCATCCTCTGCGAGAACGCCAAGGGGTACGGCAGCAACTTTCCCGGGTTCTTCGCCGACTACGTCACGGTCCCGGAGACCCTCGTCTTCTCCGTCGACGGCCTGCCGAAGGAAACCGCGGTGTTCGCCGAACCGGCCGCATGCGCGATGCACGGCCTGGAGTCACTGCGGCTACGGCCCGGCTCGAGCGTGCTGGTGTTCGGAGCCGGACCCACCGGGCTGCTGCTCGCGCAACTGATCGCGACCGGAGGCGCCGCGTCGGTGACCGTGGCGGCGCCCACCCGGTTCAAGCTCGACACCGCCGCCCGGCTCGGGATCGACCGCACGGTGCAGATCAGCCGCAACGATCCCGACGGCAACCTGGCCAAGCTGCGCGAGGCGTCGCCAGACGGCGACGGCTACGACGTCGTAGTCGAGGCGACCGGATCCACCGAGATCGGGGACATCTGCGTCCCGCTGACCCGCAACGGCGGCACCGTCCTGGTGTACGGCGTCACCCGCGCCGACGAAGTCGTGCAGTTCCATCCCTTCGACGTGTTCCGCCGCGAGATCACGATCAGGGGCTCCTTCGCCGAGATGACCTCCTTCGGCGCCGCCATCGCCGCATTGCGCACCGGCCGGGCCAAGACCGACGGCATCATCACCCACCGGTTCTCACTGGACGACTACGGCAAGGCGCTCGACGCGCTGCAGCACGATCCCACCGTGCACAAGGTCGTCATCGTTCCCTGACCCTGCCGCGCACGGCATCTGCCGTTCACGTTTCGAATGAGGTGATCACCATGGCCCCCGTGACGCTCGGCATCGACCTGGGCACCAGCTCGGTCAAGGCCGTGGTGGCGACGCTCGACGGAACGGTGGCGGGTCAAGCTGTCGGCGGCTATCGGGTGTCCAGCCCGCGGCCGGGGCACAGCGAGAGCGAGCCGGCCGAATGGTTAGCCGCCACGGCGGCCACGGTCAAGGCCGCTGTCACCGAAGCCGGCGTCGAGCCGGAAGCGATCGGCTTGTCCGGTCAGATGCACGGCGTGGTTCCCACCGGCGAGGACGGCCGCGCCGTCCACGCGGCAATGCTGTGGTCGGACGCCCGCGCCACCCAGGAGCTGTCGCACTACACGCGGCTTCCCCCGGCGGTGCGCGCACGTCTGGCGAATCCCCTCAGCCCCGGGATGGCCGGCCCCCTGCTCGCCTGGCTGGCCGCGAACGAACCCGCCGCGTGGGCCGCGACGCGGTGGGCGTTGCAGCCGAAGGACTGGCTGCGGGCCCGGCTCACCGGGCGGTTCGCCACGGAACCCAGTGACGCGTCCGCGACCCTGCTCTACGACATTGCGGCGGACCGCTGGGACACCGAGGTGGTCGCGGCGCTGGGACTCGACGAAGCGAACCTGCCTCCGATCCTGGCCCGCTCAGGCGATCGCGCGGGCAGCCTCACCGAGGCCGGCGCGCGACTGCTGGGACTGCGCCCAGGCCTCCCCGTCGCCGCCGGCGCCGCCGACACCGCGGCCGCCGCGCTCGGTTCGGGACTGGTCGAGCCCGGAACGATGCAACTGACCATCGGCACCGGCGCGCAGCTGATCAGGCCGGTCGCGACGCTGCCCGACCCGCTGCCCGAGCGTCCGGTGACGCACCTGTACCGCGCGGCGACCGACACTGGCTGGTACGCGATGGGCGCCGTACTCAACGGCGGCCTCACCCTCGACTGGGTCCGCCGCATACTCGGCGCGAGCTGGCCGGAACTGTACGCGGCCGCCGCCGTGCCGCCGCGTACGGACGACCCGCTCTTCCTGCCGCACCTGCACGGCGAACGGACCCCCTACCTCGACCCCGGCATGCGCGGGGCGTGGACCCGCCTGGATCCCCGCCACGATCGCCGGGACCTGCTCCGTGCCGCGCTGGAAGGCGTCGCCTTCGCTGTCCGAGAGGCGCTCGACGCCCTGCTCCAACCCGGTGAAGCGATCGATCATCTTCGCTTGGCCGGCGGCGGCACGAAGGATCCGGCGTGGCGGCAGATGCTGGCGGACATCCTGGGCCGTCCGCTCGCGCCGGTCGAGGTCGCCGCCGCCTCCGGCCTCGGCGCCGCCAACCTGGGCGCCCGCGCGGCCGGCCTACCCACCCGCCGGACGCGGCCCCGCGACGACCTCGCGGCGGCGACCGTGCTCCCGGCCGCCCATGGAGATCTTTACTGCGAACGTCGACAGGCGTTCCACCGCACCCTGCGCTCGTTGCGCGACATCGACGCCACCAGCATCGGCAGCCACAAACGGGTAACACCCGGCCACTCGTCGTAGCCCTACCTCTGCAGCAGTCGGTAGACAGACACCACGAATATCCAACAAACCGGCGTCGCGCTCTCAGGACCTCAACCTCGGCGCCCCCACCACCCTCCTCACATATCGAGAGGTGACAGCGGATGACACCCCTACTCGAGGCGCGGGGCCTGTCGCGCAGCTTCGGCCACGTCCGGGCCCTCGACAACGCCTCCTTCGACGTCAACGTCGGCGAGGTGGTCGCTCTCATCGGCGACAACGGCGCCGGCAAATCCACGATGGTCAAGGCCATGACCGGCAACCTGGAAGTCGACTCCGGCGAACTGCTCTTCGACGGCGAACCCGTCACCATCACCAGCCCGCACCAGGCGTCGGAGATGGGCATGGAGGTCGTCTATCAGGACCTCGCCCTCGCGCCGCACCTCAACCCCGTCCAGAACATGTTCCTCGGCCGCGAAATACCCCGGAAGGGCCTCCTCGGCCGGCTCGGGTTCATGGACGAGAAGAAGATGCGCGTGCAGGCCGAAGCCGGATTCAAGGAACTCGGCGGCACCGTCCGAGCGTTCACCGCTCAGGTCGGCACCATGTCCGGCGGGCAGCGCCAGCAGATCGCCATCGTCCGGGCCATCACGTGGGCCAACCGGATCGTGTTCCTGGACGAACCCACCGCCGCGCTCGGCGTGGTGCAGACCAAGAACGTTCTCGACACCATCAAGCGGGTCCGCGACAAGGGGATCGCGGTCGTCCTGATCTCGCACTCCATGCCCCACGTCCTCGAGGTCGCCGACCGCATCCAGGTCATGCGCCTGGGCACCCGCATCGCCACGTTCCCTAACAAGGACACCACCGTCGAACAGCTCGTCGGCGCCATGACCGGCGCCCTCGACGTCCGGAACGACACCCGGAGGGAGGCCACGGCATGAGCGTCATCACCCCGCCCGGGCAGGCGCCGGAGCAGCAGAGTGTGCTCGAAAGCCCGCCCAAAGACTCGTACCTCAAGCGCCTGGCGAGCCTGCAATCGATCTGGATTCTCGGTGTCCTCGTCGTCATCGTGGTGCTGTTCACGCTCGCCGCTGGCAGCAAGTTCCTCTCGACCAGCAACTTCTCCCTGATCTCGCAGAACATCTCGGTCTGGGCCGTGCTCGGCGTCGGCATGACGTTCGTCATCATCACCGCGGGCATCGACCTGTCCATCGGTTCCGTGCTGGTCTTCGCCTCGGTGATCGCCGCCAAGGTCATGGCGGCCATCGGCGGCGACGGTTGGGGAGTCGCCGCGATCGGCATCGCTGCCGCGCTCGTTTCCGGCATCGCCTGGGGACTGCTGAACGGCTTCCTCATCGCCAAGGCCAAGATCCCGCCGCTCATCGTGACCTTGGGCGCGCTGTCGGTCGCCCTCGGCCTGGCCCAGGTCATCACCGGTGGCGTCGACATCCGCTCGGTGCCGGCGGCCCTGACCGACTTCAGCACCTACATCAAGATCCTGGGCATCCCGGCCCTGCCGTTCGTGGCGCTGGTCACCGTGATCATCGGCGGGATCGTCCTGCACAAGACGAGATTCGGCCGGTACACCTTCGCCATCGGATCCAACGAGCTCAGTGCTCGCCGCGTCGGCATCAACGTCGACCGGCACCTGATCATCGTGTACGGCATCTCCGGTGCGATGGCCGGCCTTGGCGCGGTCCTTGCCCTGGCGCAGTTCGGCACCACCACGATCGCCGGGCAGTCACTGACCAACCTCAACGTCATCGCCGCCGTCGTGATCGGCGGCACGTCGATCTTCGGCGGTGAGGGCTCCATCTTCGGCACCGTCGTCGGTCTGTTCATCCCCGCCGTCCTGCAGGCCGGCTTCGTCATCATCGGCGTCGAAGCCTTCTGGCAGGGCGTCGCCGTCGGAACCGTGCTGGTCGCCGCCGTGTATGTCGACCAGTCCCGCCGAGCCGCCGCGTTGCGCGGTGCCAAGGCCGGCAACCCGTTCCTCGCCATGCTGAAGATCAAAAATTAGAGGAGTGTCCATGAAGCACAGCACCAAGGCGATCGCGGTCGCCGGCATCGCCCTCGTCATCCCGTTGGCCGCCTGTACCAGCTCGAAGCCGACCGGCGCCACCCCCAACAACACCGCGGCGGCCAACCCCAGTGCGCCCGCCGCCTCCGCGGTGGCCGCCCCGCCGAAGGCCAAGAAGAACTACAACATCCAGTTCATCCAGGGCGTCACCGGTGACCAGTTCTACATCACCATGCAGTGCGGCGCTGAGGCCGAAGCCGCGAACCTGGGCGTCACCGTCAAGACGCAGGGTCCGCAGAAGTTCGACCCGACCCTGCAGAAGCCGATCCTGGACTCGGTGGTCGCCGGCCAACCGGACGCCATCCTGATCGCCCCGACCGACGTCACCGCCATGCAGACACCGTTGAAGGTGGCCGCCGAGAAGGGCATCAAGGTCATTCTCGTCGACACGACGACCGAAGATCCTTCCTACGCCACATCCGCCATCGCATCCGACAACGTCGGCGGCGGCAAGGCGGCCTTCGAGGCCATCAAGCAGCTCAATCCCAACGGCGGCAAGGTCATGGTCATGTCCACCGACCCGGGTGTCTCCACCGTCGACCTGCGGATCAAGGGCTTCGAGGAGGCGGCCAAGGCGGACTCCAAGTTCCAGTACCTGCCGGTGCAGTACTCCCATAACGACCCGGCTACCGCCGCCAACCTCATGGGCTCCGCGCTGCAGAAGGATCCCGACATCGTCGGCGTGTTCGCCGCCAACCTGTTCTCCGCCGAAGGCACCGCCACCGCGGTGAAGCAAGCCGGCAAGGCCAACACCGTCAAGATCGCCAGCTTCGACGCCGGCCCGAACCAGGTCAAGAGGCTGCGCGACGGCACCATCCAGGCCCTCGTGGCCCAGCAGCCCGGCATCATCGG
Source organism: Actinoplanes sp. (assembly GCA_036001925.1). Lineage (GTDB taxonomy): Bacteria > Actinomycetota > Actinomycetes > Mycobacteriales > Micromonosporaceae > Actinoplanes. The sequence goes on from DASYTU010000223.1 coordinate 27,810, forward strand.
CCAGTACGGCGTCGACGAGGCCGTCGCCGCGCTCGACGGCGGGACCGTCACCCCGAAGGTCCAGACCGGCTTCACCATCATCACCAAGGACAACATCGACGGCGAGGGCGGCGCCGCCGCCTACAAGTCCAGCTGCTGACAGGCGGCAACCTGGGGGCACGGAGCCACTCTCCGTGCCCCCATCGGAGTCACGGACATGAACGAGGACACCATCCGCCAGGTCGTCGTCACGGCGCCCGGCGTCGTCGAGATTCGGCGGTCACCGGCGCCGCAACCCGCGGCCGGCCAGGTGCTCGTCCGGATGCGTCTCGTCGGCATCTGCGGATCCGACGTGCACGCCTTCCACGGACGCCATCCGTTCGTACCGCTGCCCTACCACCCCGGCCACGAAGTCGTCGGCACGGTGGAAGCGGTCGGCGAAGGCGTCGACATCCCGCGCGGCACCCGCGTCGTCGTGGAGCCGATCCTAGCCTGCGGGCGGTGCAAGTACTGCCTGGACGGCCGGTACAACCTCTGCGCCACCATGACGTTCTTCGGCTGCACCGCCCCAGACGGCGGCCTAGCCGACCTCTTCGTCCTACCCGCCGACCGCGTGGTGGCGATTCCGGACCGGCTCAGCGACCTGCACGCTGCTCTCATCGAGCCGCTGTCCACGCCGGTGCACGCCGTCCGCCTCGCCGGACCCGACCTGACCGGCAAGACCGTCGCCGTGCTGGGCGCCGGCACCATCGGCCTGCTCACCCTCGCCGCCGCCCGGCACGCCGGCGCGGCCCGCATCGCCGTGAGCGACACCCTGCCCGCAAAGCGAGAGCTCGCGGCCCAGCTCGGCGCCGACTCCGTCCACGATGCCGCCGGGGCGGACGTTGTCGACGCCATCCGCGCCGATCTGGGCACCAGCGCCGATGTCGTCTTCGACTGCGTCTCCGTGCAGGCGACCATCGACCAGGCCATCGCCATCGCGCTCAAGGGCGGCACCGTCGTCGTCATCGGCGTGCCGGCGGCCCCGGTGACCGTTCCGCTGCCGCACATCCAGGACCTTCAGGTACGGATCCAGGGCAGTGCCACCTACACCCGCGACGACTTCGCCGGCGCCATCACCATGCTCGCCGCCGGGCTGGTGAACCCCGACGACTTCATCACCGCGCGCGACCCCCTGACGAGGGTCGCCGACGCCTTCGACGCCGCCGCTACCGGCCGACACGTCAAAGTGGTCGTCACGGCGGACGGCGAGGTAACCACACGTCCGGGTCACCGCCGCGATCATCGTCGTGCTGGCGATCGCCTCGACGGTTGATCCTGCGCACACCGGTAGACATCGCGTACCGGTTGGGTAAGGGTGCGAGCATGGCAGATCGACGAACGTTTCTCTCGGTCTCTGCCGCGGCGGCCGTCGCGGCGCCCGTTCTCGGCGGCGCCGCGTCAGCCGCCGCGGCGCCAGTACCTCCAGCGGCCCGGGCGAGCCGGCGCTGCCGCAGGATCCCGACCCGGAGCTGCGGGCGCTGCTGCGGGAGATCGACGCCCGGCGCATCGAGGCCACGGTCCGCGAGCTCGCATCGTTCGGCACCCGACACACGCTGTCCAGCCAGGACGACCCGATGCGCGGCATCGGGGCCGCGCGCGATTGGATCTTCGAGCAGTTGACCGGGTACGCGGCCGCGTCCGGCGGCCGGATGACGGTCGAGAAACAGTCGTTCATCCAGCCGGTCTCGTCCCGCATCCCGGTGCCGACGCCGATCACCAACATCATCGCCACGCTGCGCGGGGACGGCGCGCCCGAGCGGATCTACGTGGTCACCGGCCACTACGACTCCCGGGTCACCGACGTGCTGGACTTCACCAGCGACGCGCCCGGCGCCGACGACGACGCGTCCGGCGTGGCCGCGATGATGGAGTTGGCCCGGGTGATGGCGACCCGGCATCCCGAGGCGACGATCGTGTTCGCCGCGGTCGCCGGCGAGGAGCAGGGCCTGTACGGCTCGGACCACATGGCTCAGGTGTTCTCCGACGCCGGCGCCGACATCCAGGGCATGTTCAGCAACGACATCATCGGTACCGGCGACGCGCACGACGGCACGCCGAACGACCCGCGTACCGTCCGGCTGTTCGTCGAGGGCGTGCCCACCTCCGAGACGCCGGCGCAGGCGTCGACCCGCAAGTCGGTCGGCGGCGAGAACGACGGCCCCTCGCGGCAGCTCGGCCGGTTCGCGCGAAGCGTCGCCGAGAACGACGCCACCGGCATGAAGATCCGCATCGTCTGGCGCCGGGACCGGTACCTGCGCGGCAGCGACCACATCTCGTTCCTGCTGCGCGGCTACCCGGCCGCCCGGTTCACCGAGCCGCGGGAGAACTTCGCCCACGAGCACCAGAACACCCGGGTCGAGAACGGCGTCCAATTCGGCGATCTGGTCGAGTTCTGCGACTTCCGCTACATCGCCCAGGTCACCCGCGTGAACGGCGCGGTGCTGTGGTCTCTCGCCCAGGCGCCGTCCACGCCGAAAGGCGTGCTCATCGACACGACGGCGCTGACCAACCTGTCGACGCTGCGCTGGACCCCCAGCACCGAGGCCGACCTCGCCGGGTACGAGGTGGTGTGGCGCGAGTCCACCGCGCCGGACTGGACGCACGTCATCCCGGTCGGCAACGTCTCCACGGCGACGATCGACCTGTCCAAGGACAACGTCCAATTCGGCGTCCGGGCCGTCGACACCGCCGGCCACCACAGCCCGGCCGCCGCGCCCCAACCGTCGGCCTAGGTACGGGCGCTCATGCCGTCTTGGTCGTGGCGCCCTTAGGTTGGCATCATGGCGACGAGACGGAGCCGGATCTGGGCGGGGGCAGTGCTGGCGGTGGCGCTCGGCGCTGCCGCCGGGGTTGTCGCCTGGCGGGATCCGCTGCTGCTGCCGGGCACCCACTCGGTGTCGGTGTACGCGATCCAGGACAGCATCTCCCAGCAGATCGACCACGAGCCCGGCCTCCTCGGCCGGGCCCTCGGCATGTGTGACGCGGACACCTACTACGTCCGCGACGGCGACACGAAGATGTGCATCGTCCTGAGTGGACCGTTGGGCGAGGTGCAGGCGAGCAAGAGCGGCGGCACGGTCACAGTGCCGGCCGGCGACGCGGCGTCGTTGAGGGCGATGGCGGCGCAGGACACCGGCTCGCCGGAACCGACGACGAGGCTCGCTCTGCGGGCCGGTGGCCGTCCGGTCGCGATCGTCGCTGTCGCCGACATCGTGGACGGCAAGGCGGTCACCGCGCACGCGCTGGATTGACGCTCCCGCGACTATCGAGCGCGGCGAAGAACTCTCGCATGTCCGCGGCCAGCACGTCCGGCGACTGATGGGCCGCGAAGTGGCCTGGGTGGTCGTAGTCGTGACACGACACGACGTTGGCGTGCTCGCGGGCGACCAGCCGCCGGATCGGCCGGTAGTCGTCGCGGAACTGAGCCGCGCCGATCGGCACCGTGGTTGGGGTCGTGTGCCGCGGCGTCAACGCGTCCTCGCGGTAGAGCCGCATCGCGGACGACACGGTGCCGGTCAGCCAGTGGATCATCACGTTGGTCAGGATGTAGTCCGCGTCCAGGCCACCGCGGTAGATGAGGCAGTGCCAGCCCAGCAACCCGGCCGGAGAGTCCGTCAGGGCGTACGCCAGCGACTGCGGCTGCTGGGACTGCACTCGCTGGTAGGCATCCATGTTCTCCTCGAACCATGCGAGTCCGGCCAGGGCGGCCTTCTCCTCGTCCGACGGGTCATCGATTTCGCCGGGCGCGCCGGTCGGGTCGGCCCAGAGCTGGGTGACGTGGACGCCCACGACCGACTCCGGAGCGACCCGGCCCAGCTCGGGGGCGACGGCCGAACCCCAGTCGTTGCCGGCGGCGCCGTACCGCTGGTAGCCGAGGCGGCGCATCAGCTCCGCCCAGGCGCGGGCGATGCGCGCGACGTTCCACCCGCGCTCGGTCGTCGGCCCGGAGAACCCGAATCCGGGAAGCGACGGGATGACGAGGTGGAAGCGCTCGGACAGCGGGCTGATGAGGTCGAGGAACTCGGCCACCGAGCCGGGCCAGCCGTGCGTGAGGATCAGGGGCAGGGCGTCTGGTGCGGCCGAGCGGACGTGCAGGAAGTGGACGCGCTGACCGTCGATCGTCGTGGTGAACTGCGGATGCTCGTTCAGCCGCGCCTCCCATCGGCGCCAGTCGTAGCCGTGCCGCCAGTAGTCGGCCAGCTCGCGCACGTATGCGCCGGGCACTCCGTAGTCCCAGCCCGCGTCCGGCAGCTCCTGGGGCCACCGGGTCCGGTCGAGCCGGTCGTACAGGTCGTCGAGGTCGCGCTGCGGTACGTCGATCCGAAAGCTATCCATGCCCCCGTGACGAACGACCATGGCCCGATCGGACGCCCGTCCTAGCCCGACCACGGTCGCAGCGCGACATCGGTGGCCTGGCGCAGCCGCTCCTTGAGCAGTTCTGGGCCGCCGGCGACGGCGTCCGGATCGTCGAGCAGGACCTCCAACGCCCCGGACACCGCGCCGATCAGCGCGCCGACCAGCGCCGCGGCGCTCACCTCGTCCAGCTCGTCGGGGTACGCGTCACGCAGGTGCCGGGCGATCTCGCGCTGCGCGTCGACCTGGATCTGCAGGCCGCGGCCGCGAACCGCGGGGACGGTCCGGATGAGCTGCAGGCGTAGCCGCGCGAGCGGGTTGACCAGGTCGTCGTCCGACGCACCGGCCTCGCGCAGCGCGCGCACCAGCACCTCGGCGGGTCCCTCGCCCGGCTTACGGGTGGCGATCGCGTCGACGGCCGCGGCCACCCGCGCGTCGGCCTGCGGGAAGAGCAGTTCCTCCTTGCTCGCGAAGTAGCTGAAGAACGTACGCGTGCCGATGTCCGCCGCGGCGGCGATGTCGGCCACGGTGGTCTTCTCGTAGCCGCGGGTCGCGAACAGGTCCGTGGCGGCGTCCACGATCGCCTGGCGCGTGCGGATCTTCTTGTGATGGCGGAGCGTCATGCTCAAAGCTTAACGCACTCGCTGCATATCGGCAGTCATTGCAATTTCGCACTGAGTGCGGTTATGGTGTGGTCATGACTCCTCGTATTGTCTTGATCTCCGGGGCCGGCGTCGCCGGCCCGACACTGGCGTACTGGCTCGCGCGGCGCGGCTTCCGGCCGACCGTCGTGGAACGGGCGCAGGGGCTGCGCTCTAGTGGCAGCCCGGTCGACGTGCGCGGCCCGGCCGTCGCGGTCGCCGACGCGATGGGCATCATGCCGCGGCTACGCGCGGCGGCCACGTCGGCGACCACGCTGACCTTCCTCGGAGCCGGCTCCCTGCCGATGCAGCGCGCCGGCAGCGGAGCGGTCGAGCTGCCCCGCGGCGACCTCGCGTCGATCTTGTGGCAGGCCGCCCGCGACGACGCCGAGTTTCTCTTCGACGACACGATCACGACGCTGACCCAGGACGGGAGCGGCGTCGACGTTACGTTCGACCGGGCCGCCCCGCGCCGCTTCGACCTGGTCGTCGGCGCCGACGGGCTGCACTCGCTGACCCGCCGGCTGGCGTTCGGCCCCGAGTCAGACTTCATCCGGCACGGGGGCGTCTACGTCGCCACGGTCGCGCTGGGCCGTCCGCTCGAGCGTGCGGACGCAGTGCTCATGTACAACACGCCCGGCCGCGCCGTGACGCTGCATCCCTCGAGAACGGAGGCGCTCGCGGCGTTCCTGTTCCGCAGCCCGGTCATCGACGGCTTCGACCACCGCGACACCGCGCAACACAAGCGGCTGCTCATTGCCGCGTTCGACGGCGCCGGATGGATCGTCCCCGAGCTACTCGATCGCGTACGGGCGGCCGACGACCTGTATTTCGACGCGGTGAGCCAGGTGCGGATGTCCGGGTGGTCCCGGGGACGAGTCACTCTGCTCGGTGACGCGGCATCGTCGCTGTCGCTGTTCGGGGAGGGCTCGAGCCTGGCCATGAGCGGGGCGGCGACGCTGGCCCGCGCGCTGGCCCGGCATACGTCCGACGTTGACACCGCGCTACGCACCTACGAGGCGGAGCATCGCAAGCTGGTCGTGTCGAAGCAGCGCTACGCCGGGTTCGCGGCGGCGCTGCTGGTCCCGCGGACGCGAGCCGGCCTGACGACGCGCGACCTCGGAGTGCGGCTGGCCGGCCGGTTGCGCCGCGAAAAGGCTCCGTGCCCTTCGTATCCTGGTGCATCGGCCGGTGTCGGCGCGGCACGTTGAGGAGGAACCGGTGGCGTACGGCTATCTCGGATCGATGCGGACGAAGCCGGGGCACCGCGACGACGTCGTCGCCATCCTGCTCGGTGGCACCGACGGCCTGCGCGTCGCCGGTTGCCTGCTCTATGTGGTCAGCGTGTCCGAGACCGACCCGGACGTGATCTGGGTGTTCGAGACGTGGCCGAGCAAGGACGACCACGACACGTCGCTCCAGCTGCCGGAGACCCGTGCGGCGATCGCCACGGCGATGCCGATGCTCACCGGCGAGTTCACCAGCCAGGAGACCACCGTCGTCGGCGGCTTGGGCGTCTCATGACCGCGCTCGAGGACACCCCGTTCCCGTCCGGCACGCCCGACGAGACCGAGCTGTACCTGCGCTGGCTGGCGTTCCTGCGGGGCGCCATCCTGCGCAAGGCCACCGGCGTCGACGAGGCGGAGGCGCGCTGGCACCCGGACGGCAAGCTGCTCCCGCTGCTCGGCATCGTCAACCACCTCACCCACGTGGAGTGGCGCTGGATCGACGGCGAGATGCTCGGCCTCCCGACCGGCAAGAACGACGACGAGTACGAGCCCGGCCCGTCGCTGACCATCGGCGACGCGATCGCGGCATACCGGGCCCGGGCGGCCGCCACCGACCGCGTAGTGCGCTCGATCGGCGACCTGACCACGCCCGGGCGCTCGGGCGACGGCACGGACCTCCGCTTCGTCCTCATCCACCTGATCAACGAGACGGCCCGCCACGCAGGGCACGCCGACGCCGTCCGGGAGCTGCTCGACGGTACGGTCGGCGAGTGAGAATCGCCGGTCCGGCGGCGAACACCACCGACCGGGCCGCGGCATACTGGCCGGCATGCGGCAGGCGTACGCGCACGACGCGGTTGTCATCATGAGCCCGGACGGGGATGTCCGGGCACCGGGCGGCGCGATCACGGTCGAGCTGTGCGGCCGCATCGACCACGAGCCGCCGTGCCCGGTGGCCACGCACCACACCCACGCCGAGCGCGCCGGCGACCAGGTGCGGCTGCGCATCCTCTTCGCCACCGAACCCGACCGATCCGGCGACGTCCGGCTCCGCATCGACCGCGCCCTGGGCGCCGGCACGTTCGTCGGCCCGGACGGCACGATGACCACTTGGCAGCTGCGCGACTCCCGCCCCGCCACCGTCGCTCGGGCGGAGCAGGACCACGCGACGCGGCTGACAACCTAGCCGACGATCCGTCACCGGGCCGGTGCGCCAGCGGGCCGGGTTGATCATGAGCTTTTTGCGTCCCGGAATCGGTTCCGGGACGCGCTAATCCCATGATCAACTCGGTGAGATGCGGGGCGCGGGGGCGGGGCCGGGCCGGGGATCAGGCGGTCCAGCGGTAGACCTGGCCGTCACGCAGCTCGTAGGAGCTCGGCGGCTCTGGGGGCGGAGCCTCGGCCAGGCGCGCGAGCACCTTCGTACGCCCCCGGATCGCCACGCCCGGCTCGCGCCAGTGCAGGTACGGATGCAGCAGCAGCTTGAGCCGCGGCCAGTCCTGACGTTCAACGGCCTCCAGCACGTCCTGCACGATCCGGTCCATGCCCGCCTGCCTACCCACGCACCGAGTGCCGCCTCGCGCTATGCGCCGCGGAGCGTCGCACCGGTCCGGGCCCACGCGGTGGCGACCGCCGCGTCGCGAGCGGCGACCGCCTCCTCGACCGTCAGGGTACGGTCCGGCGCGCGGAACGTGAGCTTGTACGCCAGCGACTTGAGTCCCGCGCCGAGCTGGTCGGACGTGTACACGTCGAACAGGCGCACCGACTCGAGCAGCTCGCCCGCGCCGGCGACCAGCGCATCCTCGACGTCGGCGGCCGGGACCGCCGCGTCCACGACCAACGCCACGTCGATCAGTGCCGGCGGGAACGTGGACAGCCGTCCTGCCTGCACGATCGGCGCGGCTGGGATGGCGTCCAGGTCGAGCTCCATCGCGCTGGTGCGCTTCGGTAGCTCGAGCGCGGACACGACCCCCGGGTGCAGCTCGCCGGCGTAGCCGATGACGGCGTCGTCGACCAGCACCGCCGCGCACCGGCCGGGGTGCCACGGGGCGTACTCGGCCGCCCGTACCGAAACGCGGTCCGGCGATACGCCCGCCGCGGACAGCGCGATGCGGGCGGCCTCGACCGCATCGGACCAGGCCGCCCGGCGGCCCGCACCCCACCAGCCGGCCGGTTCGATCTCCACGGCCAGTACGACGGCGAGGTGCCACGGCTGTTCCGGGATGATCGCGTTCGCGGCCGCCCACTCGGCCTCGGTCGGGCGGCGGTCGATGCTCAGCTCCCGCGGTGCGGTCGCGGCCAGGTGCGGCAGGAAGACCGTGCCGGTCTCGTAGAGCGCGACGTCGCGCTGGCCCCGGCCGAGGTTGCGCTTCAGCGTGGCAAGCAGCGGCGGCAGCAGCGATGTCCGCAGCTCCGGTTCCTCCTCGGACAGCGGGTTGGTGACCCGCACCGCGCTACGCCGGGGATCGTCGGCGGGCAGCCCGAACGCGTCGTGCACCTCCGGCGAGACGAACGGATACGACAGCACTTCGACGTATCCGGCCTCCGCGATCGCCCGGGTGACCGTGCGCCGGCGGCGCTGCGCCTGGGTGAGGCCGTCGCCGCCCGGGGCGGGCGGCAGGATGCTCGGGATGGCGTCGTAGCCGCCCAGCCGCGCGACCTCCTCGACCAGGTCGGCCGGGTCGAGAAGATCCGGGCGCCATGAGGGCGGCGTGACCAGCAGCGGGTCTGTGCCCTCGACCGTGCAACCGACCTGCGACAGGAGCTCGACGACACGGTCCGCCGGATACGGGACGCCGATCCGCCGGGTGGGGAGGTCGGGATCGAGCGGCACGAGCGCCGGCGGCACGACGTTGTCGATGTCGAGCACGCGTTCGTCCACCGTCCCGCCCGCGTGCTGCACCAGCAGCTCAACGGCCCGCTGCAACGCGACCAGCGCCAACTGCGGGTCGACGCCGCGCTCCCACCGCTTCGCGGCCTCGCTGAACAGCTTGTGCCGGCGGGCGGTCCGCCCCACCATCACCGGGTCCCAGTGCGCGGCCTCGAGCAGCACGTCCACGGTGTCCGGCCGCCACTCGCTGGTCTCGCCGCCCATGACCGCGGCCAGCGAGATCGGCCCCGAGTCGTCGCAGATCACCATGTCCTCGGCGTCGAGCACCCGGGCCACGCCGTCGAGCGTGGTCAGCTTCTCCCCCGGCCGTGCCCGCCGCACGACCAGGCCGCCGCGAATCAGGTTGAGGTCGAACACGTGCATCGGCTGGCCGAGCTCGAGCATCAGGTAGTTGGTGATGTCGACCGGCAACGAGATCGACCGTACGCCGGACGCGATCAGCCGGCGCTGCATCCACTCGGGCGACGTCGCGTTCGGGTCGATGCCGCGGACGACACGCGCGGCGAACCGGTCGCAGCCCACGATGTCCTCGACCTGCACCGGGTACGGCGGCTGCGGTGTCGCCCCCGGCACCCCGGAGGTGGCTCCCGGGTCGGTGTACTCCGACTCGAAGTAGTACGACAGTTCCCGGGCGATCCCGCGCACGCTCATCTCGTACCCGCGATCCGGGGTGATCTCGACGTGGATCAGCACGTCGTCGAGCCCGACCACCGGCCGCGCGTCGGCGCCCGGCTCGGCGGCACCGGGGGGAAGCACGACGATGCCGGTGTGGTCGTCGCCGAGCCCCAGCTCGCGGGCCGAGCAGATCATCCCGTTGGAGACGCGCCCGTACGTCTTGCGCGAGCCGACGGTGAACCCGCCCGGCAGCTCACCGCCGGGCAGGATCACCGCGACGAGGTCGCCGACGGCGAAGTTGGTCGCCCCGCAGACCAGCTCCTGCGGCTCCCCGCGGCCGATGTCGACGTGGACGAAACGGATCGGCTTCTTGAACCCAGTCAGTTCCTCGATCTCCAGGACCCGCCCGACGACCAGGTCGCCCTTGACCGTGGCGGCCTGGTCCACGATGGACTCCACCTCAATGCCAAGGTTGATCAGGGCCGTGTCGAGGTCCGCGGCCGTCAACGAAGCGGGCAGCTCGACGTACTCGCGCAGCCACGACAATGTCGTCTTCATGCCGTCAGACCTCCATCCCGAACTCACGGGTGAACCGGACGTCACCCTCGACCATGTCGTGCATGTCGCTGACGCCGTTGCGGAACATCAGCGTGCGCTCCACGCCCATGCCGAACGCGAAGCCGGAGTACCGGTCGGGGTCGATGCCGCAGGCGGTCAGCACCCGCGGGTTGACCATCCCGCAGCCGCCCCACTCGACCCAGCGCGGCCCGTCGCGGTGCTGCGCGAACCACACGTCGAACTCGGCGGACGGCTCGGTGAACGGGAAGTAGTGCGGCCGGAAGCGGGTGCGCGCGTCCGGCCCGAACATCGCCCGCGCGAAGTGGTCCAGCGTCCCCCGCAGGTGTGCCATCGTGATGCCCTCGTCGACGACCAGCCCCTCGATCTGGTGGAACACCGGGCTGTGCGTGGCATCCAGCTCGTCGGTGCGGTACGCCCGGCCGGGACACACGATGAAGATCGGCGGCTTGCGGGTCAGCATGCTGCGTACCTGCGCGGGCGACGTGTGCGTGCGCATGACCAGGCCCGGCAGGTCCACATAGAACGTATCCATCGCGCCGCGGACCGGGTTGTCCGGGCCGATGTTGAGCGCGTCGAAGTTCGCCCATTCGAGCTCGAGCTCGGGGCCCTCGGCGATCTCGTAGCCCATGCCGACGAACAGGTCACCCATGTGCTCCATCAGCGTGGTCAGCGGATGCCGGGCGCCCCGCGGGTGGCGGTCCCACGGCAGCGTGACGTCGACGCGCTCCTCGACCAGGACGCGAGCCCGGCGCTCGATCTCGAGCTCGACGACCCGCGAGTCGAAGTAGCTCTGGATGGACTGGCGGGCCAGGTTGACCCGCTTGCCGGCGTCGGCCTTCGCGGCCGGCGGCAGGGACCCGATCTCGCGGCGCGCGAGCGACACGGGCGAACGGTCGCCGAGGTGCGCGGGCTTCAGCGCGCCGAGCGCGTCCAGGTCTGGCGCCGCGTCGAACGCCTTCTCCGCGTCGGCGACCGCGGCGTGTAGCGCCTCGGGGGAGAGCAGGGCGGCCTGCTTCGGATCGTACGGATCGTTGCGATAAGACATGATCGGGCGAACTCCCTCACACCGGATGAGCCATCGGGCAGTGTACGGAGGCACGGCTGAGCCGCCGCCCGCCGGTCAGGAGGTTCGCGCGAGAGAGTCAGACCCGGCGCCCGCGACCAGCGGGCTGGGTAAACATCCGGTGGTTCATCGGACGGACTCCTGTCGTTGCGCTCTCGCTGAAGCATACAAGCAGACCGCCGCGGCGGCAGCCAGGTTAAGGCTCTCGGCCCCGCCGTAGATCGGCACCCGCACCCGGGCGTCAGCGGCCTCGAGCAGGTCGGTGGACAGGCCGTGCGCCTCCGAGCCGAAGAGCCAGGCGGTCGGCCGGGACAGCGACCCGCCATCCAGCAGGTCGTCGAGGTCGGCGTCGCCGTGGCCGGTCGCGGCGAGGACCTGCATGCCGGCGCCTTGCAACGACGAGACCACGGCGGACGACGACCGCTGCCGGACCACGTCCACGTGGAAAAGGCTGCCGGCCGACGCCCGAACACATTTGCCGTTGTAGGGGTCGACCGCGTCGCCCGCGAACACGACCGCGCCGGCCCCCGCGGCATCGGCCGTGCGCAGCACGGTGCCGGCATTGCCCGGGTCTTTGATGTCGGCGACGACCGCGACCAACCGCTTGCCGAGCGCCGCCGCGAGCGGCACGTCAAGCTGCCGGCACACCGCCACCAGGCCCTGCGGGTGCACGGTCTCGGCCAGCGCGGCCAGCGCCTCGTCGGTCACCGCGGACACCACGTCGGCGCGGGCGGCCAGATCCGCGTACCGGGACAGCCCGGCGTCCGTGCCGAACAGCTCGACGACCGCGCCGGCGGCCAGGGCCTCGCGCACGGCCTGCGGGCCTTCCGCGAGGAAACGGCCGGTCTGGTCGCGATCCTTGCGGCGCTGCAGGCGCCGGGCCGCGACGATTCTAGGGGTACGAGGTGTGAAGTTCACAACCGCACGCCCGCGGTGCCGCCCCGCACGGTAACGAGGCGCCCCCCGGGCTGGGAAGGCGCCTCGAACATCGTCGACCGTACTGCTCAGGCGGCCTGAGCGGCAGCACCGCCAGTGCCCTCGGCCGCCACCGCGGCCCGCGCGATCTCCACGATCGCCGCGAACGAGGCGGCGTCGTTGACGGCCATGTCGGCCAGGATCTTCCGGTCCACCTCGACGCCGGCGAGGCGCAGACCCTGGATCAGCCGGTTGTAGGTCAGCCCGTTGGCCCGGGCGCCCGCGTTGATGCGCGTGATCCACAGCTGGCGGAAGTCGCCCTTGCGGTCCCGGCGGTCGCGGTACGCGTACTGCATCGAGTGCAGCATCTGCTCCTTGGCCTTGCGGTACAGGCGCGAGCGCTGCCCGCGGTAGCCGCTGGCGTTCTCCAGCAGCGTACGGCGCTTCTTCTGGGCGTTCACAGCCCGCTTGACGCGTGCCATCTCGGTACTCCTAACAGGAAACGTGTGTGGCGCGCGCGTCAGCGGCCCAGCAGCTTCTTTACTCGCTTGATGTCGGCCTTGGAGACGGGGACCGTCCCGGTCAGCCGGCGGGTGTGGCGGGACGACTTGCCCTCCAGCAGGTGGCGCTTGCCCGCCTGCTCGACAAGGAGCTTGCCCTTGCCGGTCACCTTCACCCGCTTGCCCATGCCGGTGTGGGGCTTCATCTTCGGCACTTTCGAACGCCTCTTTCTACTCTGCGGTGGTGTCAGCGGCTCCGGCCGGCGGTGCGCCGGCACCATCGCCCTCGCGCGGCTCACGGTTCAGAGCGGCCTTGGCCGTGACCGCTGCTGCGGCCGCGGCCTTGGTGGCCCGGTGCGGAGCCAGCACCATGATCATGTTGCGGCCGTCCTGTTTCGGACTGGCCTCGACGAAGCCCAGGTCCGAGATCTCCTCGCTGAGCCGGCGCAGGAGCCGGAAACCCAGCTCGGGGCGGCTCTGCTCGCGACCGCGGAACATGATCGTCACCTTGACCTTGTCGCCCGCCTTGAGGAACCGCACCACGTGACCCTTCTTGGTCTCGTAGTCGTGCGGGTCGATCTTCGGGCGGAGCTTCATTTCCTTGATGACGGTCTGTTGCTGGTTGCGCCGTGCTTCGCGCGCCTTGAGTGCGCTCTCATACTTGAACTTGCCGAAGTCCATGAGCTTGCACACCGGCGGGCGCGCCATCGGCGCCACCTCGACCAGGTCCAGGTCGACGTCCGCGGCCAGCTGCAGGGCGCGCTCCAGCGGGACGATGCCCACCTGCTCACCCTCCGGGCCGACCAGACGGACCTCACGAGCCCGGATCTGTTCGTTAACGCGTGGTTCGACGCTGATGTGGCCTCCTTAGAACGGATGTGATGCTGCCAATGTCGGTCGGCCCCAATCGCCCATCTCTGGCGCAAGGCCAGGACTGCCGGGCGACGAGAAAGCAGAAGGCCCCGGCGCATGCCGGGGCCCGCTCGACCGGTCATCGGCGTCCAGGAGGACGCACCCCGACCCCGGGATATTCCCGCAGCGGGTGACCGGACCCAGAAACCGTGGTGACTTGGCACCGTAGTGACGTGGGTGGGAACCAGCGGGCTCCTCTTTCGCGCCCGTGCTGCCTCTCCGTGGATCGGCGACACAAGCGTGGTCGACTTCGTCACAAGTCTACCAGGCTTGCTACCCAGCGTCCGCCGCGGCCTTATGTAAGGCACGCAGCTTGCGTACGCCGTCGACCGCGTACTCCTTGTCGGCGGCCTGCAGCGCGTGCACCGAGACCTGCTCGTCGTCGTACAAGTCGAGCGTGGCCCACGCCGAGTTCCGGTCGAAGCGGACCGCGCGCACGACGGACCAGGGCAGGTCGTAGCCGCCGACCACGTTGCGGATCTGGATGCCGGCGGCGTCCGCGCGCACCCGCGGCCGGGTGAACGCCATGATGCCGAGGCCGATCAGGACGCCCAGACCGATCATCGCGGCCTGGTCGCCGCGCTGGAACTTCCCGGCGTTGTCGAAGCCGCTGGAGCCGTGCAGGCCGAAGCTCAACGCGGTGAACAGGACCACCACGGCCACCGCGGCGATCCCGGCGACCCAGCGGATGCGCCTCGGCCGGTATTCGACGTGCTCGGTGGCCACCGGAGAAATCATAGGCGGCAGTTCGCGATGTCGGTCACCAGGATGGCGCGGGCGCCGAGGTCGTACAGCTTGTCCATGATCACGTGTGCGTCGTTGCGCAGCACCATCGCCTGCACCGCCACCCAGCCTTCCCGGTGCAGCGGCGACACGGTCGGCGACTCGATGCCCGGCGTCAGCGCGGTGGCCTGCTCGAGCAGGTCGGCGCGTACGTCGTAGGCGAGCATGACGTAGCTACGGGCGACCAGGACGCCCTGCAACCGGCGGATGAGCTGTGCCACCCCGTTGGCCGGCGCGGACGGCGCCCGCCCGATCAAGATCGCGGACGAGCGCAGGATCGGCTCGCCGATGGTGATCAGGCCGGCCTGGCGCAGCGTGGCTCCGGTCTCCACCACGTCGGCGATGAGGTCGGCGACGCCGAGCCGTACGGCGTTCTCGACCGCGCCGTCCAGCCGTACGACGTCCGCCTTGAGGTTGCGCTCCTCCAGGTGCCGCTCGACCACGCCCGGATACGCGGTCGCGATGCGCCGGCCGCCGATCTCGTCAGCCGAGGTGATCGAGCCGGCCGGTGCGGCCCAGTGGAACGTGGCGCCGCCGAAGCCGAGGTCGAGCAGCTCGTCGGCCGGCACCCCGGAGTCGATCAGCAGGTCCCGGCCGGTGATGCCGAGATCGAGATCACCCGAGCCGACGTACGTGGCGATGTCGCGCGGGCGCAGGTAGAAGAACTCGACGTCGTTGGCCTCGTCGCGGCAGACGAGATCCTTGGGATCGGTGCGCTGCCGGTAGCCGGCGTCGTGCAGCATCTGCGTGGCCGGGATGGACAGGGTTCCCTTGTTGGGGATGGCGAGGCGCAGCATGTGGTACGTGCTCCTTCGGTCTTTCGCTCTGGCGGGAAACTTCAGGGGCGCGTCACAGATGTCGGTAGACGTCCTTGAGCTCCAGGCCGGTCGCGATCATCAGTACCTGGGCCTGGTACAGCAGCTGGGAGATCTCCTCGGCGGCCCGCTCGGGGCTCTCGTGCTCGGCGGCCATCCAGGACTCGGCCGCCTCCTCGACGACCTTCTTCCCGATGAAGTGCACGCCGCGATCGAGCGCCGCGACGGTCGACGACCCGGGGGCGCGCTCCACCGCCTTCTCCTGCAGCTCGGCAAAGAGCTCGTCAAACGTCTTCACGGCGCCGATTGTCGCAGCTCATCACGGGACGACCACGAACGCCCCCAGCCGATGTGACGTGGCCTAGGCTGCCGGGCATGGTCAGCCGAAACACCCTTACCGCACTTGGCGGCGCGACCCTCTTCCTCGCTGCCCTGGTGGCGTGTGCGCCCGCCGACGAGTCCCCCTCCGCGGGCGGCTCCGCGTCGGCCTCCGCGGCCGCATGCCCTCCCGGCGCACTTGACACCAAGACCGCCGGCAAGCTCACCATCGGCACCGACAATCCCGCGTACGAGCCTTGGTTCAGCGACAACAAGCCGGCCAACGGAAAGGGGTTCGAGTCCGCGGTCGCCTACCAGGTCGCCGAGCGGCTCGGCTACAGCGCACCGAACGTGACCTGGACGCAGGTGCCGTTCAACAACGCCATCGCGCCCGGGCCGAAGGCGTACGACATGGACATCAACCAGTTCTCCATCACGCCCGAGCGCAAGCAGGCGGTGGACTTCTCCTCGCCGTACTACCTGGTGCGGCAGACCGTCATCACGATCAAGGGCTCGAAGATCGACGGTGCCACCACGATCGCCGCGCTGAAGGACGCCAAGCTGGGCGCACAGGTCGGCACCACGAGCTACCAGGCGATCAACGACCTCATCAAGCCCAGCACCAAGGCGCAGGTCTTCAACACCAACGACGACGCCAAGAAGGCGCTGCAGAACGGCACCATCGACGGCTTGGTCGTCGACCTGCCGACCGCGTTCTACATGACCGCGGCCGAGCTGGACGGCGGCAAGATCGTCGGGCAACTGCCGCAGGTGGGGGTGCCCGAGCAGTTCGGCATCGTGCTGGACAAGGGTTCGTCGCTGACCCGCTGCGTCACCAAGGCGGTCGACCAGTTGCGCCAGGACGGCACGCTCGCGGTACTCGAGAAGACCTGGCTGGCCGGCACGGGCGGGGCGCCCGAGCTGTCGTGACCGCCGGGTTGCCCGCACCGAGTGACATCCAGCGACGGCGGATCGCCTACCGGCGACGGCAGACGGTCCGCTCGGTGCTGGTCGCGGCGATCTCCACCGGCGTTGTCGGGGTACTGCTGGTCGTCGCGGTCACCGGGTCGCCGGGCTGGGATCGGGTCCGGACGTCGTTCTTCAACGCCGACGTCGCCCGCGCGTCGTTCCCGGCAGTGCTGGCGGGGATCTGGCTCAACATCCGGATGCTGGTGGTCTGCGCGATCCTGGCGCTCGCTCTCGGGCTGTTCATCGCGGTGCTGCGCACCCTTCGCGGCCCGGTGTTCTTCCCGGTACGGGCGCTGGCGACGACCTATACGTACGCGTTCCGCGGCATTCCGCTGATCATCGTGATCTACCTGTTCGCGTTCGGCATCCCGGGGTTGCGGCTGCGGGGCACGCCGGGCGTGCTGGTGCTGGGCGGGGCCGCGCTGGTCGTCACGTACGGCGCGTACCTGGCCGAGGTGTTCCGGGCCGGCATCGAGTCGGTGCACCCGAGCCAGCTCGCCGCGGCCCGGTCGCTGGGCCTCACGTACCGGCAGACGATGCGGCACGTGGTGCTGCCGCAGGCGGTCCGCCGGGTCGCGCCGCCGCTGCTCAACGACACCGTGGCATTGCAGAAGGACGTCGGCCTGGTGTCGCTGGCGGGGCCGATCGACGCGGTACGGGCCGCCCAGATCGCCACGGCCGAGAACTTCAACTACACGCCGTACATCGTCGCGGCCGTGCTGTTCGTGCTGCTTGCGCTGCCGCTCATCGCGGTCACCGACTGGGTGACGCTGCGCGCCGCGCGCCGCCAGAACGCGGGAACGTGATGCTGCTCTCCATCGACAGGGTGCGCAAGGTGTTCGGGTCCAGCGTGGTTCTCTCCGATCTCAGCCTGGACGTGGGCGAGCACGATGTCGTGGCGCTGATCGGCGCCTCGGGCTCGGGCAAGTCGACACTGCTGCGCTGCGTGAACCTGCTCACCGAGGTCGACGACGGCACGATTCACCTGGACGGCGAGGACATCACCGACCCGCGGGTGGACCCGGATCGGGTACGCCGGCGGATCGGCATGGTGTTCCAGTCCTTCAACCTGTTCCCGCACATGACCGTGCTGGCCAACATCACGCTCGCGCCGACGCGGGTCTACCGCCGGTCCGCCGCCGACGCGACGGATCAGGCCATGGAGTGGCTCGGCCGGGTCGGGCTCGCCGACAAGGCGGGCAGCTACCCCGACCGGTTGTCCGGCGGCCAGCAGCAACGCGTGGCGATCGTGCGCGCCCTGGTCAACAGCCCGCGGCTGCTGCTGCTCGACGAGGTGACCTCCGCGCTTGACCCGGAGCTGGTCGGCGAGGTGCTGACGATGATCCGCGACCTCAAGGGCGACGGCATGACCATGGTGCTGGCGACGCACGAGATGGGCTTCGCCCGCCAGGTCGCCGACCAGGTGGTGTTCCTGGACGGCGGCCGGGTCCGGGAGAGCGGCCCACCCGCGCAGGTACTGGGCGACCCCACCGAGCCGCGTACCCGCCAGTTCCTGGCCCGGATCATCGAGGCCGGCCGCCTGTAGAGTCGCCCCGAAACGTACCCGGACTGCTGTCGAATCCGGCCGGCCCCGTTCGTCGGGCAGGCAAAGCACGAAGACCGATTCGAGGAGGACCCGATGGCCCAGTACGGAATCCTGATCTACTCGCCGGCGCCGGCCGACCCGATGGACATCACGCCCGACTACCTGGAGCTGCTCGACCGGTACCCGGCCCAAGTCGAGGCACTGGGCGGCCAGATCGTCACGGGGTTCGCGCTGCAGCCCAGCACCACGGCCACGGCCATCCGCGGCGATGTCGTCACGGACGGCCCGTTCGTCGAGGCCAAGGAGGTCGTCGCCGGGTTCTTCGTCCTGGAGGCGCCCGATCTGGACGTCGCCCTGCGCATCGCCAAGCTCAACCCGGCCACCCGGGACGGCGGGGTCGAGGTACGGCCGCTGTTCGTCCCGCCCGCCGAGTGAGCGCTGGCGGCGACGGCGGTAAGGCCGCGGTCGCTGAGCCCATTGGTTCAGCTCGCAAGCTCGCTGAACGCGCCGTAGCGGACGCGCACCGTCGCGAGTGGGCCTTCGTGCTCGCCGCGACGGCGCGCGTCGCCGGCGACCTCGACCTCGCCGAGGAGAGTGTCCAGGACGCGTACGTCGCCGCGCTGGATGCCTGGACCCGCGACGGCGTCCCCCGCAAGCCCGGCGCCTGGCTCACCGCCACGGCGAAGCACAAGGCGCTGGACGCGCTGCGCCGGGAACGGGTGTTCCGGGCGAAGATGCCCCTGCTCGTGGAGCCGGACGAGACCGACATGGACGACACCGAGGAAGACGCCGTACCGGACGACCGCCTGCGCCTGATCTTCACCTGCTGCCATCCCGCGCTGGCCGGCGAGGCTCAAGTGGCACTGACCCTGCGCCTGGTGTGCGGGGTGAGTACCGGCGACATCGCCAAGGCGTTCCTCGTCTCCGAGCCGACCATGGCCGCGCGGGTGACCCGGGCCAAGAAGAAGATCTCCGCGGCCCGGATCCCGTACCGGGTGCCGGAGGCCAGCGAGCTGCCCGAGCGGCTGGACGCGGTACTGACCGTGATCCACCTGCTCTATACGACCGGGCACACCGCACCGTCCGGTGCCGACCTGGTCCGCGCCGACCTGGTGGAGCGCGCGCTGAGCCTGAGCCGCATGCTCCTGGCCCTGATGCCGGACGAGCCGGAGGTCCGCGGACTCCTCGCGCTGTTGCTGGTGACCGACGCCCGCCGGACCACCCGTACCGACGCCGAGGGACGGCTGCTGGTGCTCGAAGAGCAGGACCGGTCCGCCTGGGATCGGGCCGCCATCGACGAAGGTCGCCGCCTGGCCGTCGACGCGTTCCGGACCGGCCGCGTCGGCCGGTACGCGCTTCAGGCCGCCATCGCCTCGCTGTACGCGGTGGCCGGCAGCTACGCCACCACCGACTGGCGCCAGATTCTCGGGCTCTACGACCGGCTGCTGAAGGTCTGGCCCTCGCCGGTCGTCGCGCTCAACCGGGCCGTAGCGGTGTCGATGGTCCGCGGACCGGAGGCCGCTCTCGACGAGATCGAGGCCCTCGAGCGGGACGGCCGGCTCGCCGGCTACCGCTATCTTCCGGCCGTACGGGCCGACCTGCTGCGCCGCCTCGGCCGTCACCGCGAGGCGGCCACCGCCTACCGCGCGGCGTTGGACCTCGCGGAGAACGAGGCCGAGCGGACGTTCCTGGCGGCCCGCCTCGCTGAGGCTGTCAAGTCCGGGGCTGTCGATTCTGGATCGGATCGTTCGTCGGAAGGCTAGACGACGATCCGACCAGAGGAGAACCGCGATGAACACGACCCGCGACCGCGCGACC
Source organism: Actinoplanes sp. (assembly GCA_036001925.1). GTDB lineage: Bacteria > Actinomycetota > Actinomycetes > Mycobacteriales > Micromonosporaceae > Actinoplanes. The sequence continues at coordinate 47,777 of DASYTU010000223.1, forward strand.
CGGCGGGACTGGCTGGGACTGGCGGTGCTCGCGCTGCCCACCCTGCTGCTGTCCCTGGACGTCAGCGTGCTGTACCTGGCCCTGCCGCGGCTCAGCACCGACCTGGGCGTGGACAGCACCCAGCAGTTGTGGATCCTGGACATCTACTCGTTCATGCTGGCCGGCTTCCTGGTCACCATGGGCACGCTCGGCGACCGCATCGGCCGCCGCCGGCTGCTGCTGATCGGCGCGGCCGCGTTCGGCGCCACCTCGGTCGTGGCCGCGTACGCGACCAGCCCCGGCATGCTGATCGCTGCCCGGGCGCTGCTGGGGATCGCCGGCGCCACGCTGATGCCCTCGACGATGGCGCTGATCCGCAACATGTTCCGCGACCCGAAGCAGATGGCCACCGCGATCGGGATCTGGTTCGCCTGCTTCATGGGCGGCATGACGCTGGGCCCGCTGGTGGGCGGAGCGCTGCTGTCCACGTTCTGGTGGGGCTCGGCCTTCCTGCTCGGCGTGCCGTTCATGGCGCTGCTGCTCGTGGCCGGCCCGGTGCTGCTGCCCGAGTACTGTGACGCCGCGGCCGGCCGGCTCGACCTGACCAGCGTGGCCCTGTCCCTGGGCGCGATCCTGCCGGTCATCTACGGGCTCAAGGAGATCGCGCGTGACGGGTGGGGCAGTGCTCCGGCGGCCGCCGTCCTGGCCGGCGTGCTCGTCGGTGTGGTCTTCGTACGGCGGCAGCGCCGGCTGACCAGCCCGCTGCTGGACCTGCGGCTGTTCGCCAACCGCTCGTTCCGGAGCGCGCTCGCGACCATGCTCGCCACCGGCATCGTCATGGCCGGGGTCACGCTCATGTCCATCCTGTACCTGCAGGTCGTGCGCGGGCTGTCCCCGCTGCAGGCCGGGCTGTGGCTGGTACCGCAGAACATCGCGATGGCCGGTGGCTCGATGGTCGCGCCGGCGCTGGCCCGCCGGATCCGCCCGGCGTACGTGATGGCGGCCGGCCTGCTGGTCGCCGGCGCCGGGCTGCTCGTGCAGACCCGCACCGGCGCCACCGGTGGCGTCGCCGCCGTAGTGGCCGGACTCACCCTCGCCGGCCTGGGCATCTCCCCCGCGATGTCGCTGACGATGAACCTGGTCCTCGGCGCCACCCCGCCCGAGAAGGCCGGATCCGCGGCGTCGGTCTCGGAGACCAGTGGCGAGTTCGGGGTCGCCCTCGGCGTCGCCGCGCTCGGCAGTCTCGCCACCATCGTGTACCGCGCCCACCTCGCCATCCCCGCGGGGACCCCGGTGGCCGCCGACCACGCCGCCCGCCAGGGCATCACCGCCGCCACCGGCGCGGCCCAGCACCTTTCCGGGGCGCTCGGCGCCGACCTGCTCGACGGCGCCCGTACCGCGTTCACGGCCGCGTTGACCACCGTCGCCGGCCTCGGTGCCGCGATCTTCGTCGGCCTCGCCGTCCTCGCCGCGGTCACCTTCCGGCACGTACCGGCGACCGGGACGGCGGCCGAGGCCCGGACCGACGCGCACCCGACCCGGACCGCGCCCGAGGCCCTGGCCGACGCAGATCCGGAGCCGCAGCGGACCGGTACGGCGCCCGAGGCCCGGGCCGACGCGCACCCGGCGCCGCACCGGGCGCCGGCCGCGGTGCCCGCAACCGCCTGATCACGCCGCGCGGGTCCGGGGCGCCCGGCCCCGGACCCGCGAACCGTCGTCGGGTCAGTCGGGCAGGCCGCGGATCGCCAGGGCGGCGTCCAGGATGGCGACCGTGCTTTGCCAGCCCTTGTCCTCGATCGAGTCGTCGAATCCGGCCCGGTCCCGGGCCTGGCCGAGCGACTCGACGGTGAGCACGCCGTGCGCCACCGGGGTCTGTTCGTCCAGGGCGACGCGGGTCAGCCCGGCGGTCACCGCGTCGCAGACGTAGTCGAAGTGGGCCGTCTCGCCACGGATCACCACACCCAGCGCCACCACCGCGTCGCAGCGCTTGGCCAGCGCCTGCGCCACGATCGGGAGCTCCACCGAGCCCACCACCCGCGCCACCACCACGTCGTCCACGCCACACGCCTTCGCGGCCTGCTGGGCCCGCTCGACCATGTGGTCGACCAGGTCGCCGTGCCAGCGTGAGCCGACGATGCCGAGCCGCAGCCCGGCCGCGTCGACCGTGTCCATGTGCGGGTCCCCGAAGCCGGCCATGTCCTGCCCCTTTACGAGATATACCGACGGCGAAGTATCAGCCCAACGCTTCGAAGAGGTGACCCATCCGGTCCCGCTTCGTCCGCAGGTAGCGCACGTTCTCCGGGTGCAGCCGCACCGGCAGCGCCTCCCGGCCGGTAACCGTCAGGCCGTACCCCTCGAGCCCGGCCCGCTTGGCCGGGTTGTTGGTGAGCAGCCGCATCGAGCGCACGCCCAGGTCGTACAGGATCTGCGCGCCGGTCCCGTAGTCCCGGGCGTCGGCCGGCAGGCCCAACTCGAGGTTCGCGTCGACCGTGTCGAGTCCACGGTCCTGCAGCTGGTACGCCTGCAGCTTGTGCAGCAGCCCGATCCCCCGGCCCTCGTGCCCGCGCATGTAGAGCACGACCCCACGCCCCACCGCGGCCACCCGCTGCAGCGCGGCGTCCAGCTGCGGCCCGCAGTCGCAGCGCACCGACCCGAACACGTCGCCGGTGAGGCACTCGGAGTGGACCCGGACCAGCACGTCGTCGCCGTCGCCGATCTCGCCGTACACCAGGGCGACGTGCTCGGCGCCGTCGACCATGGCGCGGTATCCGACCGCTGTGAACTCGCCGTGCTCCGTCGGCAGCCGGGTCTCCACCACCCGCTCGATCTGCTTCTCCCGGTGCCGGCGGTAGGCGACCAGGTCGGCGATGGTGATCAGCGCGAGGTCGTGCTCGGCCGCGAACTCCTCCAGGTCGGGCCGGCGCTTCATGGTGCCGTCGTCGTTGACGATCTCGCACAGCACGCCGACCGGCCGCAGCCCGGCCATCGAGGCGAGGTCGATCGCGGCCTCGGTGTGCCCGGGCCGGCGCAGCACCCCGCCGGCCTTGGCCCGCAGCGGCACCACGTGTCCGGGGCGCGCCAGGTCGGTGGGCTTGGTGTCGGCGGAGGCGAGCAGCCGGATCGTGTGCGCCCGGTCCGCGGCGGAGATGCCGGTCGTGACGCCCGCCCGCGCGTCCACGGTCACCGCGTACGCCGTGCCGCGGCGGTCCTGGTTGGTGTGGTACATCGGCGGCAGCTCGAGCCGATCCGCCTCCGCCTCGGTCAGCGGTACGCAGATGTACCCGGACGTGTACCGCACCATGAACGCGAGCAGCTCGGGCGTGGCGTGCTCGGCCGCGAAGATCAGATCGCCCTCGTTCTCGCGGTCCTCGTCGTCCACCACGATGACCGGCCTGCCGGCCGCGATGTCCTTGACCGCCCGCTCGATCGACTCGACCATTTACGCCTCCCAGCTGGGTCGGTCCAACAATTTTTCGACGTACTTGGCGATGACGTCGACCTCGAGGTTCACCGGATCGCCGACGGCCTTGGTGCCGAGGACGGTCAGCTTGAGCGTGGTCGGGATGAGCCCGACGCTGAACGTGTCGCCGGTGACCTGCATGACCGTGAGCGACACCCCGTCGACGGTGATCGAGCCCTTCTCGACCACGTACCGGGAGAGCTCGGACGGCAGCGAGAAGCGCAGCACTTCCCACTCGTCGGCGGGTTCACGCGCGATCACCCGTCCCACGCCGTCGACGTGGCCCTGCACGAGATGGCCGCCCAACCGGCTGCCGATGGTCGCGGCGCGCTCCAGGTTGACCGGGCTACCGGGCCGCAGCACGCCCAACGATGAGCGGCGCAGGCTCTCCCCCATCACGTCGGCCGTGAAGACGCCGTCCGAGCTGTCGATGACGGTCAGGCAGACGCCGTTGACCGCGATCGAGTCGCCGGGCCGGGCGTCGGACGTGACGAGAGGTCCCCGTACGGCGAGGACCGCCGAATCGCCGCCCGCGTCGGTGAGGTAGACGACCTCACCCAGTTCCTCGACAATCCCGGTGAACATCAGCTCTCCTTCTGCACCAGCGATGCGGTGAAGCGCAGGTCGGTTCCGATCTGCGTGATGTCGGTGAGGTCCAGCTCGATCGCTTCGCCGATGGTCGCCACGCCCGCGTCGACCAGGGCGGGCGTGCCGGCCCCGAGCAGCTTCGGCGCCACGTAGCCGATCACCCGGTCGACCAGGCCGGCCGCGAGGAAAGCGCCGGCCAGCGTGGGACCACCCTCGAGCAGCACGTTGCGCACCCCGCGCGCGTACAGCTCGGCGAGCAGGGCGTGCAGGTCGATCCGGCCGTCCGGTCCGGTGCCGACCTCGGCCGCCGTCGCGATCCAGGTGGGCGCGGCGGCATCGCGCACCCGGGCGTCCGCGGGGGTACGGCCGTGGGAGTCGACAACCACGCGCAACGGCTGCTTGATCGCCAGGCTGCCGTCGCGCAGGTCCCGCACGGTCAGGTGTGGGTCGTCGGCGAGGACCGTGCCGACCCCGACGATGATCGCGTCGACGGTGCTGCGCAGCCTGTGCACGTCCGTCCGAGCGGGCGCCGAGGTGATCCACTGGCTGGTGCCGTCGGCGGCGGCGGAGCGGCCGTCCAGCGTCGCGGCGAACTTCCACGTCACGTACGGCCGGACCCGGCGTACCGCGGTCAGCCAGGCGATGTTGCCCTGCTCGGCCTCGCGGCGCCGTACCCCGGTCTCGACCTGCACACCCGCGGACCGGAGGGTGGCCGCTCCCCCGGCCGCGACCGGCGTCGGGTCGTCGACCGCGATGACCACGCGCCGGATGCCCGCCGCGATGAGCGCCTGGGCGCAGGGGCCGGTGCGGCCGGTGTGGTTGCAGGGCTCGAGGGTGACCACCGCGGTGCCGCCGCGGGCCAACTCGCCGGCCTGGGCCAGCGCGACGATCTCCGCATGCGGTCCGCCCGCGTACGCGTGGAAGCCCTCACCCACCACCTCGCCGTCCGCACTCAGCAGCAGGCAACCGACGACCGGGTTGGGACTAGTCGTGCCGAGGCCCCGGGCGGCCAGCGCGATAGCGCGGCGCATCGCCTCGTCCTCGGTCACCATCTGCGTCCCTCTTCAGCGCGGTACGGTCACGCGCTGGAAAGGGGAAGAAACGCCGGGAACCGGATGTACGGGTACGGCGAGCGCCGCCCCGGCCGGGCACGCCGCGACGAGCCCCGGATCCGATTCCGCGCGCTGCCTCCCATCCGGACTGTCTGACCGATCGGCAATGCCGCTCGATCAACCGTCGGCCCCGGAGTTTCACCAGGTCCACCGGCCGTCATGGTGCGACGTCCGGGTCGCGGGCTTACCTTCGACTGCGCGAAGGATCACCGCCGGTTCGGAATTTCACCGAGTCCCGCCAGCGCGTGGTGGGTCACCATTGAGTCTCGCACGCGAAGCGCGAGATGCCACCTGCCGGGCGATCCAGCTCACATGTCGGTGCCGCCGGAATCGCTGCCGCGGCGACGGTCGATCGCCACGTACGAGCCGGGCTGGCTCTTCGCGACCTTCTTCATCTCGGACGCCACGGCCACCACGACCCGCGGATCGGTGAACCGGCGGCCGGTCGACTTCGACTCGGCCACGCCGATCGACAGCGTGACCAGGTGCGCCCGCTGCTTGTTGCCGCGCCGGTCCGGCACTTCGATGTAGCCGCGGCGGGCGTCCTCGGGGTCGTAGAGCTGGTCGGCGGACTGCTCGAAATCGGTCACCGCCCGCTTCGTGAGCGGCAGCACCTGGTCGGGCGTACAGACGAAGACGAAGTCGTCACCGCCGATGTGGCCGAGGAACACCGGCGGCTGGCCGGCCAGGGCGACCGCACGGTGAAGGCTGCGGGCAAGCGCGGTGATGAACTCGTCGCCGCGGTCGAAGCCGTACACGTCGTTGACGCTCTTGAACCGGTCGATGTCGATGTAGCCGACCGAGTAGTCGCCGCCGGCGCGCATCCGGTCCACGATCTCGCGGCGCACCCGGGCGTTGCCGGGCAGGCCGGTCAGCGGCGAGACCTCGCGGAACTCCTTGTTGCGCCGCAGCGTGGAGGAGACCCGCGCGATCAGCTCGGCGGTGTCGAACGGCTTGACCAGGTAGTCGTCGACGCCGGCGGTGAGCCCCACGACCTTGTCCACGGTCAGGCCCTTGGCGGTCAGCATGATCACCGGAAGGGCTGAGGTGAGCGGCTCGGCGCGTAGCCGCCGGGTGAGCTCGACGCCGTCCATGTTCGGCATCATCCAGTCGATGACGGCGAGGTCCGGGCGGCGGGTCTCCATCATCTCGAGCGCGTCCTGGCCGTCCCTGGCCTTGATCACCTCGAAGCCGTGCACCTTGAGGTTGAACTCGACGAAGCTGGCGATGTCCTCGTCGTCGTCCACCACGAGGATGACGTCCGGGCGGCCGTCGGGGTCCAGCTCGAGGCCGTCGGCCTTGTGCCTCACCACACCCGTACTCATGTCACCGCTCCGCTTCGCTCCGCGGTGCCATGAGGCACATGAGCGCTGAGCCTGATGATTCGCTCCCTTCGGTCGCTCATGCCCGTACCTTCGTTCTCTGGGCCAGGGCGCGCAGCTTACGGACGGCCTCGGCCGGGTCGTCCGCGCCATAGACGGCCGTGCCCGCGACGAACGCGTCCGCCCCCGCCTCGGCGGCCTGCTCGATGGTGTCGGCGCCGACGCCGCCGTCGACCTCGATCCGCACCTCGAGGTTCTTGACCGTGGCCCGGCGCCGCACGTCGCGGACCTTCTGCATCATCTCGGGGATGAAGGTCTGCCCGCCGAAGCCGGCCTTGATCGTCATGATCAGCAAGACGTCCACGAAGGGTAGGAGCTCGAGGTACGGCTCGACCGGTGTGTCCCGGTCGATCGCCAGCCCCGCCTTCGAACCGGCGGCCCGCAGCGTCTTGGCCAGCTTGACCGGGTTCTCGCAGGCCTCGGCGTGGAATGTCACGTTGTGGGCGCCCGCCTCGGCGTAGCCCGGGGCCCACCGGTCCGGGTCCGTGATCATCAGGTGCACGTCGAGCGGGATGGCGGTCGCGCGGCGCAGGCTCTGGACCACTGGAAGTCCGATGGTCAGGTTCGGGACGAAGTGGTTGTCCATGACGTCCACGTGCACCCAGTCGGCCTCCGCCTCGACGGCGTGCACCTCGTCGGCGAGGTGGGCGAAGTCGGCGGCCAGGATGCTGGGGGCGATGATCGGCGATGGCTCCACCGCTGAAGTGTATGACCTGGGCCGGCGATCATGGCCGGTCTCCCACGCTGCCGTAATGGCATGATGCCGCGATAATCATCGTGTTCACGTCACGGAGGCGGTCAGGGTGCGTCGGTGGTTCGCCGTCATGGCAGCGTCGGCGTTGCTGGCCGGGGCGGGCGCCTGCAGCGACCCGCCGGCCACGCAAGACCTCACGGACCGCTGGTCGCTCCCGCCGGCCGCCACGATGTTCCGGCCCGCGACCGGCGTGTGCCACGAGACGCTTCCGGCAACCGGATCGATCGACGACTACCGGCCGATCCGCTGCCGGGAGTTGCACGTCGCCGAGACGTACCACGTCGGCTCGGGTCCCGACGATCCGGTCCCGCCGTCCGAGGGGTCGGCGGGGTCACGGGCGGCGTATCGGGAGTGCTCGGTCGCGGCCGCCGATTTCCTCGGCGGCCCGTGGCGCAAAGCGCGGATCGGCGTACACGTCACCTGGCCGTCGCGCGAGGCGTGGGCCGGTGGCGCGCGGTGGTTCCGCTGCGACGTCACGCAATCCGATCTCGACGGGCTGAGTGACACCGGGCGCACCGCGAGCCTGATGGGCGCGTTGAAGGGTCCGTCGCCGCTGCGGCTGGGCTGCTTCAACCCGACCGTCGACTCCGACGACGTCCGCACCATGACGCCGGTGCTGTGCACCAGGAAGCACCAGGCGGAGTTCGTCGGGCTGTGGACCGGTCCGGACATTCCGTACGCGGAGCAGCGCCGGGACCGGACCCGCAGCGCCGCCGGTTGCCGCAGCGCCATCGCGTCGTACACCGGAGTACCGGACGACGGCGACGTCCAGTACCGCACCGGCTGGATCTCGTTCAACCCGACGAAGACCGAGTGGCTGCTGGGTGAGCGTAGAGTGCGGTGCTTCCTATGGTTCAGCGACCGGACGCTGACCCGATCGCTCAAGGACGCCGGTCCGTCCGCCCTGCCGGTGCGGTGAACGGCTCGATCGATCGATACACTGCCGCTCGACCGGCGAATGGCCACGGGAGGCAAGAGATGCGAGGGTGGCTCGCCGCCCTGGTCTGCGCCGCGGCGCTCGGCCTCACCGAGGGGTGCACCGACGCCCTCCCCCAGGGCGTCGACGGCAACCTCGCCAACGGCTGGGCTCCGCCGCCGCCGGCGGTTCAGTGGCGGCCGCTGAACGGGAAGTGTTTCGACGACCTGCCGGAGACCACGTCCCCGGAGGACTACGCGCCGATCGACTGCCGGCAACGCCACATCGCCGAGACCTACTGGGTCGGTGACCTGAGCGGGACGGCCGCCCGGCCGGACGCGAATGAGGGCAAGGCCGACGCGGCGCGGGTGACCGCGTACCGCGAGTGCTCGCGGCGGGGCGACGGCTTCCTCGGCGGCGCGTGGCGGGCGAGCCGGCTGGTCGTCCAGTTCGTGCTGCCCGACAAAGTGGGCTGGGACGCCGGCGCACGCTGGTTCCGGTGCGACGTCGCCGAGAGCGACGACGACGGCGCCCTCGTCGGGCGCGAGGGGAGCCTGCGGGGGGCGCTGGCCGGCGACTCCCAGCTGAGACTGGGCTGCTTCGACCCGACCATCGACGGCGACAGTGTCCGCGCCATGGCGTCCGTGGACTGCGACCGCGCCCACCACGCGGAGTTCGTCGGCCTGTGGACCGCACCGCGGATGCCGTACGCGCGGTTGCAGGGCAGCCTCCAGCTGGCCAAGGGCTGCCTCTCCGCGATCGCGCGCTACACGAAAGTCCCGGACGACGGGATGGTGAAATACCGCACCGGCTGGTTGGGCTTCCCCGGCACCGAGGCGGCCTGGACCGCCGGCGACCGAACCGTGCAGTGCTTCCTGTGGCTCTCCGGAGAGACGATCAAGGGCTCCTACAAGGGCGTGGGCCCGGCGAAACTGAAGATCCACTACGCCTAGCCGCGGGGAATCAACTCGTCCGGCGCAGCACCGCCAGGAACATCGCATCGGTGCCGTGCCGGTGCGGCCACAGCTGGACGGTCGGGCCGGCCCCGAGGCGCGGCATGCCCGGCGGCAGTAGTGGACGGGCGTCCACGAAGTCCGCCTCGACCCCGCTGCGCCGGGAACCCTCGCTCACCGTGACCTGGGTTTCCACCACGTGCGGCGAACACGTCACGTACGCCACCACGCCGCCCGGCCGGACCGCTCGCAGCGCCGCGACGAGCAGTTCGCGTTGCAGGCGGGTCAGGGGCGGCAGGTCGGCCGGCGTGCGCCGCCAGCGCGCCTCGGGCCGCCGGCGCAGCGAGCCGAGGCCGGTGCACGGCGCGTCGACGAGCACCCGATCGAACGACTCCTCGGGCAGGTCCGGATCCCGGCCGACCGCGCGGCCGTCCATCGGCAGCACGGTCACCGGCAGGCCCTCGGTGGCCTGTTCGACGAGGCGTGCGCGGTGTTCCGCCACCTCGACCGCGGTCACCGCCGCGCCGCGCTGCGCCGCGATCGAGCCGAGCAGGCCGGCCTTGCCGCCCGGGCCCGCGCACAGGTCCAGCCACCGCATGTCCGGGCCTTCGACCGGCGCGGCCAGCAGCGCGGCCGCGACCAACTGGGAGCCCTCGTCCTGCACATGCGCGCGGCCGTCGGCGATGGCCGCGAGCTCGGCCGGCGATCCGCCGCCGAGGTAGACCGCGTACGGCGAGAAGGCGCCCGGCACGCCGCCGACCTCGTCCGCGAGTTCCACCGCGTCGACCCGGCCCGGCCGTGCGCACAGGTGCACGGCGGCCGGCTGGTTGTCCTCGATCAGCAGCCGGGCGGTGTCGTCGAGGTCGCCGCCGAGCGCTTCCGCGAACGCCCGGACGATCCACTGAGGATGGTTGTGCAGCACCGACAGGTTGCCGACCGGGTCGTCCTCGTACTTCGGCGCGAGCCGGGCCAGCCACGCGTCCAGGTCGGTCTCGGAGATGCCACGCATGACCGCGTTGGCGAAGCCGGTAGCGCCCGGCGCAACGGACCGGACCAGGTCGACGGTCTGGTTCACCGCGGCGTGTGCCGGCACCCGGGTGTGCAACAGCTGGTAAGCGCCGAGGCGAAGCGCGTCCCGGGCGGGCGGGTCGATGCGGGCCACGTCGCGTCCGGCTGCCGCCGCGATGATGAGATCCAGCGTGCCGAGCGAGCGGAGCGTGCCGTACGTCAGCTCGGTGGCGAACGCGGCGTCCCGGCCGTGCAGCCGCATGCCGCGGAGGATCTCGGCGAGCGCCAGGTTCGCGTACGCGTCGTCGCGATGCACCGCCGCGATCGCCTCGTACGCCGCGTGCCGCGCCGGGTCGGACGGCGGCCGGCCCGCGCGCGGAGCCCGTCCGGTACGGCCGTCACGAGAGTATCCGGGGCCGCCCGGTCTCCTCGGGCGTCCGGATCCGTGCGGCCGGTCCGCCCGGTGCGGGTCCGTCACTCGAACGACTCCCCTTCGGTGACGCGCAGCCCCCGGGCCCAGTCGGTGGCCGGCATGGGCCTCTTACCGGCGGCACGGACCTCGTCCAGGGCCACCGGAGTCGTCGCCGTGCCGGCCAGCACCTGGGCGCGTTCGACGAGCAACTCGCCGGGCCGGAGCCGGGCCGCGTTGGCGACCGGCCGGACCGGCCCGAGCTTGAGCCGCTCGCCGCGCAGCGTCGTCCACGCGCCGGGCGCGGGCGTGCAGGCCCGGATCCGCCGGTCGACCGCGAACGCCGGGTCATCCCAGCGCACCCGGGCGTCCTCGACGGTGATCTTCGGCGCCAGCGAGATGCCGTCGGCGGGCTGCGGGTGCGCCCGCGCGGTGCCCGCCTCGATCGCGTCGAGGACCGCGACGAGCAGGCCGGCACCCTCGGTGGCGAGCCGTTCGAGCAGGTCCCCGGCCGTGTCCAGGGGCCGGATGTTCTCGGTCAGCGTGCCGTAGACGGGCCCGGTGTCGAGGCCGGCCTCGAGCTCGAACACGCTCGCGCCGGTGACTTCGTCGCCGTGCAACACGGCATGCTGCACGGGCGCGGCGCCGCGCCAGGCGGGCAGCAGCGAGAAATGCAGGTTCACCCAGCCGTGCTTGGGGATCTCGAGCGCGGCCGGCGGGACCAGTGCGCCGTAGGCCACCACGGGCACGCAATCCGGCGCCAGGTCGCGAAGCCGTTCGAGAAACTCGGGCTCGCGCGGTCGCTGCGGCGTGAGCACCTCGATGCCGTGCTCGTCGGCCCACGCGCCGGCGGGCGAGCGCACGAGCCGCCGGCCGCGGCCGGCGGGCGCGTCGGGGCGGGTGAGGACGGCGACCAGTTCGTGATTGGAGGCGGCGATGGCGTCGAGGCTGGGCAGCGCGACGGCCGGGGTGCCGGCGAAGACGAGTCGCATGTCAGTGCCCCGCCCCGAAAATCCCGCCGACGTGCGGGCTTTCCTTGACCGTGGGCGGCCGGGCGGCGTCGTACCACTCGGCGGCGCGGATCTGCCTCATGGCCTCCTTGCGGCCGGCCGGGTCGAGCCGGTCCAGGAAAAGCACGCCGTCGAGGTGGTCGGTCTCGTGCTGCACGCACCGGGCCATGAGCCCGGTGCCGATCAGCTGGACCGGATCGCCGTGCTCGTTGAAGCCCTGCGCGACCACATTCTGCCGGCGCTTCGTGTCGACGTACACGCCGGGGATGGACAGGCAGCCCTCCGGGCCGTCCTGCTCCTCGTCGTCGGGGAACGACAACACCGGGTTGACGATGTGGCCGACCACGTCGTCGACATCGAACGCGAACACGCGCAGGCCGACACCGAGTTGCGGGGCGGCCAGGCCGGCGCCGCCCTCGTCCTGCATGGTCTCCACGAGGTCGGCGACCAGCGTGCGCAGTTCCTTGTCGAAGTCGACGACGGCCTCGGCCGGCGTACGCAGCACCGGGTCGCCGAACAGACGGATGGGCTGGACGGTCACGCGGCGGTACTCCTTCGTCAGACGACGTGCTCTAGTCTACGGAGCCCAGCGTCACAGGCAGCGTCGCCCAGCCGCGCAGCGGGCTCTGAGTGCCGAGCGCGGCATAGGCCCTCACACCGTGGCCCGCGCCCTCTCACCCCTCGCGGGTTGATCATGGAGTTAGTGCGCCTATTTATCCCATTTGCCACGCGCTAACCCCATGATCGACTGGGCCTGCCCGGGCGTCGGGGCGGGGGCCGGCCCGTCGGGGAGGCCCGGCCGGGTACGGATCCGGGCCGGCCCGCGACAGCAGGGCTCCGGCGGCGGTGACGGCATCCATCGGTCCATTGTGCTGGTACGTGCCATGTCGGCGTCGATCACGGTTCACCGGCGGAGCCTACGGTGGCGCTTCATGCGACGAATTGCTTCCCGCGTGGCCGGCGGCGCCGGTGTCCTGGTGGTATCCCTCGCGCTGCTGGCCGCACCGACCTCCGCCCACCAGCGCGACGTCAAGGTGCCCACCCTGACCGGCTTCGCGTCCCTGCCCGCGCTGACGTTCGTCCCGGGCAGCGAGCCGTCCGGGGCGGCGCTCGGCACCGCGCCCGTGAACGGCATCGCGGCGCCCTGGCCCGACCAGCCCGTCCAAGGCTTCTCCGGCGTGCTCCGGGCCGGCGACGGCACGTACGACGTGCTCTCGGACAACGGGTACGGCACCAAGGCGAACAGCGCCGACTTCCTGCTCCGCGTCCAGCACCTCGGCCCAGTCGTGTCCACCGGAAAAATCGACGTGCTGGGCGGCATTAACCTCACCGACCCGGACCGGAAGGTGCCGTTCGCGCTGACCCGCGCCGACCGCGTGCTCACCGACTTCGACGTCGAGTCGATCGTCCGGGCCCGCGACGACTCGCTGTGGATCGGCGACGAGTTCGGCCCGTGGCTGCTGCACTTCGACCGGGCCGGGCGGCTGCTGACCGCGCCGATCCCGCTGCCCGGCGTGCGGGCGCCGGAGAACCCAGCCGGATCGCCGAACCTGCCCAGCAGCAAGGGCTTCGAGGGCATGGCCCACTCGCCCGACGGGCGCCACCTGTACCCACTGCTGGAGGGCACCGTCGCCGGGGACACCCCGGGCGATCTTCGGATGAACGAGTTCGACACCGCGACGGGCGGGTACACCGGCCGTCGCTTCACGTACCGCCTCGACGACCCGGTGAACTCGATCGGCGACGCCATCCCGGTAGACGCCAACCGCCTCCTGATCATCGAACGCGACCAGAAGCAGGGCGACGCGGCGGCGCTCAAGCGCATCTACCTGGCCGACCGCCGGGACCGCAACCACGACGGTGTGATGGACAAGACGCTGGTCGTGGACCTGCTGAACATCGCCAACCCGCGCGGTCTGGGCGGCTTCGGCCCGGTGTTCCGCTTCCCGTTCGTCACGATCGAGGACGTGGCGTTGCTCGACGGCCAGACGCTGGCCGTCCTCAACGACAACAACTTCCCCGGCTCGGCGGGTCGCACCCCGGGCGTCGCGGACAACAACGAGTTCATCACCGTACGGCTGCCTGAGTCCTTGCATCCCGATCCGCGCGTCCTGCGCTGAGGCCTCCGCGTCGAGCCTTTCCGGCGCGCCCCCGTGCGAGGGGAGCTGCGCGGGGCCCGGGCCGGACTCCACCGGCCCGGGCCTCTCCGCACGTCGGGCAGCGGTGGCTCCGCGAACGGCGGCGGCAGCTAGAACAGATCGGCCGGATCGATCCGGATACGCACCGGTAGCGCCGCCTTCTTCGCGCTGCGCACCGCCGCCGCCTCGTGCAGGGCGTGGGCCAGGTCGACGGCCTTCGATCGCGAGGCCCGCAGCAGCATCCGCTCCTGCTCGTCCGGCGCGGGCACGGGCCCGAGCAGCTCGGTGCCGTCCGGCAGCCGGGCCGCCGCCAGTAGCTCCGCCACCGCCTCGGGGCGCCCGGTGAGGCTCGCCAGCCGGGCCGCGGGCGGGAAACCGAGCTCGCGGCGCTCGGCCAGCTCCCGGGCCGCGAACCAGCCTGGATCCCAGCGCAGCAGGGCCTGGACCGGTGCGAGCGAACCGTCCGCGACGACCACCACCTTCCCGCCGGCGGAACTCGGCCGGGCGAGCGCGGCCGCGCCCAGCCAGCGCCGCATGGTCTCCTCAGCGGCGCGCAGGTCGGACCGCGTCAGCAGCGCCCAGGCGTCCAGCAGCAGCACCGCGCCGTAGCCGCCCTCCGCGACCGGCTCGGCGCCGGGCGTGGCCACCACGACGGCGGCCTCGGCGGGCACGGTGTCCAGGACCTCGTCGCGGCCGGACGTCCGCACGGGGACGCCGGGAAACGCCCGGCCCAACTCCTCGGCGGTGCGCCGGGCGCCGGTGACGGACGCCCGCAGCCGCCGGTCGCCGCAGGCCGGGCAGGCATAGGCGGCCGCGGCGCGGCCGCACCAACGACAGGTTGGCACCTCCCGTGCCCCGGCCAGCCCGAGTGGCCCGGCGCAGTGCGTACAGCGTGCGGGCGTGCGGCACTCGGCACACGCCACGGCCGGCAGGTACCCGCGCCGCGGGACTTGCACCAGGACCGGCGCGCCGGCATGCAGCGCCTGCCGCGCCGCCTGCCAGGCCAGGCTCGGCAGCCGGGCGGTGGCCGCACCGGGATCGCGGGCCAGTTGCGGATCGTCGCCGGTCGGCGCGACATGCGGGGTACGCGCCCGCAAGACGTCCCGCCCCGCCACGATTTCCTTGGCCCAGCCGGTCTCCAGGAGCAACTGCCCCTCCCCGGTCCGGGCGAACCCGCCCACCAGCGCCGCGCAGTCCGCGAGCTGTGCCCGGGTGAGCAACACCTCCCGAGCGTGCGGGTAGGGCGCGCGCGGCTCGGCGTGCAGGTCGTCGCCGTCGTCCCAGATCACCACGAGCCCGAGCTTGGCCACCGGCGCGAACATCGCCGCCCGCGTGCCGGCGACGACGGGCACGCGGTACCGGCTGGCTGCGAGGAACCGCCGGTACCGCTCGGCGGGACCGGCCGCGGCGTTGAGCGCGACGTGCATGCCGGGGCCGAGCGCGGCGGCGAGCGCCCGGTCGAGCCGGTCGAGGTCGCGCGCGTCGGCCACCACGATCACGACCCCCCGCCCGGCCCGTACGGTCGCGGCCGCGGCTTCCGCGATCCGCGCCGGCCAGTCCTCCCCGGGCATGGCGGCCCACACGGCCCGCGCGGGCCGCCCCTCCGCGAGCGCCCGCAGAAACGCCTCCCCGGCGCTGTACGCCCCCCACCCGCCCGCGTCGGCAGCGTCCGGCGGGTAGATCTTGGACGCGGGTGGCCCTTCGGGGGGCCGCAACCCTCCAAGATCTGAAAGGGTGGGCGGGCCGGTGGCCTGGGCCTCGACGCGGGCGTGCCGGGGCGGGACGGCCAGGCGGAGCACGTCGGAGAGGTTGCCGGCGTAGCGGTCAGCGACCTCCCGGGCCAGCCGGGCCACCTCGGGGTCCAGCACCCGCTCCGGGGACACGACCTTGTCCAGATAGGCCAGCTTGCCACCGTGCGGCGACGACTCCGCGCGCTCGAGCAGCCAACCGTTCACGAGCTGGCCGGCGAAGCGGACCTTGACCCGCACGCCGGGCTGGGCGACCCCGTCGTCGGCCGCGTCGACCAGGTAGTCGAACGACCGGTCGAGGTGCGCGAGCGGCACGTCGACGCAGACGCGCGCGACCGGCAACCGTTCCGCCGGTTGCCGGTCGCCGCGCTTGCTCTTCGTCGCCACCCGGACATTCTGCCGCGCAGGCCCGACGATTCCGGTCGGCGCGAGCCGACCTGTGGATAACCCGGTCAGGCCGCGGCGTTCTTCAGGTCCTGGGCGCGGTCGGTGTTCTCCCAGAGCAGGTCGGGCAGTTCGCGGCCGAAGTGCCCGTACGACGCGGTCTGCTGGTAGATAGGGCGCAGCAGGTCGAGGTCCCGGATGATCGCGGCCGGGCGCAGGTCGAAGATCTCGTTGATGGCCTTCTCGATGCGCTCGACCGGGACGTTCTCGGTGCCGAAGGTCTCGACGAACAGGCTCACCGGGTGGGCCTTGCCGATCGCGTACGCGACCTGGGTCTCGCAGCGCTCGGCGAGCCCGGCCGCGACCACGTTCTTGGCTACCCAGCGCATCGCATACGCGGCCGAACGGTCCACCTTGGACGGGTCCTTCCCGGAGAACGCGCCGCCGCCGTGCCGGGCGTAGCCGCCGTACGTGTCGACGATGATCTTGCGACCGGTGAGGCCGGCGTCGCCCATCGGGCCGCCGATCTCGAATCGGCCGGTCGGGTTGACCAGGAGCCGGTAGCCGTCGGTGTCGATGCCGAGCCCTTCGAGCTCGGGCGCGATGACGTGCTCGCGGACGTCCGGGGTGAGCAGCGACTCGAGCGAGATGTCCGCGGCGTGCTGCGACGACACCACGACCGTGTCAAGCCGGACCGGGCGCAGGCCGTCGTACTCGATGGTGACCTGGGTCTTACCGTCCGGCCGCAGGTACGGGATCGTGCCGTCCTTGCGGGTCGTGGACAGCCGCCGGGCGAGCCGATGCGCCAGCGCGATCGGCAGCGGCATCAGCTCGGGCGTCTCGGAGCAGGCGAAGCCGAACATCATGCCCTGGTCGCCGGCGCCCTGGGCGTCCAGCACGTGCTCGGAGTTCCCCTCCCGCAGCTCGACGGCGCTGTCCACGCCCTGCGCGATGTCCGGCGACTGTGACCCGATCGAGACGCTGACGCCGCAGGAGGCGCCGTCGAAGCCCTTCTTCGAGGAGTCGTACCCGATGCCGAGGATCGTCTCGCGGACGATGCTGGGGATGTCGGCGTACGCCTGCGTGGTCACCTCGCCGGCCACGTGCACCTGGCCGGTGGTGATCAGGGTTTCCACCGCCACACGGCTGCGAGGATCCTGCGCCAGCAGGGCGTCGAGAATGCCGTCGCTGATCTGGTCAGCGATCTTGTCCGGGTGGCCTTCCGTGACCGACTCGGAGGTGAACAGGCGGCGTGCCACGGTGCTCCTCAGAATTGTCGAGTACGTCGTTCCGCGGAAGTGTAGTCACCGCGGTCTGCTGGCGCTCAGCGCGTCCCACGGTCGCCGTCCAGCGCAACGAGGCGCGGGACGACCGCGTCCCATATCGCATCGGCCACATCGTCTTTCGGTAGTTCGCCCAGTTCCGTCGCGCTTCCGTCCGCGCCGAGCAGGGTGACCGTGTTGAGGTCGGCGCCGAAGACCCGGTCGACACCAACCTCGTTGACGACGATGAGGTCGGCGCGCTTCCGGGCCAGCTTGACCCGTGCGCCCTCCAGCGCGTCGTGCGTCTCGGCGGCGAACGCTACCAGCACCTGACCAGGCCGTTTGGTCGCGCCGAGCTCGGCGGCGATGTCCGGATTGGTGACCAGCTCGAGCGGGGGCACCGTACCGTCGGCGCGCTTCTTGATCTTGAAGTCGGCGACCGTGGCGGGCCGGAAGTCCGCGGGCGCCGCGGACATCACCACGACGTCCGCCGCGGCGGCCGCCTCGACGGTGGCCTTGCGCAGTTCTTCGGTGGTGCCGACGCGCACGATGTCGGCCCCGGCCGGGTCGGGCAGAGTGACGTTCGCCGCAATGAGGGTGACATGCGCGCCGCGCGCGACCGCGGTACGGGCGAGCGCGTACCCCTGCTTACCGGACGACCGGTTGCCCAGGAAACGGACCGGATCGAGCGGTTCGCGCGTGCCGCCGGCGGTGACCACGACGCGGCGACCGGCGAGGTCGGCGCCCTTCCCGCGCAGCCGCCGGACCGCGATCTCGAAGATCTCGCTCGGATCCGGTAACCGGCCCTTGCCGGTGTCGGCGCCGGTCAGGCGGCCGACCCCGGGCTCGATCACCACGAAGCCGCGGGACCGCAACAGCGCCACGTTGGCTCGGGTCGCGGCGTTCTCCCACATCTCGGTGTGCATGGCGGGCGCGAACACGACCGGGCAGGTCGCGGTCAGCAGCGTGTTGGTGAGCAGGTCGTCGGCGATGCCGTGGGTCGCCTTGGCGAGGATGTCGGCGGTCGCCGGCGCGACCACGACGAGGTCGGCGTGCCGGCCGATGCGCACGTGCGGCACATCGTGGGCGTCGTCCCACACCTCGGTGGCGACCGGACGGCCGGAGAGCGCGGCCCAGGTGGGCGCGCCGACGAACTTGAGCGCGGCGGCGGTGGGCACGACCCGCACGCCGTGGCCGGACTCGGTGAACAGCCGCAGGAGCTCGCAGGCCTTGTACGCGGCGATGCCACCGCAGACGCCAAGCACAACCTCAGTCATGATCGCTCCGGAAGCTCAACGCCGAAAACCCGCGCCCCACCGGTGGACGCGGGTCAACCGTATGCCGATGTCAGGGCTGGTCGGTCGCCTCGGCCGTGAGCAGGCCGGCGTTGATCTCACGCATCGCGATCGAGAGCGGCTTCTCCTGCGGAGTGGTCTCGACCAGCGGGCCGACGTACTCCAGAAGGCCCTCGCCGAGCTGGCTGTAGTAGGCGTTGACCTGGCGGGCGCGCTTGGCCGCGAAGATCACCAACGAGTACTTCGACGAGGTCTTGTCGAGCAGTTCGTCGATCGGGGGATTGGTGATGCCTTCGGGGTTGGCGATGGTTCCCACGGTGTCTGTGATCCTTAATGATCGGGTGCCTGAGCTGGGGTCAGGTATGACGAACCGAGCAATCCTACCAGCTCGTCCGCGGCACGCTCGACGAAGTCGTTGACGACCGTTCTGTCGAATTCCTTCTCGGCCGCGAGTTCTTCATCGGCGTGCGCCAACCGGCGCCGGATCGTCTCCTCGTCGTCGGTGCCGCGGCCGATCAGCCGGCGCTTGAGCTCCTCGACGCTCGGCGGGGCGAGGAAGACCAGTTGGGCCTCGGGCATCGCGGCCCGGACCTGCCGGGCGCCCTGCAGGTCGATCTTCAGCAGGACCGGCCGGCCCTGCGCGAGCCAGCCCTCGACCTGAGCGCGCGGCGTGCCGTACAGGTTGCCGGCGAACTCGGCCCACTCGAGGAGCTGGCCGCCATCGATCAAGCGCTGGAACTCCGAGCGGCTGATGAAGTGGTAATGCTCACCGTCGGTCTCGTAGTCGCGCTTCTTGCGAGTGGTCACGGAAACGGACAGCTTGATCCATGGCGAGCGCGCCCGGATCAGCTCGATCACGCTGTCCTTGCCCACCCCCGAGGGGCCGGACAGGACGGTGAGACGGGCTGCCGGGCGTGCATCGTCATCCATGCTCACGGCTCATTCCTACACGAGCCGATGAGTCAGTTCGCAGCGAACTCCCCCAGGAGGGCCTTACGCTGCTGCTCGCCCAGACCGCGAAGACGACGGCTGTCGGCGATCTTGAGCTTCTCCATGATCTGGGTAGCCCGGATCTTGCCGATGCCCGGCAGCGCCTGCAGCACCGCCGACACCTTCAGCTTGCCGACGACGTCGTCGCCCTCCGCGCGGTCGAGCACGGCGGCGAGGGTGGTCTTGCCAGACTTGAGCTGATCCTTCAGCTCGGCCCGGGCCTTGCGAATCTCCGCGGCCTTCTCCAGCGCGGCTGCGCGCTGTTCGGGGCTCAGTGACGGGAGCGGCACCAGTTCTCCTCAGGTCCCTATCGCGGCGGTAGTCCAATACCGGCGCTTCTGTGAAACGTGGTGTGCCAGGGAACCAAACGGGCATGTGGATCCCGGCGCCGGGAAAACTAGCGGTCAACGGCCGTTTCGGCAACGTGGGGGTACCCCCTGACCGGCCGTGTCCGGCCTGCTAAGCAGGCTCTTTCACCCTAGCGCGGCGTGACAGGCATCCGCCGCACGCTGGGCCGCGGCCCGTAATCCGGCCACCTCGGGGCCCGCTCCGAGGACCTCACGGGAGTACGACGGCAGCACGTTCGGCAAGCTCTCGCCGAAGACGGTCCGCAACCCGGCGGGGGTCGCACCCTGCGCTCCAAGGCCCGGCGCGAGCAGCGGGCCGTTCACCTTGGAGAGGTCGTGACCGGTGTCGCCGATCGTCGCGCCGACCACCAGCCCGAGGCTACCGAGCGGCTCCGCACCCGCATTGACCTGCGAAATCTCGTCGATCACGGTCTGCGCTACGGTCCGCCCGTCGGCCGCGACGGCGTGCTGGACGCTCGCTCCCTCGGGATTCGAGGTGAGTGCCAGGACGAAGACGCCGCCGCCGTACGCGGCCGCCATGTCGAACGCCGGCCGCAACGACCCGACGCCGAGATAGGGACTCACAGTAATCGCGTCGGAACAGAGCGAACTCCGTGGATCAAGGTAGGCGCTCGCGTACGCGGCCATCGTCGAGCCGATATCGCCGCGCTTCACGTCCAGCAGGACGATCGCTCCGGCTTCCCGCGACTGTCGGATAATTGACTCAAGAACGCTGATGCCACGTGACCCAAATCTCTCAAAGAACGCCGACTGCGGTTTGAGTACGGCGACCCGATCGGCCAGGGCGTCGACCACCGTTTGGGCGAAGCGGTCCAGGCCGGCAACGTCGTCCGGGAGACCCCACCGGCTCAGCAGAGCCGCGTGCGGGTCGATGCCGACACACAGGGGACCGCGCTTCGCGACGGTCCGGTGCAGGCGCTCTCCGAAGGTCTCCATGGCGCGAATTTCCCTCTCCCGTGTCAGGTCGCGGACACCGCGGCGGCGATTCCTCGGGTAATCAGGGCGACGTCGGCATCGCCCGTCACGTACGGCGGCATGGTGTAGATCAGGTCCCGGAACGGGCGCAGCCACACCCCCGCGTCGACGGCCGCCGCCGTGGCCTTGGGTAGATCGACGTCGTGGTCCAGCTGGACGACGCCGATCGCGCCGAGCACCCGCACGTCCGCGACGCCCGGCTCGCCCCTCAGCGGCTCCATACCGGCCCGTAGACCGGCCTCGATGCGCCGCACCTCCCCGGCCCAGTCCCAGGCCCGCAGCAGGCCGATGGAGGCGTTTGCGACGGCACAGGCGAGCGGGTTGCCCATGAATGTGGGACCGTGCGCCAGGCCGCCGCCCTCACCGGCCGAGATGGCCCGGGCGACGGCCGACGTGCACAACGCGCCGGCCAGGGAGAGGTATCCGCCGGTCAGGGCCTTGCCGACACACATGATGTCGGGGGTGACCCCGGCCTGGTCGGCCGCGAAGAATGACCCGGTACGCCCGAAGCCGGTCGCGATCTCGTCGAAGATCAGCAGTACGCCGTGTGCGCGGGTGGCCTCCCGTAGGACCCGGAGGTACTCCGGATGATGGAACCGCATGCCGCCGGCGCCCTGGACGATCGGCTCGACGATGACCGCGGCGATGTCGTCCCGGTGCCGCTCCACCATTTCGGCGAGTGCGGCGGCGTAGCCCGCGTCGAAGCCGGCAGGCGGCGCCGCGGCGAAGACCTGCGCGGGCAGCACGCCGGTCCACAGCGAGTGCATGCCGCCGACCGGGTCGCAGACGCTCATCGGGTGGAACGTGTCGCCGTGGTAGCCGCCCCGCCACGTGGCCAGCCGGGTCCGTGCGGTGCGGCCGAGCGCCCGCTGCGCCTGCAGCGCCATCTTGATCGCGACCTCGACCGCCACCGAGCCGGAGTCGCACAGAAACACGTGCTCGAGCCCGTCCGGGGACGCCTCGACGAGCGTGGTGGCCAGCTCGACGGCCGGTGCGTGGGTGAGCCCGCCGAACATGACGTGGCTCATCCGGCGGGACTGTTCGACGAGCGCGGCGTCCAGCACGGGGTGCCGGTAGCCGTGGATGGCCGCCCACCACGACGACATCCCGTCGACCAGCTCGCGGCCGTCCGCGAGCGCCAGCCGGACTCCCTCGGCGCCCACGACCACGTACGGGTCGTTGCGCCCGGGCATCGGGCCGTACGGGTGCCACACGTGCGCGCGGTCGAGGCTGAGCAGCTCGTCGGCGTTCATGCCAGAGCCCGTGCGACGGCCTTCACCAGGGCCGGCCCCCGGTAGACGAACCCCGTGTAGAGCTGGACCAGCGACGCGCCCGCGTCGACGAGCCGGGCCGCGTCGTCGGGGTCCATCAGGCCGCCGCCGCCGACGATGGGCAGCCGCCCGCCCGTCTCCTCGTGGATGAAGTGCACGACCTTGCGCGCCCGCTCGGTCAGCGGCCGGCCGGAGAGTCCGCCGGCCTCGGTGGCGCGTGGCTGGTCGGCGGCGGCCAGCCCGTCGCGGCCGAGCGTGGTGTTGGTGGCGATGACGCCGGCCGCGCCGTAGGCGAGGCACACCTCCAGCACCTCCGCGATCGCCGGCTCGGTCAGGTCCGGCGCGATCTTCACGAGCACCGGCGTCGTGCCGACCAGCGCGCCGAGCAGACTGCCCAGGTGTGCCCTGTCCTGCAGCGTGCGCAGCCCGGGCGTGTTCGGCGAGGACACGTTGACCGCGATGTAGTCGGCGTACGGACTGAGCAGGCGGTACGACGTCAGGTAATCGTCCACCGACTCCGCGAGCGGGGTCGCCTTGGACTTGCCCAGCGACACGCCCAGCGGCACCCCGAGCGGGCCCCACGCCGCGAGCCGGGAGGCCAGCGCCGCCGCACCGGCGTTGTTGAAGCCCATCCGGTTGATGACCGCCGCGCTGTCCGGGAGGCGGAAGACGCGGGGCTTGTCGTTGCCGGGCTGCGCGTGCGCGGTGACCGTGCCGACCTCCACGAAGCCGAACCCGAGCGCCGGCCACGCGGGCAGCGCGATGCCGTCCTTGTCCATCCCGGCCGCCAGCCCGACCGCGTTGGGGAACCGTACCCCGAACACGTCCACCGGCGCGTGGACCGCGTACCGGCGCCTGAGCAGGGCCAGCGCGCGGGGTCGGCCGGCGAGGCGGGCCAGCCGCCGGAGCGTGAACTCGTGTGCCGTCTCGGCGTCCCCGCCGCCCAGCCGGAAGAGCAGCGGCCGCACCCCCGCCTCGAAGAAGCTCATCCGGCGCCGCGCAGGTTGGCGTGCAGTTCCTGCAGCGGGCGTACCGTCATGTCGCCGCGCATCAGCGCCTCGATGCCCATCACCGCCGCGGCGGCCCCCTGCGTCGTGGTGATGCTCGGGATGTCGGCCGTCACGGCGGCGCTGCGCAGTTCGTACCCGTCGGAGCGGGCGCTCGCGCCCGAGCCCTGCGGCGTGTTGATGATCAGCGCGATCTCGCCGGCGCTGATGAGCGCGATCGCGTTCGAGCCCGGGCTCTCGAAGTGCTTCGGTACGACGTCGCACTCGATGCCGTGTCGACGCAGCACGTCGCCGGTCCCGGCCGTGGTGACGATCGTGAAACCGAGGTCGGCGAGCCGCTTGATCGGGAAGATCATCGATCGCTTGTCCCGGTTCGCCACCGACACGAAGATCTTGCCGCTGGTCGGCAGCGACCCGTACGCGGCGGCCTGCGACTTGGCGAACGCCTGGCCGAATCCGGTGTCGATGCCCATGACCTCGCCGGTCGACTTCATCTCCGGGCCGAGCAGGCTGTCCACGCCTTGCCCGTTCGGGGTGCGGAACCGCTTGAACGGCAGCACCGCCTCCTTGATCGCGATCGGTGCGTCGGACGGCGTCGTTCCGCCGTCGCCGGTGGAGAGCAGCAGCCCTTCGGCGCGCAACTCGGCGATGGTCGCGCCGAGCATGATCCGGGCCGCCGCCTTGGCCAGCGGGACCGCGGTCGCCTTGGAGACGAACGGCACGGTACGCGACGCGCGGGGGTTCGCCTCGAGGACGTACAGCGTGTCGTCCTTGAGCGCGTACTGGACGTTGAGCAGCCCCCGGACGCCGACTCCGCGGGCGATCGCCTCGGTGTACCGGCGTACCTCGGCGAGGTGCGAGCCGGCCAGGGTGACCGGCGGCAACGAGCAGGCCGAGTCGCCGGAGTGGATGCCGGCCTCCTCGATGTGCTCCATGACCCCGCCGATGTACACCTCGCCGGTGTCGTCGCAGAGCGCGTCGACGTCGATCTCGATCGCGTCGTCGAGGAACCGGTCGACCAGCACCGGGTGGTCCGGCGAGATCTCGGTGGCCCGGTCGATGTAGCCGTGCAGCGTCGGCTCGTCGTAGACGATCTCCATGCCGCGGCCGCCCAGCACGTACGACGGCCGGACCAGCACCGGGTAGCCGATCTCGTCGGCGATCGCCTTGGCCTGCTCGAACGACGTGGCGGTCCCGTGGTCGGGCGAGCGCAGCCCGGCCTTCGCGAGCACCGCGCCGAACATACCCCGGTCCTCGGCCAGGTCGATCGACTCCGGCGAGGTGCCCACGATCGGTACGCCGGCCGCCTTGAGCCGGTTCGCGAGGCCGAGCGGGGTCTGGCCGCCCAGCTGCACGATCACGCCCACCACGCCCGGCCCGCCGGCCGCCTTACCGGACGAGTCCTCGGCGTGGAACACCTCCATCACGTCCTCGAACGTCAGCGGCTCGAAGTAGAGCCGGTCGGCGGTGTCGTAGTCGGTCGAAACGGTCTCCGGGTTGCAGTTGACCATGACCGTCTCGAAATCGACGTCGCGTAACGCCATGACCGCGTGCACGCACGAGTAGTCGAACTCGATGCCCTGGCCGATCCGGTTCGGCCCGGACCCCAGGATCAGCACCTTGGGCCGATCCGACGGCGCGACCTCGGTCTCGGAGTCGTAGCTCGAGTAGTGGTACGGCGTGTTCGCGGCGAACTCGGCCGCACAGGTGTCCACGGTCTTGTATACGGGCCGGACGCCCAGCCGGTGCCGCAGCGTCCGGACGCCGTCCTCGCCGGCGAACTCGGGCCGCAGCGCGGCCAGTTGCCGGTCGGAGAGCCCCGCCCGCTTGGCCCGGCGCAGCAGCTCCTCGTCGAGCACCGGCGCGTCCAGGATGTCCG
Organism: Actinoplanes sp.; assembly: GCA_036001925.1. Taxonomy (GTDB): domain Bacteria; phylum Actinomycetota; class Actinomycetes; order Mycobacteriales; family Micromonosporaceae; genus Actinoplanes. The sequence goes on from DASYTU010000223.1 coordinate 72,665, forward strand.
ATCGCAGGTCCACCAGCGCCATGATCTCGTCCAGGAACCACGGGTCGATCCCGCCGCTCGCCTCGTGCACCTGCTCGACGGTCGCGCCCAGACGCAGCGCCGCCTCGACGGTGTAGAGGCGGCCGTCGTGCGGGGTCCGCAACGCGGCCAGCGCCTCGTCGACGTCTTCGAAGGAGGCCGTGGTCCAGAAACCAACGGCCTTCGTCTCCATCGAGCGCATCGCCTTGTTCAGC
>DASYTU010000224.1:0-2297 GCA_036001925.1 Actinoplanes sp.
ACTCCACCACCTCGACGAACTGGTCGGCATCGAGCCCCACGTCGGCGGCCGTACGCGGCAGCCGATGCCGCCGCAAGCAGTCGGCCATCTGGGCGAACCGGCGCTCGTCGCCGCGCAGGAACGTGCAGAACAGCGCGCCGATCCCGGCCAGCTCGCCGTGCGAGGCGGTGCCCGGGAACAGGGAGTCGGCGGCGTGCATGATCTCGTGGCAGCCGCCGCTGGACGGCCGGCTGCTGCCGCACACGGCCATGGCGAGGCCGCTGGAGATGAGCGCCTCGGCGAGCACGGTCACGAACCCGTCGTCGCTCATGTCGCCGGGGTGGGTAAGCACTGCCTCCGCGCCCATCCGGGCCAGCAATGCCGCAAGCCCGTCGAAAGGCTCGCCGCGTACCTCGCGGGCCAGCTCCCAGTCGGCGAGCGCGCTGATGTTGCTGATCACGTCGCCGATTCCGGCCCGGCTGTGGTCGTCCGGACCGTCTTCGACGAAGTCCAGGTCGACGATGACCGCGATCGGGATGTGTACGCCGTACGAGCCCTTGATGCCGTCGTTGATGAGGCTCGCCACCGGCGACGCGACGCCGTCGTTGGCGAGGCTGGTCGCCACCGAGACCATCGGCAGCGCCCAGCGCGTGGCCGCGTACTTGGCCGTGTCGACGGTCTTGCCGCCGCCGATGCCGACGACCGCGTCGTACGGCCGGGAGCGCAGCTTCGCGCCTAGCTCCATCGCGGCGTCCAGCGTCCCGCCGGAGGTGGTGTAGACGTCCGCCGATTTGAGCGTCGGCCGGATCAAGTCCGCGACCCGCTCGCCCTGGCCCGGACCGACCACCACGGCCACGTCGCCGCCGGCTGAGATCCGGCCGTCGGCCAGGATCGCGGCCAGGTTGCTGACCGCGCCGCGGCGTACGTCGATATGCAGCGGCGTCTGGACGGTACGGGCTAGTAGCGGCATGCGATCTCCCGTGCCCGAGCCAGGTCGGCGTGGTTGTCCACCTCGACCCACTCGACGTCGCCGATCGCCGCCGCGCGGACGACGCCGCCGCGGTTCGCGTACTCCTGGTAGCCGTCCTCGTAGTAGAGGTCGGGGTCGCGTTCCCAGGTCGCCCTCAGCGCGTCGGCGAGGCCGGCCGCGGCATCGCGTTCGATGATGGTCGCGCCGATGTACTCGCCGTGCGCGTCGGCCGGTTCCATCAGCTTCGTGATCTTCGTGAGCTGGCCGTCCGCGTCGAACGTCGTCTTCATCTCCTCGTGGGCCAGCTGCTTGACGTCATCGATGGCGAGCAGGATGCCGGGCCCGCGCTGGGCGAGCAGCGTCCGCTCGACGCTCACCGGGTGGACGGTGTCGCCGTTGACCAGCAGTGCGCCCTCGGCGAACCAATCGCGTGCCAGCCACAGCGAGTATGCGTTGTTCCACTCCTCGGCCTTGTCGTTGTGCACGAGGGTGATGGTCAGGCCGTACTTCCGCTCGAACGCGTCGGCGCGCTCCTCCACCGCGTCCGCGCAGTAGCCCACCACGATCGCCACATCGGTGAGCCCGGCGGCGGCCAGGTTGCGCAGCGAGATGTCCATGATTGTGGTGTCGCCGTCCACCGGCACGAGCGCCTTCGGCAACGTGTCCGTGTACGGCCGCAGCCGGCGTCCAGCGCCGGCGGCCAGCACCAAACCGATCATGGGAACCGATCCTGCCAGAAGGTTGACGAGAGATGGACGGCGGGTATCGCCCGCCTAGCCTAGCCGTGTCGTCAAAGGCCGAGCATGCGCAGGACGGCGAACCCGTCCTCGGCGATCTGCCGGATCATCCCGTCATTGACCTCGCTGCTCTCGTCCAGCACGGCCAACTCGTCGGGACCGAGCCATCGATGCTCGGTGTGCTTGCCGCTCTCGAGGCGCGGCCGGTCGAGGTCGCCGTCGATCCGGACCAGAAAGTCGGTCTCGAGGCGCTCGAGGCCATCCTCGCCGGTGTACGTGTAGTCGCCCACCACACCGAGCACCACCGAGACCTGCCAGCCGGTCTCCTCCGCCACTTCCCGCCGCAGCGCCTCTTCGACCGTTTCGCCTGGCTCCACGTGGCCGCCGACGATGTCCCACGTGTTCGGGAAGAGCTTTCGCAGTGCGGACCGTTTCTGGAAGAAAATCCGCCCGTCGTCGTGCACGACAAGAGCCCCCGCGACGCGGAGAGGCTCGGTGCTGCTCCCGGCGCCTGGTCCTTCGGACGGCGCGGAGAACCCCTCGGGTGGCACGAGAAAATCATATCGAGACGCCTCGTAAGCTGGTTGCCATGACCGCTGAGCAGCTGATCT
>DASYTU010000225.1:0-6897 GCA_036001925.1 Actinoplanes sp.
AGCCTGCGCCACCTCGACGCGCTTGTGCAGCAAGTGAGCGACGCCGGACTCTCGGTGGAGCTGTCAACCGTCGGAGAGCCGGCGAACGTCACGCCGGGGCTGGACCTGGCCGCCTATCGAATCGTGCAGGAGGCGCTGACGAACACGCTCAAGCACGCGGGGCCCGCGACTGCGCGTGTGGTGGTGCGGTACCACACCGACCACATCGACCTCGAGATCGCCGACACGGGCGCAGGCATGACGGACCGGAACAACGGTGGACAGGGGCTGATCGGGATGCGCGAGCAGAGGCCTCTCGTCGCATCCTCGGCGGCCCGGAGCCTCGCGCGCGAGTGGTCGTGCTGACGACCTTCGATCTCGACGAGTACGTCTACGAGGCGCTCCGCGCCGGCGCCAGCGGTTTCGTTCTCAAGGACGACCCGGCCGAGCAGCTCATCGCCGCGGTTCGCATCGTGGCCGGCGGAGACGCGCTTCTCTCACCCGCCATCACCAAACGCGTGATCAAGCGATTCACCCGCACTCCGCATCCCGCGCCGCCAAGACAGGTCGACGATCTCACCGAGCGCGAGCTAGACGTGTTTCGCCTGATCGCTCGCGGCCTCTCCAATGCGGAGATCGGCCGCGAGCTCTATATCAGTGACACGACCGTGAAGACACACATCACACATCTCCTCCAGAAGCTCAACCTCCGTGACCGTGTCCAAGCGGTCGTGCTTGCGTACCAAACCGGACTGTTCGACACCCACGCGGCCCGGCAAGGCAGTCGCGACGACGACGGTCGGTCGCCGAACTGAGCAGCACGTCAGAGGTCCAGTACGACGGCGCCTCGGGGGCGGGCGGAACAGATCAACACGTTGCCGGCGGCGGGCGGGTCGACAGGCTCGGGCGCGTACGCCACCTCACCGGAGAGCAGGCCGCTCTCGCAGGTATGGCACACCCCGGTGCGGCACGACCACCGCGTCGGCACATCACAGGCCTCGGCCAGATCGAGCAGGCTCCCGTATCCGTCGCCCCACGCCACCGCCAAGTCGCTGCGGGCGAAGGACACCGCCGGTCCCGCACCAGGCGGACCGGCCGGCGGGTGCGGCGGCCGGCTCGGTACCGGCGCGATGCCGGGGGTCAACGACCCTTGCGACCCGAACACCTCGGTATGGATCCGCGACGGCGCCACCCCGACCGCGACCAGCGCGGCCGCGACGTCGGTGAGAAACCCCGCCGGCCCGCACAGGTACGCCTCGGCGTTGGGCGGTAGGTCGAGCCCGCGCAGCAGATCCGCCGACAACCGCCCGGTGGTGTCGTAGTCGCGGCCCGCCTCGTCGCCCGGCTCGGGCCGGCTGAAGCAGACGTAGGAGCGGGCCGCGGGCAACGCGGCCAGCAGCGCGGCCGCCTCGTCCCCGAACGGCCGCTCGCTTCCGTTGCGGGCCGCCTGCAGCCACCAAACCGGCCGCGGGGACCGTTCGGCGGCCAGTTCGTGCAGCATGGCCAGCACGGGCGTCGCCCCCACACCACCGCTGACCAGCAGGACCGGCGCGGCGCCGGACCGCAGGATGAAGGTGCCCCGCGGCGCCGCCACCTCGACCGTGTCGCCCACGCGCAGGCGCGAGTGGATGTACCGGCTCGCGACGCCGTACGGCTCCCGCTTGACGCTGATCCGGTACTCGTCGGCGCCCGGCCGCCCGGACAGCGAGTAGCTGCGCAGCACCGGCGGTCCGGCGCCATCCGGCCGCAGCCGTACCGTGAGGAACTGACCGGGCAGCGCCGCCGGCACCGGCGCCCCTTGCGGATCGGCCAGGCGCACCGACGAGATGGCGCTGCTTTCCGGCTCGATCGCGGTCACCCGCAGCGGGCGAAAGCCCGGCCAGGCCGGCGGCGGGGCCGTGGCGACCAGGCCCGCATTGCCGGTGCCGGACTCCGGTTCGTCGAGCATCGCCCGGAAGGACGCCTGCCAGCCGGGGCTGAGCGCCGGAATGCGCAGCGCCCGTTCGATCCCCGGCCGTGGGTGACCCGGCAGATAGAGCAGCGCGTCCACCTCGGCGATGGTCATCTGCTCCGGACCGGCGGCGATCTTGACGATCTCATCGCCGGCCGCCACCACACCCTCGTCCAGTACCCGCAGGTAGAAGCCGGGCCGATGGTGCTGCACGAGCAGCGCCGGGATCCGCGGGTCGTCCATCCGGATGCCGACCCGATAGCAGGTAACCCGGGGCTGGGTCACCTCGAACAGTGCCGCGCCGATCCGGTACCGGTCGCCGACGCACACCTCGTCGTCGGGTAGGCCGTCGACGGTGAAGTTCTCACCGAACTGGCCGTAGCCGAAGTCGTCACGCCCCAGGACGTCCTGCCAGTGCCGGTACGAGCCGAGCTGGTACACGAAGACCGCCCGCTGTTCGCCGCCGTGGCCGCCGAGATCGCCTTGCCCGTCGCCGTCGACGTTGAGCCGCCGTACCATGACCGGGCCCGCGGCTGGCGCCTTCCACACGCCGGTGTACACGGTGCGGCCCCGCCACGCGACGTTCCTCGGCATGCCGACGTTCACCGACATCAGCGTTCCCACCCACCGCATCCTTCCGCAGTCCGCATCACGGCGGAAGCAGCGCGAGATCGAGGTACGATCCCCGGTATTGGGCGACCGCGAGGGAAAGGCGGGAGCTTGTCATGATTGTCCTAGATTTGGTAGTCGTCGCGCTCGGTCTGGGAGCGGTCTGGGCCGCCGCGAGCGCGCGCATCATCAAGCAGTACGAGCGCGGGCTCATCTTCCGGTTCGGGCGGGTACTGGAGGCCGTTCGTGGCCCCGGCCTCACCCTCATCGTGCCGGCAGTCGACCGCCTGCGGAAAGTGAACATGCAGATCGTCACGATGCCGGTACCGGCGCAGGACGGCATCACCCACGACAACGTGACGGTCAAGGTCGACGCGGTCGTGTACTTCAACGTCGTCGACCCGGTCCGGGCCGTCGTGAACGTACAGGACTATCTGTTCGCCGTGTCGCAGGTCGCGCAGACGTCGCTGCGTTCGATGATCGGCAAGAGCGATCTGGACGACCTGCTGTCCAACCGGGAGAAGCTCAACCAGGGCTTGGAATTGATGATCGACAGCCCGGCGTTGGACTGGGGCATCCACATCGACCGCGTGGAGATCAAGGATGTCGCGCTACCGGACTCGATGAAGCGGTCGATGTCCCGCCAGGCCGAGGCGGAACGGGAACGGCGTGCCCGGGTGATCACGGCCGACGGCGAACTGCAGGCGTCCCAGAAGCTCGCCCAGGCCGCCGCCACCATGGCGGACACCCCGACCGCGCTGCAGCTGCGCCTGCTGGAGACGGTCGTGGAAGTGGCGGCCGAGAAGAACTCGACGCTGGTACTTCCGTTCCCCGTCGAGCTGCTGCGATTTCTGGAGAGGCACCCCACGACCGAGGCCAAGCCGGAGACAGCCGAGGTGCCGGCCGGGGCCGAGGACACGGCCGCAGTGGAATCCCCGGCGGAGCGTGCTATCGGTGGCGACGTCGGCGCCATCGAGTCGCCCGCGCCCGCCGGCATGCCCAACGGCCAGCACGTGTAGTCCGAGCGTGGATGTCGTGACGGCCGAGCGGCTCAGCCTCGACGACCCGTACACCGTGCCGACCCGGCATTGGCACGCCCTGGCCGACGGGCGGGTGCAGTGCGATGTCTGCCCGCGCGCCTGCCGGTTGCACGAGGGGCAGCGCGGGCTGTGCTTCGTGCGGGGGCGCGTCGCCGACCAGGTCGTGCTGACCAGCTACGGCCGCTCGTCCGGGTTCTGTGTCGACCCGATCGAGAAGAAGCCGCTCAACCACTTCCTGCCGGGTTCGTCGGTGCTGTCGTTCGGCACCGCTGGTTGCAACCTGGCCTGCCGCTTCTGCCAGAACTGGGACATCTCCAAGTCCCGTGAGATCGACACGCTGTCGCAGGCGGCCTCGCCGGAGGCGCTCGCCGCGACGGCGCAGCGGTTGGGCTGCCGCAGCGTCGCGTTCACCTACAACGACCCCGTGATCTTCATGGAGTACGCCGTCGACGTCGCCGAGGCCTGCCACGAGCTGGGGATCAGGACGGTCGCGGTGAGCGCCGGCTACATGAACCCGGCGCCACGGGCGGAGTTCTACCGGCACATGGACGCGGCGAACATCGACCTCAAGGCGTTCACCGACGCGTTCTACGAGAAGGTCACCTTCGCTCGGCTGCCGGTGGTCCTCGACACACTGGAGTTCCTGGCGCACAGCGACGTGTGGTTCGAGATCACGACGCTGGTGATTCCCGGCCACAACGACGCCGACGCGGAGATCGCCGCGGAGTGCGAGTGGCTGGTCGAGCACCTGGGCCCGGACGTGCCGCTGCACTTCACCGCGTTCCACCCCGACTTCAAGATGCGTGACGTGCCGGCCACGCCGCCGGAGACCCTGCGGCGGGCCCGGCGCATCGCCCTGGCGTCGGGGCTGCGGTACGTCTACACCGGCAACGTGCACGACCCCGACGGGCAGACCACCACGTGTCCAGGGTGCGGCGCGGCGGTGGCCGTCCGCGACTGGTACGTCATCGAGGCGTACGAGCTCGGCGACGACGGCCGCTGCCGGCACTGCGGGACGCCGCTGCCCGGCCGCTTCGACGGCCCGGCGGGCACCTGGGGATCGCGGCGGCTGCCGGTGCGGCTGGGCCGGGCCGGCGCAGGATCCTCTCATTGACCTGGTGGTAACCAGACGCGGCGCAGCGAATCGCCGGTGGCGAGTGTCGCCGAGCTCGCCGTGGGCGACTAGGTCTCGCGGCACTGGAACTGGGCCTGCGACCGCCTGTCCCACCGGCAGCTGCGGGCACTCTACGCATACACCACACGCCACCTCGACCTGAACCGCGTCAACCACTCCGGTCCCGCGACTGTGCTGTAACGGTGCCGGATGACGCCGGCCGCCCCTTGGAGGTAGCATCGCTACCTATGCGGGCGGAGGTACTGAAGGGCCATTTGGACGGATTGCTGCTGGCCACCCTGGAGGCGGGTCCTCGCCACGGGTACGCGGTGATGGAGGCGTTGCGGGAGGGCAGCGGCGGTACGTTCGATCTGCCGACCGGCACGGTCTATCCGGCGCTGCACCGCCTGGAGCGGGCCGGACTGGTCGCCGGGGCGTGGTCGGAGGGGCCGGGACGAGCCCGCCGGACCTACCGGCTGACCGCGGCCGGTGTGCGGGCGCTGGCGGAACAGCGGGCGACCTGGCAGGAGTTCTCCACCGCGGTGTCGGCGTTGTTGGACAGGGGCGGGACGTGGCCGGCCCCGGCGTGAGCGCCCGGTCGCAGCCTGCGGGCCAGGACGCCGCACGGGTGCTCGGGGCGTACCAGGCGGCGCTCGCGGCCGGGTTGGCCGGCTCGCGGCGGGCTCGAACGGCGATTCTCGTGGAGATCGCCGACGGTTTGCTCGAGGCCACCCAGGCGCATCAGGACAGAGGGTTGACCGCGCGGGCAGCCGCCGAGGCCGCGGTTGCCGAGTTCGGCGATCCGGGCGAACTGGCCCGGCTGTTGGTGGCCGAGCAGGCCGGGGCCGCCGCGCACCGGGTCGGTCTGGGCCTGGTGTTGACCGGGCCAGTGGTCGGTGGGGTGTGGCTGGCCGCGTGGGCGTCGCGCACCGGGCTCGGCTGGCTGGACCAGATCGGCGCGCTGCTCTCGCAGTTTCCGGTGTTCGTGGTGGTCCTGGGGCTGGGTGTGCCGGCGGCGGTGCTGGCCACCATTGCCGGCGCCGGGCCATTGGCGCGCCGGTTGGCGGTGCCGCCGCGCCGCGCCGCGGCGTTGGCGGTGCTGGCTGCCTGCGCCGCCGTGGTCGGCGACGGCACGCTGCTGACCGGGATCGCCGTCACCGGCGGTGCCGTCACCGGGGGCGCGGCGACGGGCTGGTCCTGGCCGTTGATCGCCGCGGCAGCGGTGAGCCTGTCCCGGCTGACCGCCGCGGGGACGGCGGCGCACCGGTGTGCCCGGCTACGCGCCGCGTCGTGAGCGGCAGCGCCCCGTTTCGGTACAGGGCACGCCAAGTCAGCGGGACCCCGACGGCGGCCGGGATGAACCAGAAGCTCCAATGTGGTAACCGGCTCCACAGCGGTAACTGCGGGCCGTTGTCGACGTAGAAGCCGGTCAGCAGCGCGATGTAGGAGCCGGCCATCCCGGCGCCATGGATAAGCGTCCAGCGATGCCAGCGCCGCCGCCGCGCTGTCCAGCCAGTGGCCCCGAGAGCGAAGGCGACACAGGCGATCAGGAACAGATGCCAGTCCTGCCGCCACCGCAGCGCGGCGAGGACCGTGGCGGTGCTGAACACCACCGCCAACCCGCAGACGTACACGGTGCCGGCCCGAGGATGACGCCCCGGACGCTTGCCGGCGGTCGCCGCGAGCGCACCGGCCACGACCGAAGTGAGTCCGGCGGCGACGTGAACCGCGAGCGTCGCCAGGAACACCGGCCGTTCGTCGGGCACCTCGACACCCAGAATCCCCAGGCCTTGCACGGCGGTTGCCAACATGCGGCTAAGGATAGCAACGCTATATGTAGCGTCGCTACCCCCAGCCTCCGATATGTTGATGAGGCTCGCGGTCTACGCAGCCAGCTCCGGCCGAGGATTGTGGGGAAATGACATGAGCGAGAGCCCTACCGTGCCCGTCCACCAGCTGCGGCTGGTCGTGCAGGTCGACGATTTCGATGAGGTCGTCCGGTTCTACCGCGATGTGCTGGGCCTGCCCCTGGAGCAGGCATTCTCGAACGGACCGGGCGCGCAAGGCGCCATCCTCGATGCCGGCCGAGCAACGCTGGAGATCTTCAACGCCGCCCAGAAGGCGGCCGTCGACGACCTCGAAGTGGGCCGGCAGGTAGCCCCGCGGATCCGGGTGGCGTTCCAGGTCGACGACACCCGGGCGAC
>DASYTU010000226.1:0-17218 GCA_036001925.1 Actinoplanes sp.
AAGACCTGCCGCGCGATGCGTTGTTGCACGCCTTGCACTCACCTAGGAGGCCATCCTTGCGTGACCTGTCGATAGGGAACTCGCCGGCGTCTCTCCACACCTGGCAGGTTCGACACCGCTTAATCACGATTGATCACGCCGAGGATGTCCAGCGCGGCCGTGACGCCGACGGCGACGCCGAGATCGAGCGCCTGTCGCTCGCGGTCCGTCATGACGGGGGCATGTGCCTGAACCATCGCGAGGCTGGCCATCGCGTGCGCTCGGCGCCGGCACTGCTCGATCAGCTGGTCTGCCGTCACCATCTGCTTACCTTCCTCGGTTTGGGTGAGCTGCGCCGTGGCTCGCCGACCCTGGAATTACACGCGGCACACACGGCGGCTAGGTACTTGGGGTCGTCGCCGGTGATGGCGCGGCCGAGGGTGTGGTGCACGGTGTCGGCCTGGCCGGTGCACACCCCTTCGATAGCGAGGGTGCACCGGCCGGCGTTGCGGGCCAGGTTGTCCGCCAGCACCAGGGCGCGCAGCTTGCGCCAGTACCACGAGCTGCCGCTACGCCATGACCGAGACACGTCAGAACGGCGAGGGCTCGGCGAGGCGCCGCGCCTCCTCGTCGCTGACCGCCTTCGCCACCTGCGCCAACGCCTCAGCGGTCAGGCTGCCCACGTTCGTGGTGAGCAGCGGGGCGATCGCAGCGGCCAGGGCGGCCTCGTCGACGTCGCCGGCCGACACCACGCCAGGCGCAGCGAGGATCGCGGCGAGTTGGGTTAGCGCCTTCGACGTGTTCGTGTCGATCTTGTTGACGTCAGCGGCGACCGCGTACAAGCGGTTGCGATCGAGCCTAAGCACCGTTTCCAGGTTGATCCGGTCGCTGGGGTTGTCGACGGTGAGATCGTTCGCCATGTCGTCGAGGCCGCGCAGGTAGTCGCGGACCTCGATGAGTGCGGCGTGCTCGGTTGCGTCCATCTCTAGCTCATCCAATTCTTGAGGGTACGGGGTCCAGGTGGGGCGGGGGCCGTAGTCGGGGCCGTTGCCGGCCAGCCCGTCTCGGCCGTTCTTATAGGCGACCACCTGCGCGGCCGCGGCGTCGGACATGTCGCGGTCGCCGATGGCGATGGCGTGGACGTGGTAGGGCCAGTCACCTTGGGTCGGGTTGCGGACCCAGGCGGCGAACGCGATGCGGCGGAGCTCCAGCTGGATCTCGTCGAGCTGGTCGCGGGTGAACGCCTTACCTCCCTTGCTCGCTCGCACGTCGAGCGCGCCGCCGCCGGAATGCGTCCCGGCCGATGTGGCCGCATTCGACCATGATCCTTGTGACAGCTCCACCGGGGCGGTGCTGATCTTCTTCTCTGCGACCACGAGCATTTCCGCGGTGCGCCAGTTGAGGGCCACGCCGCGGAAGCCGGTTCGGCCGTACGGTGTCCGCATACTGCCTCCCTGGTTGAGGGACATAAGGGTGTCGAGCTCGCCGGCGTATAGGTCGGCGTCGTGGTCGGGATAGCCGGGGACGGGCCAATGGAAGGCGGTTTGCCAGAATTCGGGCGGCCGTCCCCATGCGGTGTCGGCCCACGAGGCGGCGCCGGTGGGCAGGATCGGCGCGAACGTCGCCGGCCATGCGGTGTCGTAGATCGACTGCGGCCGCGGATACCACAACCAGGCGAACCGCTCACTGAGGCGGGCGCCGGTGCGGTTCATCAGGTAGCCCTGGCCCATGTAGACGCCTGGCGTATGGGCGTAGCCGGCGCCGCGGTCGAGCCGCACGAACTCGTCGAACCAGCGCTCGGCCCAATCGTTCGTTTCGTCCTGGGTGAGCGACGATTTCTCCAGGTCCAGGCAGAACAGATCCGCCTCATGCAGTGGGCCGGCCGCGGTGATGTACGACCAGAACAGCCGGGCATCGTCGACCGCGTCCGAGCCGAGCGCCGGTGAGGCGACGGCGTAGGCGCCGCGGGTGAAGCCCGGAAGCTGGCCCATCTTCAGCCACGACGCCCGGAACGCGACGTCCTCCGCCTCGCCCTCGCGCATACAACGCACGAAGCCGAACGACAGACCGTTCCGGACCTGCAGGAGGAACCAGTCGGTGAGGAATGAGACGTCGAAGCCGCGGAGCATCACTGTCCGCCTCCCCCGCCGCCGCCGACACGGCGGGCGATCAGTGAGAGCGCGTCGAGCAGGACGGCAGCACCCTCCGTGTCTCCAACGAAATTCATCCGGTCTGCTTCTGCCTGGATTACGGCCTTGACCTCGTCGGCGGTGGCCTGCCGGATCAGCGGGGCAGCAGCGGTGAGGATGTCCTTGGCGTCGTCGAGGTAAAACCACCAATCCTCGATGGCGCGGCCGTAATCGGCATGCAAGACCTTCGCCGCCGCTTCGACTGCGGCGGCCGGGACCTCACTCATGCCCGCCTCCGCCTTTCGTGCCGGCCGCCTCCACGGACAGGGCGCGGCGGAGTGCGTGGACGTTTACCGTCAGATCGCTATTGGACAGCAGCTCCTCGACGGCATCGACGCGACTGGCCAGGATCTCCCCCATGCGTAGCGCTCTATCTAGTTCGGCCGCGTACGCCGCCGCGCGCTTTTCAGCCCGCCTTGCTGCTGCGTCTTCGTCGAGAGCGTTCTGGCGCGCCCCGTCCCGTTCGGCTTCGGCAGCGGCCAGCGCGGCGCGGGCCTCGTCACGTTGTGCTCGGAAGGCGTACATGTCATCCGAGATGGCCCTGATCGTCGCCTCGCCCTCGTCTGGGGTTGCGGGGGCCGGGCCGACTCGGTGGTTAGTCATGCCGGCGCCGTTGCTCGACCAGCACCGTGCGCAGGGTGCCGTCTTCTAGTGGAAGGGTGACTTCGCGGAACCCATCGGGGCGGTTGCGCGGCGCCTTGAAGATGGCCACATAGACGCCGATCGCCTCGACGAGCTGCGCGCCGTACGTGGTGACGTCGTTCAGGTTGAGCACGTTGTCAGCGGTCACGCCGGTGAGCACGATGGCCACCGCACCGATCAGGCCAACGACGGCCTTGATCTTGGCCGATATGGGCAGGGTGAGCATTGCCTTCGCCTTTCTCGATCTGTCGACATATTCGGTTCCGGTCTGAGGGGGCCACCTCCCAAACCCGTCACAAGATCGACAACGCAAAGATGGCCGTGACTGTCCGGGGCGCCCGCTATGGTGCAAACGGCGCCTTTGCGTTGGGCCTCCCGCGCCGGTGCGCACCAGTGAGCGGGCGGCCGATCTAATCGCCGGTCTCGACTCCCTCGTCCCAAATACCGGGGCGGCTTGTGGTGTCGCGGTAGCTCGCCTGGGTGAACCGCGCCGGCCTCGTGGCCGGAAGTCAGGACATCGCGCGGGCCAGCTGGTCATCTATCGCGGCAATTGCGACGTTCTCGATCGGCATGCGCGTATCCTTCACAGTGAGTTGAGGCGGCCGGCCACCGGGGAAGGGTGGCCGGCCGCCTTGCTGTCTGGCGTCACAGCGGACCCCAACGAACCGCGGCGTAGAGCAGGCCGAGGATCGCCGCCCATGTGACCGCGGCGAGGATCAGGCCGGCGACCAGGCCTCGCGTGCTCACGGATCAGGCCTCCTCGGCGGGGTCGGTGAAGTGGGTCCGGTCCTCGTCCGGTGCCCGCTCCCGCTCACGCTCACGGCGGGCGCGCAGGTCGGCGCGGTCGGCGGCCAGGTCGGGGTATGAGCCGCGCTTCAGCCGGCCGAACAGGTCGAGCGCGGCCTCAGTGGCGCCAGGTTCGCGGGCCAGCCACCGCAGGAACTGCTCGTCGGTCGCCGCGGGTGCGACCCCGTCGACCGCGTCGCGGAGCGAGCCGAGCCGGGCGTGCCACTTCTCGGCGGCGTTCGATGCGGCTGTTTTCATGGCGTCGCGTTCGGCCAGGAACTCCTCATGGCCGGTTTTCGTCATCGCCGCCACCCCCTTGCATGTAGCGCTCGTGCGCCTGGTACGCGGCGTAGTGCTCGCGGGCCAGGCGCAGGTTGTGGAACGCCTGCCGAAGATTGGATTGCACGACGATCAGATCGTCGCGGGAGATGCCGGGCGCGCGGGTGTGGCTGACGACGGACAGCAGGGTTTCCGTGATCGCCTCCAGGGTGGCCAACCACCTGTCAGGCTCGGCCGGCGCGGGTTGGGCGGCGGCAATGCGCTCCGACGCGTCGATGGTCGCGCCTACTAGGTCGATCATCGCGTTCCATGCGTCGAGCGCCGCGCCCATCGGGTCGGGTGGCGCCTTCGGTCGGTCGGCGTCGTTAGGCTGGTCTGTCATCGCCGTGCCCTCCTTCTCTGGGTCGTAGTGGTGCGGCGACAGCAGCCGGCCCGTTCCTTGCCGTCCGGGCCGGCTGCGCGTTTCTAAGGGTGTGGGAGCTGCCCGGCCCGGCGGGTTACGGCGGTATGCGGACCGGGCCGGGCAGCGTTTCGCGCGCCCACTAGGGCACGCCGGGCGGCGTGCGCAGGGGCGAACAGGCACCCGCCCTTACCGCCGCCGGGTTCCCCCTGCGGCAGCGGCTTACCTGGGGGCCTGGGGTGCGGCACGTCGTTGATCCGGCGCTCGTCGTCCCACATCATCAGATACACGCGTATGTGCCGTAGTCGTAGAAGTCCCGGTTGGCCTTCGTCCACGTCGGATAGTCGCCTTCGGTGTGCCAGGCGCTGATCCGCTGCACATAGCCGTTGCCGTCTCTGATGTAGGCGTACGGCTTGCGGCTCTTGGGGACGGAGAGGATGCCGGTCTGCCAGTTCAGCTCGTCGAACCAGTTGATATAGACGGTGGTGGACGAGAGCGCCACGTTTTCCGGCTGCTCGACTCGCACCTGCAGGACGTAGGAGTGGCGTTGCCCGTCGCTCGCATGGTTGGTGACGTCGATGTAGTCGATGTCCGCGTTGGTGCTGCTGAAGCAGTAGGCCACCTGCGCGAAGAACTGCGCGTCGAGGTTGTACGTGTAGTCGACCTCGTCACAGCTCGGGCTGCCGGCGCATGGTGTGCTCGCCGCCGCCGGTGCGGCGACCAGCACGCCGAGCCCTAGCGCGAGCGCTGCTGTGATCGTTGCGAGGCGCCTGGTCACGACGCCACCGGCTCGCGGTCTGGGTAGCCGCCGAGCACGCGCCGGCCGGACAGGTAGGCCTCGAACACGGCGCGCTCGAAGATGAATGCACCCTTGACGCCGGGGAGCTTGATCGCGCCGGGGAGCTTGCCCTGCGCGGCGAGGCGCCGGGTCTGTCTCGGGCTCTTGCCGATCCGCTCGGCGGCCTGGTTCGTGGTGAGCATGGGTCCGGTCACAAGACCCATGATGGTCATATGACCGGTCGGGGTCAAGTGACCGAAGTAGTGGATTTCCTAGTCCGTGCCTACTTGACCGAATACGGACATCGCGCTTACGGTGGCCACATGACCCAGAAACATGCTCCGAGAACCGCGGCCTTGACCCGTCTCGGTGTGAGGTTGCACCCCGCCGAGATCACCGAAGCCTGGTACGGCCAGGACTGCCCGGCCTCACTCGACGCCAGCAACCTGTCTCGCCGTATCCGCTGGCAGTGGCGCGTCGCATGCCTCCTGCGAGGAGTGAGGCCATGACCGCCGAGCCGACCGTGCCGGATTGGACGCTGGGCTGGCGGCTGCGCCGGGCGCTGGATTTCGCCGGCGTGACGGTGGCGGAGATGGCCGACGAGCTCGGGGTGGGCCGGACCACGGTGTCGGGTTGGCTGAACGATCCAGACCGCCACGTCCGGCGGGTGTACCTCCGGTACTGGGCCGACCGCTGCCGGGTGCCGCTGGATTGGCTGGAGTTTGGGGAGCTCCCGCGGGTGGACTCGAACCACCAACCTGCCGGTTGGGGCATGGATCACTCGGGGGTGGAGCAAACCGCCGCAAACATCCCCGCGGAGCGACTGAGCAAAGCCGAGATCAAGGCGTTCCGGGTCGCGCTGAGAGGCGCGGTCCCGCCCTATGATCCGCCGAACGTCCGACTCGATCCCGTCCGCTCGGTCCGTCCGACTATGGCCGATCGCCCGGCCTCACAATGAGCGCGCTGCCGGCTACCGTCCGTGCGGGGGTTGACGAGCTCGGGGCGGGCGCGGGGGAGAACCATGGGGATGCCGGGGTGGGTGTTTTCTCGCTGCTGTCGGACGAGTCGACACGGTGGGCCGAAGCGATCGCGGGTTACCTGCTGTGGCTTCGGGCCGGCGGCGTGCGACCGGGCACCATCGACCTCCGCCGGTGGCAACTGGGCCACCTGCGCGAGGCGCAACTACGGCGGTCGCCGTGGACGGTGACCACCACGGACCTAGTCCGGTGGCTGTCCGCGCAGGCCTGGGCGCCCGAGACGCGCAAGTCCTACCGGACCACCCTCCAATCGTTCTACCGCTGGGGTAAGGCCGCCGGGCACGCCAGGCGAGATCCCGCCGCGGCGCTGCCGCCGGTGCGGACCATGTCCCCGCCGCCGCGGCCGACACCCGAGCAGGTGCTCACCGCGGCCGCCGCGTCCGCGTCCGACCGTGACCGGCTGATCCTGCTGCTGGCCGCCTATTCCGGGCTGCGCCGCGCCGAGATCGCCGGGCTGCGATGGGACGATCTGTCCCGCGGGCCGAGCATCAGGGTCCGCGGCAAGGGCGGCCGCATCCGGCTGGTGCCGTTGCACCGGCGGGCCGCCGTGGAACTGTCCCGCGAACGGCGCCGGCGCCGTGGTGGAGGGTGCGGCAGCGGATACCGGTACGGCGGCGCCCACCAGGCGACCTGGGTGTTCCCAGGGCCGTCCAGCGGCGGGCACGTCACCGCGGCCACGGTCGGGAAGATCGCCTCCCGGGTGCTCGGGCCGGGCTGGACGCTGCACACCCTGCGCCACCGATTCGCCACCAAGACCTACGCGAACACGCGCGACCTGCTGGCCGTGCAAGCCCTGCTCGGGCACTCTAAGCCCGAGACCACAAAGCGCTATACAGAACTCGCCGACGACGCGCTCCGCGCCGCCGTGCGATCGCTCTAACGACCCAGAGGAGAACACCATGGAAGCACTGCTCGGATTCGCCCTCACCATCGCCGCCTGCGCGTGGCTCGCGCTCACCATCTGGTTTGTGGTGATCGCCATCCGGTTCCTCCGGTCCGGCCGTAAGGCCTTCGATCGTTACGTCGAGCTCACCGCTCACCAGGCCGTCGCGCAGCCGGCAATCTGGGCGCAGGACACATCCGATAGCAGCCACCTCCGCGCCTCCTCGCCGCCGGCTTACCCGCCGCCGCCGAAGTGGTGACCTCATGCCATACAAGATCAGTAAAGCGATCGGCTGGTGGCTGGCGCTGCTGGCCCTGATCCTGCTGGCCATCGCCGCGCTGCGAAACCCCGGCACCGGCGACGTGCCGGACCGACCGCCGGGAGTGACGCCAGCGAGCTCGCCCGCCGCCGCGTTCGGCGCTGGAGGCTACACGTCACCGGCCGGCGTCGGAAACCCGATCGCGCTCGGCGGGTGCGTCGTCCGCTTCGACACCCTCTCGCCGTCCGGCAAGTCGGTGGTCCCCCGCATCCACGCCAACAGCGCCCACCAGTGCGTCGGGATCACCTCGGTGGCGGCGGACTGGACGAACGGCGACCTTATCGTCACCGCTGACGGTGGCAACGACGTGGTCACATTCCTGGTCGGCAGCGACGAGAGCTTCGCCCAGCGCGGCATCATGTGCGGGCCGTCCGGCGGCGGGACAACCACCCGGATCAGCTGCTACCGCGGCGGGGTGAAGGTGCCCGCCTACTCGCTCCAGCTCTACGGGCCGGGCATGAATCTGTGGCTGATCGCCCTATGGTGGGCGGCTTAACCGAACTTCGTCAGCGTGATATGCGACCCCTTCTTGAGGGTCGTGCCGCCCGCGTCGAGGGTGTTCTGCGCCCATCGCAGCGCCACGTTGCCGGCGGTGCCGGCCGTGTAGAGGTAGCCGCTCATGGTGAATCGGTCGCTTCCGCCGCCGGTGCCGCCGCTGCACGAGACGGCCTGGATGTCGGCCTCGGTGTAGCGGGTGCCGTTGTCGGCGGCGCCCATCACCGCGCAGATCGCCCGCAGCACCGTGGACGCGGGCAGCGTCAGATCGAACTTGAAGTCGGGCACCGTGCCGGACTCGATATCTAGGAACATGTCGATCCGGTACATCGAGTTGGCGTCGACCGCGATGCCCTGAATGTCGGTGTCGGTGCTCAGCGTCGAGTCGCTGTTTATCGTCTCGTTGGCGGTCTTGAAGGCGGCCCGCGGCTGCAGCCACTTCATAACATCGCTCGCGGTGAGGACCTGGCCTGGGCTGAAAACCTGCATGGTGTCGGGTCTCCTCAGTAGGCGAGTGCGTTGTTGTCGAGCTGGCCGAGGGTCGGGTGGTCGAGGATCAGATATGCGGTTTTCGTCGCGGCCTGCAGCTGCCAGGTGGTCAGCCACGAGTCGGGGGTGGCGTCGTGGCTGACGCCGACGATGAACACGTCGCGCTCGATCAGGCCGCCGCCTGGTGGGCGGCGCCGCACCGTGATCCGGTCGCCGAGCCTGCGGCCGAGCACCTGCGGGAACAGGTTGGCCGGGTCGGTCGCCGGGTTGATCACCAGCGCGTCGAAGCGGTACTCGGCGCTCTTGGCCTGCGCCAGCACATACTGCGCGTAGTTCAGCGCGTCCGGGTCGGACTGCATGAACAGCTCGGAGGACGGCGTGTAGGTGTGGGTGAGGTATTTCGCCACCGATGCGGCGTCGGTGGCGACCTGCTCGGCGCCGCCAGCGCGGGTCACCCGGATGTTGTTGAAGATCTGCTCCTCGTCATAGGCCGGCACAATGTCGAAGTAGGGCAGTTCGGCGCCGGCGTCGCCGAAGGTGGCCTGCGACGTGTTCGACCGGGCCTCCTCCAGCAGGCCATGCCGGCCGCGGAAGAACGCCCGCCCCGCCTGGTCTATGTAGAACTCGCCGGCCTCCGTCTCGGCCACCAGCTGCAGCTCGGTCAGTCCGTCGCCCTCCAGCGTGGTGGCCTGCACGAGCGTGTCCCCGTTGGCGACCAGCCGGTCGGGGACCGGCCACGCCACCGAGGTAAGGACCCGGTTCATCCGCGCGCTGGTGTTCTCACCCGACCCGACCGACCCGACCGCGGCCCGCTTGTAGGCCGCCAGCACCTTGAAACCGTCCGTCGCGGTTAGTGACACGTCCGCGTAGAGGTCGCCCTTCTCGTAGCCGGGCAGCCACGCGTCGGCGAACCCGCGCCACACGTCGTAGGTGACGCCGGCCCAGGTGGCGCGCAGCCGGACCACCCGCATCGGCTCGACCTGGGTGACGCCGCCGGCAGCATACGGGCCGGCCAGGTTCGTCGGGTCGAACCGGCGGTCGGTGTTGTTGAGCCGCGCCGACAGCTGCCCGGCCTCGTATCGCACCAGCGGGCCGGCCAGCCGGGACGAGGTGCGCTGGGTGGACACCTCGTGCAGGTACGCCGTGACGTCGGTGAGGACGTCGTCGGGGGCCAGCGTGTTCGTGTCGAGGATGCCCCGCGCCGGGTCGTCGAGGTGCAGATAATTGCTCGTGCCCGCGCCGGCGGTGAAGCCCACCTCGAAGATCAGCGTCGGCATGGATGCCATCAGGAGAACGCCCGAATTTTTATGCCGGCGTTGTTTTTGGCGTAGCGCTGCAACGCGGCGACGAGCTCGCTCACGTTCTGCACGCCGTGCAGGTGCACGCCGCCATTGATGGTGATCCCGCCACCGGCGACGCCGGTCGAGGCGGGCACCCGCGGCACGATTCTGCCGGGGCGGTCGGGGACGAACAGCTCCGGCCGGCGCTCACCGACGACGAACGCGCCGCCGGGCCACACCGGGCCGCCGTGCTGCCTCGCCTGGCCGCCGCCGCGGCCGTTGTGAAAGACGGTGTTATGGAAGACGGTGAGGGTGACCGTCTTGTCGTGGACCGAGGCGAGCGCACCCTTGGCCCGGCGCAATGCCGACTCCAGGTCGTGAATGTTTCCGAGGATGCGAATCCGGCGGGCGGTGTTGAGATCCTTGCGTTTGAGCTCCTGCCGGGCTGTGGCGATCTTCGCCTGAAGATCCTTTATGTCGGCCTTGAGCTTGACCTCCTTGCGCATCGCGTCGAGGGCCTCGTCCCACGACTGCGTCTTCGCGATGGCGGCGTCGAGGGACCCCAAGACGCCCGCCTGGAACTTGTCGAAGCTCTTCTCGGCGGTCTTCAGTTTGGGGCCGATGCCCGGCACCCAGCCGAACGCGTTGGCGGCGCCGTGGACAATGACCCCGGCGAAGCTCAGGAAGTTATCCGCCACCTGGCGCAGGATCTGTGCCGTGATGTTGCCGAAGGTGACCACCACGTCGGCGATGGTCAGGAACGCGGCGGCGATCTCTAGCCCGTTGTCGTTGACCGACTTGGCGAAGCCCTCCACCGCCGGGATCGCCGTGTCTGTGGTGAAATCAGCAAGACTCTTCAGCGCCGGGGTCGCGGCGAGCAGGATCGCTTCGCCCATCTCGGCGAGGGAGGCCTTCGCGCTGGCCACCTTGCTGGCGAGGGTGCCCTGGCCTTTCGCGTATGCGGCCTGTGCATCCGCGGACTTCTCAAAGATCAACTCTTGGGTGGCTATCGCCTCGGCCTGCGCCAGCGCCGAGCCGGTCAGCTCGTCCTGGCCCTTCTTGGCGAGCCTGGCCTGCACGTCGGCCTCGCTGATCGAGATGCCCAGGCCCTTCAACGCGTCCCGTTCCCCGAGCATCGCGGAGGCGAGGATCTGCGACACCTCCGCGGCAGAATGCTGCCCGCCGGACCATTGCGCCAGCGCACCGGACAGCCCAACCGTCGCGGTGGACATCTTCGTGGCCTCTTCGCGGCTGAACTTCATGGGGATCAGCAGGTCGGCGAAGTTCGCGGCAAGCCCGGTGGCCTGCCGGCTGGTGAGGCCCATCGCGTGCGCGTTCGCGGCGGCCCATGTCTCCACCTTGCCGATCTGGCCGCCGAAGACCGTCTTGGCCTTGCGGTCCATCAGCTCCAGGTTGCCGGCCATGTCAAGGATCTTGGGTACGGCGATCGCCGCTCCGATGCCAACCGCGGCCACGCCGGTGGAGAAGATTCCCAGGCCGCGGGTGCCGACCCGGCTAAATACGCCTACCTTCGACTGGAGGCCGCCGAGCTTTTTGCCGGTGCCGTCCGCCGCCCGGCTGATCTTGTTGAAGGTGCCGGAGGCGCGGTCGCGGGCGAGAACGTCGAACGCGAGGGCGTCAGGCACGTCTGCCGGCCTCCTTTCTCCATACGTCGACGTAGGTTTCGATCAGCCGGTCGGACAGCCCGCCGAGTTCCGAGTAGGCGATGCCGGTGGCGACGCTCAGCTCGACGAGTTCGCGGAGCCGCCCGGCCCGGTAGGGTCCGGCTTCTTGGCCTCCTCGTCGTTGACGAACTCCGCGGTGACGATCCGGTCGATGAGCTCCTCGAAGCCGCCCTCCTTGCCCTGGGCGATCCACGCCGCGTAGTAGGTGTGCTCCCGATGTCGGCAATCCTGCAGCGCCAGCTCGAAGCGGCGCTCCACTTCGACCTCGATCCTGGCCGTCAGCGGGTAGGTCTTCTCCACCCCGTCGACGTAGGTGACTTTCAGCGTCATTGCCATCGGCTGGGCCTCCTCATCGGATCGCCGCGGCGATCTTGCGGGCGATCTCGTCGAGGACCCGCACCATCTGAGCGCGCACGCGCGGCGCCCCGGCCTCCATCGGTTTGGTGAACCACCCCGCGGTGACGTGCTGAGTCACGAAAGGAGGGTGGCCGTACACCAGGTGCCGGACGCTGCCGCGGTCGATGCGCCGCAGTTGCGGCATGCCCTTGGCCTCGATGCGGACCCGCGGGTTTCGGCCGCCGCGGCGCTTCGTCGTCAGCCGGGCGCCAGCGACCCGCGCGGCCAGCCCGCCTCGCCGGGGCAGCACGGCCAGCGCGGACGCCTTCGCCTCCGCGCGCAGTGGCACCGCGGCCCGGTTCAGCCCGGCGGCCAGCTCGCGCTGCAGGTCCTTGTCGGCGGCCTGCCGCAGCGCCCGGGCCAGAATCCCGAACTTCTCCGCGCCGACGATGCGGATCTCGACGGGCATTCGGTCAGCTCGTCGGGTAGGTGATGCCGGTCTGTGAGGCGTTCCTGAAGATCGCCGTCATCACCGACATTTCGCCGACGTCCCCGTCCAGCGGGTTGTAGCTGAACAGCAGCGCCGACATGACGATGCCGGGGTTGGTCGCGGACCGGGCGCCGCTGGTCGCCCGGATCTCCACCGTGACCGGCGTCTGCGAGCCGATCAGCGGCTGGAGCGTGGCGTGGACCTTCCCGGCGGCGAAGTTCTGGAAGAACCCGATGGTGATCGTCCCGTCACCCAGGCCCTTCGCTGTGACCTTGTTCGAGGCACCGAACGCGGTGGCGTCCTTCTCCTCCCGCATGTCCTCGATGGTCACGTGGTTGCCCTGGTCGGACAGCGTCACCCCGTTGATCGAGATGAACGCATCGGTGAGCGTGAAGGCCATCAGTCAGCCCTTCCTCTTCGATGTTGGCGGCTTGTCGACGCGTTCGATATGGCCGCCCGAGATCAGCGCGGCCTCGTTCTCTTTCAGCAGCGCCGCCTCGAACGTCTCGCCCTGCGCCACGGCGTAGTTGTCAGACAGCACCCGATAGGTGCGGGGGACGAGCTCGACCAGGCCCGAGTCGAGCCAATCCCTCTCCTCGGTCGCGGTGAACTCGCGCTCGAACACGCCGGCGGCGAAGACACCCACCGCGGCCGGGGTCAGCGCCCGGTATGTGTTCGCCATCACGGCGCCTGCAGTTTCAGACATTCAACCGTGCCGTTGGTGGTCGTTCCGGTGTAGGTGATCTGGCAGAGCCCGGTGGTCGGGTCTTTGTAGAGTCCGGCGGATATGGGGCCAATGAACTCGTCGCCCGTCGTGGCCGGAATCACCTTCGTGGTGGGCGCGTAGGCCGCACCCGGATACGGCGACGCGCTCGCCGGGATCGCCAGACTGACGGTGTAGGTCGCCGCGTTCGTGTTCTTGAAGTGCAGGACGATGTCGTCGCCGACCTCGCACGCGTCGCCGCCGCCGGCCACCGCCTGCAAGCTGGAGCTCAGGCCAGCGCGGGTTATCTGCCGTGTGGGCAAAGTTGCCATGGTTAGACTCCCGTTCCTCTGATGTCGAGGGTGAGCGTCGCGGCCTGGTAGTCGGTGCCGGCGATGCTCTCCACGTCGAAGGCCCAGCCGGTGCCGCGGACGGTCGCGAACGCGGTGTACGTGCCGGACTCGATCACCTGCTTGAACGAGCGCGCCCCTGACCCGTTGACGTAGAGGGCGAGCCGGTCGCGGGTGGCCCGCACCGACACCTTGCCCTCGACGATCCGCACCGGGAGGGTGAGCTGGTCCAGGCCGCGGGCGAACGCGACGTCGAAGCCGTACTCATCGGGATAGCCGATGATCACCGCGGGTGGCTCGACCCGGTCCGGTGGGTAACGGAACACGTTCAGGTCGGGGATCGTGTCGAGCCGGTCGCCGATCTGGTCCATGACGGTGGCAAGGTTCACCGCGGTCCACCCCCATGCCCGGCCTGCAGGTGGTCCTCGTACCGCGTGGTGAGTCCTTCGATCTTGCCGTCGACCTGGCCGACCTTCGTTTCGGTGCGGTCGATCACATCGCGGAGGCTCCGGCCCTGGTTCGGCTGGACCTCGCTCTGGATGCTGGCGACCGGCTCGGCCACCTGCTTGCGCAGCCACTTGCGCAGCCACACCACGCCGGCGGCGATCGCCACGATCACCACGGACAGCTGAGCAAGCAGGCCGAGCGCCACCCCAACGTCGACCTTCATGCGGCCGCCCACCAGCGGATGTAGTCGCGCAGCGACACGGCCACGTCGGGGTCGAGCCGGGACAGCAGCCGAAGCCCGGTGCCGAAGTCGGTGGAGCCGGCCACGCCGTAGGGCGAGGTGCGGCGGGCGAACAGTCGCGAGCCTTGCAGGAGGGTGGCTTCCTTCACCGCGACCGGCGCGGGCTGTATCCAGCCCCACTTGGCCAGCATCGTTACTTCGTTCTCCTCGGTGCCGGTGGGCCTCGCCGCCGATTCCGGCTCGATGAGTAGCCGCTCGTACGGCTTGCCCACCTTCACCGCGTTGACGGGTTGGAGCTCGAAGACGTCCACGGTGCCCGCGGTGACCGTCACGGCCAGGCCGGTGACGTCTTGCAGGTCGTCGAACACAACCACCCACCGGCTGAGGGGGCGGCTCCAGCGGGCCGTGTAGCGGCGCGTCTCCGCGGCGGCCACCTGGCCGAACTGGCGGCCAGTGTGCTGGTCGACGGCGCGGGATGCGGCGGTGATGGCGAGGGCCAGGAACGCGTCGTCGCCGGCGTCACTGATCGAGACGAAGCTCTTCAGCTCCGCCGTCGTGCAGTAATCCGGCTTCCACGGCACCGCCGCATCCCTCCGATCGCCCCTTACGCGGCGTTGTTCTGCAGCAGGGCGTACGCCTTGCGGTTCTGGATGTTGCCGTCCGCGCGCTCCCACGCCACGTACTCGACCTGGCCGAAGTTGGCCCGCGAGTACGGGTTCACGACCATCGCGAACTGCGACACCCGGCGGATGACGTATGCCTCGGTCAGGTCGCCGAGCACCACGGCGCGGGCCGACAGGGTGCCGATGCTCGGGGCGCCCTGATCGATGACGACGGGGTAACCGAGGAGGGTGCGCCGGCGCTCCTGGTCCTGAATGCCCGCGTTGGCGTCGAACAGCAGCGGGCGGCCCGTGGTGTCGACCACCGCGCGGCACTTCATCCAGCTGGCCTTGTTCATCACCCATTGCGCGTTTTGCTCGTACGCGGGGTCAAGCGCCGTTTCCAGGTCAAGCAGCTTCTGGTAGGTGACCGCGTTACCGGCGGCGAGCACCACGTCAGCGGTCAGGCCGGCGTGCATGATCCCGAACGGGAGGGTTGTGCCGGCGCCGGTGACCCAGTCGACGGCCTGCTTGCGGGCAATGCGGGTGCCGAGAATCCGGGCGAGCAGCGCCTCGATGTCGAACTCTGAGTCTTGCAGCAGCTCGACCGAGACTCGCAGGCCGGCCGACGCGTCGGCGCCGGTGGAGGTGTACTTCCAGGCCTTCATCGCGATGGTGCCGAACACCATGTCGGTGCCCGTGGTGAACGCCGCGCCCTCCGCGGTGATCGCGCCCACTGAGGCGGTGTCGTCGATCGAGGGGAACTCGACGTCGCCGCCGCGGTCAGTGGTGAAGCCGTCGACCTCGCCGGCCAGCCCGCCGTATGCCTTCTGCACCTCGACGAGCTTGTCGCGGAACTGCGGCGACACGAGGAAACCGCCGCCGGGGTCGGTGCCGACACCCTGCGCGTTCAGCAGGTCAGAGTTGGGCTTGCCGGTGCGCAGGTAGGCGTCGAAGGCCTGGTTGTAGGTGTCGTCGCGGCGGGGGAGGCCGGCGTACGCGACAGCGGCCAGGTCACCCGGCACGGGTGTCTCGTACGCCCGCTGGCGGGCCGCGATGTTCTGCGACCGCTGCGCGGCGACCAGCGCCGACTCGAGCCGCTCGTAACGGTTGGCCTGGTCGTCGGTGATGGTGGCCTCGCCGGCCGCCGTGGCGATCGTCGACATCTCGTCAACGATCTCGTCGATGGTCGTCGGGACTGGTGGCTCGCTCGGCGGGGCGGGCTCGGCGGGTGGCGGTGCGGCGGCCTGGCGGTTGCGCGGCGGTGCGGACTGGCCGTTACGTGGCGGCATGGCTTATTCCTTTGCCTTCGTCTTGGCTTGGGCCTTCGTGGCCGGCCGGCGCCGGCGCACCTCGCACTGGTGGAACCGCCACGCCTCGGACGGCGACAGCGGGCGCCCCTCTTCGGGGATGGCCACCATTTCGGCCAGGATCTCCTCGTCGGTAGCCGTCTCCAGCCAGGTCGAGTAGATGCCCTGGAAGTCGTGCCATTCCTCGATCGTTGCGGTGTCCTGGTCGTACGGCGCGGGCGGTGCGGGTGCGGCTGGCATCAGGCGGTCCTCTCTAGGTGTCGGCCGCGCCATAGGGCGGCGACCAGCGGAGCGCGGGCGCTGTAGTTGTCGGACTGGTCGCCCTCGGCCACCGCGGTGTCGGCCAGACCCGCGTCGACCGCCTCCTGCGCCGAATACCACGTCTCGGCGTGCATCGCGTCGCGCCAATCGGTGACCGTGCCGACCCCGCGCTCGGCGTAGATGGCTGCGATCTCGTTGGATGTGCGGCCGAGAATCGCGGCACTGTCCAAGTGGTCGGATTCGTTGCCGATGGTGAGCATCAGCGCGTCGTGGATCATGGCCTGGGTGTGGCGGTTCATGGTGCGGGTGTCGCCGGCCTGCAATATCCACGACGCCGCGGACGCGGCCAGCCCGTCCACGATGGCCTCAACCCGGGCCGGGTGGTCGCGCAGCGCGTTGTAGATCGTCAGGCCGTCGAAGACGAAGCCGCCGGGTGAGTTGATGTGCAGCTCGATGATCGGCGCGTCGATGTCGCGCAGGTCGCGCACGAACTCGGCGGGGGTCGGGTCCCACCCGATCGCGTCGTAAAGGTCGACGCGGGCGCGGTCCTCGCCGGCGGTGTTGCGGATCTCATACCAGCCGCCGCGCTGCCTGTTCGCCGGCCGGTGATGCGCCGCGAGCAGGGTGGCGGGCAGCAGCTCGCGGACGTTCATACGGTCCACGCCACGGTCGCCGGCACCGGCCTGATCGGGTCGAGGGTGTCACCGTCAGGCATCGGGGCCAGGCCGAGCGAGGCGCGGGCCTCGTTGCGGCTGATGATCCGCGCGCCGAGTTGCTTGACGAGTAGATCGGTGTGCTCCTGCGGGGTGGGCTTCTCCCACTCGGTGTAGTCGAACCGCACCGACTTGGCGGCGACCAGCAGCGTGGACAAGCGCTGCTCAAGGCGGGACGTCCAGTGGGAGAGGGTGTAGCGGGACAGGCCGCGGTTCTGCTCGGCCACCCCGGTGCCCCATGAGGTTTGCTTCTCGGTCTGCATCAGCAGATGAGGCGGCACGCCGGTCCAGCGGGCGATCTCCTCGATCTGGAACTGCCGCGACTCTAGGAACTGCGCGTCCTTGTTGCTCATCGTCCACGGCAGCAGCTTCAGGCGCCGGTTAACCAGGGCGATCCCGCCGGCGTTCTCCCACCCGCCGACGTTGGCGTCGAGCTCTTCCTTGATCGTCTTCGCGTCGTCTGGGCCGACCGTCTCACCCTCCTCGGGCACGGCCATGCCGCTGATAAGGGCGCCGTTGGAGAACAT
>DASYTU010000227.1:0-4919 GCA_036001925.1 Actinoplanes sp.
GGCAGGCCGCGGACACGCAGGATCCGGTCGATGTTGATCGACACGGCGACGAACACCAGACCGGCCAGTACGGCGCTGGCTCCGGCCAGCGCGACCGCGAAGCCTTCCCACGCGGCGATGTCTTCGTGGCTCATCGGTTGACCTTTCGTGCGGTGGCGGTGGCCGATGCCGGTCCGCTGCCCCGGGGCGGGGTGAAGGCTCGGGCGAGCCGGCCGAGGAAGAAGGCGTAGAACCGCCACACCGTGGCGACCGCATGTCTGCGGTTCGTGGTGCCGGTCGCGCGCATGGTGAGGTTCTGGCGGAGAAAGTCGTGGAAGGCGAGTACGAGGGTGCCGGTGAGTCGGGCGGGGGCCGCCGACGTCGGATCCATCGGGACGACCTCGACGGGCAGGATCGTGGTCGCGGCCCACAGGTCCAGGCCGTACTTGTGCCAGACACGCTTGCTACCGCGCATGACCCAGCGATGGCCGTCGACGGCGATGAACGGCAGCGCGTACGTCATCGTCAGCCGCCGCCCGTTCCCGGCGTGGGCTAGCAGGTTCAGGGTGCCGCCGGTGACCGGCGCGCCGCTGGCGCCGGTGAGTGCGGTGACGTATACGCGCCCGGAGAGGGTGGCGGTGTGGAGCGGGTCGGCGATGAATGCGTCAAGATCCGGGATGGTCACCGCCACGGTGAACGACGCCGGCCCCGGGGTCGGGCTGACGTCCTCGCGGGGCGGCGCCGCGACGGTGCCGCGCATGGTCTCGACGAACCGGACACCTCGCGGCGGAGCCTGCAACGGCCGTCCGGCCACGCTGGTGACGACGTGGTCCTCGGGGCAGTGCACGGGTCGTACGTCCGGCATCTGCGGCGCGATCCAGTCCCGGTCGCCGGTAATGCGCCGGATCGCCGTCTGTACACACCGTTCGGCCACGGCGGTGATGGTGTGCGACGGATTGACCCCGGTGGCGGCGGGCAGGATCGCGCCATCGAGCACGTACAGGCCGGGATGGCCGTGCACCTGGCCGTCGACATCGACGACACCGGCCGCCGGGTGTTCGGCCATGCGGCAGCCGCCGAGGTTGTGCACCGAGACCGGCTGGCGCAGGAAGCGCCAGGTCGGTGTGGTCACCAGCCTGCCGCCGAGGGCGTGGGCGAGGTCGCGGGAGGCAGCCTCCTCCGCGGCGTACAGCGGCAGATGTTCCGCGGTGTTCCAGCGCACGTGGAGCCGGTGTCCCGGGACGCGCAGCTCGATCCGCCCGTCGGCGCGGTCGCGGCCCATGGCGAGAAAGACCGCGCTGTGGTCGGGGCTCCGCCGGGTGGTTTCGTCTCCGCGGTGCGCGGGATGCAGCTGTCGCACCAGCCTGTCGAGATGGATGGAGTAGCCGCCGTCTTCGACCAGGAACCATTGCCGCTGCCCGGAAACGTCGACGTCCCGGACGGCCGCGGTGGTGATCGTCGGCCCGGACCCGGGCCGCACGGCGTCGCTGGTGCCCTCTGCGAAGGTGAGGAAGTCACCGTTGCCGGAATAGCCGGCGCCCAGCGCCGAAGGCAGGTCGGGTAGGGTGCGGTGCTGGTCGCGGCTGCGCAACAGCAACTCGGTGCTGCCGAGCGCGCCGGCGCAGACGAAGACGTGGTGGGCGGTGAGCGTCCGCCGCGTCTCAATGTCGCCTCGCTGGTGCAGGTGGATCCGGAACCCGGCGGGCGCGCGTTCCAGGAAGGTCGCCTCGGTGAGCGTGCCGACCTGCGCCCCGTGCCCTTCGGCAAGGGCGAGGTAGTTGAGGTCGAGGGTGTTCTTGGCGCCGACGTTGCAGCCGATGTCGCACTCGCCGCAGAAGGTACAGGCACGTTGGGGAACGCCGAACCGGTTCTGTCCAGGATGGACATTGGGGGCCGGCGAAAGTGACCGCGAGGTTCGGCCGGAAGAGGGATTCGGCCCGGCCGAGCCGGTCGGCGGCCAGCTGCATCAGCTGGGTCTTCGGTGGCAGAGCGCCGGTGCGCGGGTCGGGCGGCACAGGTCGTATCGCCAGCATGTGCGCGGCCAGGTCGTAGTACGGGTCGAGGAACGGTCGCCGGTACGGCAGCGGCCACGCCTGTTCGAAGACCTCCGCGGGTGGCCGGATCGCGACGTTGGCGTAGACCAACGAGCCCCCGCCGTAGCCCGCGGCCTGGACGCAGAGCATGTCGCCGTACCGGCGGATGTCGTAGAGGCCGTGGTGGTCCAGCCAGAGCCACCCGGAGTCGAGCCGACCCAGGTCGCGGGGGAAGCTCCCCGGCGGCCAGCGCCGGCCGCGTTCGACGACCGCGACGTCGAGGCCGGCCTGCGCCAGCCGGCACGCGACCACCGCACCGCCGAAGCCGCTGCCGATCACCACGGCCTCGTAGTGATCGCGCGGCAGATAACCATCGTCGAGGCTGGTCATGACGACACCGGGATGAGGACCACCTTGCCGGTGATGCCACCGGACTCGGCGTACCGCAGGGCCTCGCCGGCCTGCGTCAGCGGGAACGTACGGGCCACCTGCGCGATGATCTCGCCCTTGGCCAGCAGGTCGAACACCGCCCCGAGGTCGGTGCGCAGCTCCGCGCGGTACCGGTCCGGGTGGCGCGCCTTGCCGGCCCACAGGTTGAAGAACGTGGCCCGCCGGCCGTTGGGCAGCAGGTTCCACAACGCCAGTCGGGCCAGCAACTTCAACACGGGAAGGCGTGGATTGCCCGGCACGTCCTTGGTCGAGGCGCTGCCGTAGGACACGAGCGTGCCGCCGCGGCCGAGCATTCGCCAGGAGTCGACGATGCCGGGGCCGCCGACGTGGTCGAACACCGCGGCGACGCCGTCAGGGGCGATCTCGTGGACCCGGGCCAGCAGGTCGGGGTCGCGATAGTCCAGCGGGATGGCGCCGAGCCGGCGGATCTCGTCGTGGTGGCCGGGTGAGGCGGTGCCGATCACCCGGATCCCGGCGTGTCGGGCGAGTTGCACCAGCGTGGAGCCGACTCCGCCGTTCGCGCCCAGCACGACGATGGTCTGCCCGGGCCGGACGCGTGCGCTGCGGTGCAGCATCCGCCAGGCGGTCACGCCATTGACGACCACCGTCTCGGCGTCCGCCGGGTCCACCCTGTCCGGCACCCCTACCAGGTCGGCTGCCGGTAGCACGACATGGTCGGCCCACCCACCGGTCTTGGTCAGGGCGGCAACCCGCTGGCCCGCCCGTACGCGGTCGGCCGGCACGCCGGGGCCGAGTGCCTCGACCACGCCCACCAGGTCATAGCCCGGAACGAACGGAAACGCCGGCTGGTCGTAGTACTTGCCCCGGCGCATCTGCTGCTCGGCGAACGAGATGCCGCTCGCCTCCACCCGTACCAGTGCCTGGCCCGCGGCGGGCGGCGGCAACTCGCGGGTGCGAACCAGCAGCGACTCGGGTTCGCCGACGCTCGGCAGGACCACCTCTGTTGCCCGCATGGTCACTCCTTAGATGCTATCCCTGTTGTTAGATGCTCTAACGAGAGCTTGGGCCTGTAAGCTTTCGCTGTCAAGGCCAGGAACGTGTGAGGTGTTTGGTGGCACAGACCCATGACGCGCCCGACGGTGGCATCCGCGGGCGGTTCCGCGCCCAGGTCCGCAGCGAGGTGAAACAGGCCGCTCTGCGGCAACTGGCCGAGGGCGGCCCTCAGGCGTTGTCGATCAACGCCATCGGCAAGGAACTGGGCGTGTCCGGGCCGGCCCTGTACCGGTACTTCGCCAGCCGCGACGATCTGCTCACCGAGCTTGTCGTGGACGCGTACCACGATCTGGCGACCGCACTCGCCGCCGCCACCCGCCGCGCCCGCCGGCTCTCCCCGCCGAAGCGGTTCCGCGCCTTCGCCGGCGCCTACCGGGACTGGGCCAACGCCGAGCCACACCGCTACCGGCTGCTGTTCACCGCCCCACTACCCGGCTACGACGCGCAATCCGATCGGCTCGTCACCGCATCCCGTGAGGCGATGATCGTCCTCCTCGAGGTCCTCACCGACCTCGAACCCGAGAACTCGAAAAGGGACGTCAACCCGCTGGACGACCAGCTCGACCGGTGGTCGCGAAGCCGCGATCTGGCGGACATCCCACCCAGCCTGGCGCTGCGCGCGATCATCACCTGGTCCCGGCTGCACGGCCTTGTCAGCCTGGAGATCGAAGGCAACTTCGCATCCATGGGTCTCGACCCGGAACTGCTCTTCGACGCCGAGGTCACCGCGATCCTCAGCCCACAGACTTAAGCGCTGGGCAGGTCTGCGGCGATGCAGACGAGTTCGGGCGAGGACACCAGCGTCGTGGTGGTGAACCCCTCGGCGGCCAGCGCGGCGGCCACCGTGTCCGCCCGGCGCCCGGCCGGGGTTCCGGGTGGCGTCTCGTAGACCAGACGCAGCGTGCCGCCCGGTCGCATGACCTCTTTGAGCGCGGCGATCTCGGCATGGGCGCCGCGGGTCCGGAACACGTTGACGTTGACAGCGAACACCTTGTCGTAGCCGCGGCCGAGGCGGCCGACGTCTGCGATGTCGAGGCGGCACAGCCGCGCGCGGCCGGCGGCAACATGAATGGCATTGCGCCGCGCCGCGCGCTCGACGGCGGCCGGCGACCGGTCGACGGCCGTGATCATGCCGGTGCCGAGTTGATCGCAGATCAAGGACACGGCCACACCGTTGCCGCAGCCAAGCTCCAGGATCCGGTCCCCGGGCCGGACGTCGAGCAGTCCGACCACCCACCGCAGCCGCTCCGGCACTCGCATCGCGTCTCACCGCTTTCCCTGCCGCCGCCGCGCCTCGCATGCGCACGCTACGCGAGGGAAAGGAAACACCTGCGCGCCAGCCGATGGTTACCGGTTCGTCATTCTCGTTGTGCGCGGCCTCCGGTGGCCGGGACAATCACCGCGTGACGCTTCACCGTCGGGTCGGCGGGTTCACTGTGGTCG
>DASYTU010000228.1:0-47142 GCA_036001925.1 Actinoplanes sp.
CCTCATCCGCTACCGGATCATCGCCTGGACCGTCGGCGTGGTTCTGCTCGTACTTGTGCTGGTGGCGATGCCCATCAAGTACATCGGCGGCAACGACGCGCTGGTCGCCATCGTGGGACCGATCCACGGTTTCCTCTTCATCGTGTACGTCGTACTGACGTTCGACCTCGGGCGCCGCGCGAAGTGGCCGCTCGGCCGGATGGTGCTCGTCATGCTGGCCGGCACGATTCCGTTCCTGTCCTTCTGGGCGGAGCGCAAGGTGAGCCGTTCATGGATCCCGTCGACATCCGAGCCAGCGTTGGCGGAATAACGCAATTGTCCGATCTCGAACACCGTCTGAAATGACGTCGCCGCGGTGCGCTATCGGGATCATTGGCATAAGCACGACTATTGGCCTAAGTCACTCTAGTGGCTCTTGCTTTAATTCCGTGCGTCGATAAGTTGGTGCGGTTGGTCCGGTCCGTAGCCACACCTCCGGTGGCGCTGGACCAGCGCCGCCGAATCATCGCGGCGGTCACGACGGCGTCCTCCCCGGGGCGGCGGCCGTGACCGGCGCACCGAGCCGGGGAACCACCAAGCAGTACCCGGGGTGAATCCGCGCCAGCGGTAGGGCCTTCTTCCAGCCCGAATCCGTCAGCTAACCCGGTAGGCGGCCAGCGGAAGAAAGGCCACATACCGTTGTCACACGCCCGCACGAAACTTCGGGCCCTGGTGATCGCGGCGCTGGCGGTCGCGATCACCGGTACCACCGCGACGGCCGCCCACGCGGCACCGTCTACGGGTGACATCAACAAGAAGATCGCCGCGGCGCAGAACCAGCTCGAGGACGTCGTCGAGTCGTACAACAAGATGAACATCGACCTGCAGAAGACGATCTCGAACGAGAAGACGCTCGCCGCGTCTCTGGGGCCGGCGCGCGACGCGTTCAAGGTCGCCAGCGCCCAGGTCAGCACGATCGCCGCGACCGCCTACATGACCGGCCAGGTCGGCACGATGAACGTGCTGCTGGACGGGCCGGGCGATCTGGTGGATCGGATGAGCGTCCTGGACCAGATGTCGCGCAGCCGCCAGCGGGACATCGCCACCTACACGGCCACGACGCAGAACTACACGCAGCGGCAGGCCGCGCTCAAGACCACGCAGGCCAAACAGGTCGCCCAGGTCAAGGCGCTCGCGGCCCGCAAGGCCAAGATCGAAGCGGACATCAAGAAGCTCCGAGCGATGCGTACGGCAGCCACCGGGTCGCCGGTCGACAAGAGCAGCGGTGGCTACACGGGCTCGGTGCCGAACATCTCCGGCTCGGCCGGCAAGGCGGTCGCCTACGCCTTTGCGGCGGCCCAGCGACACGCGCCCTACGGGTACGGGCAGGACGGCCCGGACGCATACGACTGCTCGGGTCTGACGCTGGCGGCCTGGCGGGCGGCCGGGAAGTCGCTGCCGCACAACGCGGCGGAGCAGTACAGCGCCACGACGCGTATCAGCCGATCCTCGCTGAAGCCCGGCGACCTGGTCTTCTACCGCTCGCTCGGCCACGTCGGCCTCTACGTGGGCAACAACCAGATCATCGACTCCCCGCACGAGGGGTCCTTCGTCGACGTCAGATCAATCAACATCATGACGCCGTACGGCTACGGCCGGGTGGGCTGAGAACCAAACCGAAAGGCCGGTTCCCCTGTACGGGGAACCGGCCTTTCGCCGTTCCGTAATTGTTACGCGGCCTGCAGGCCCTCGGCCCGGGCGAGCTCGCGGAGCCGGCCCAGCGCCTGGATCTCCAGCTGGCGTATCCGCTCCCGGGAGAGCGAAAACCGCGACGCCACCTCGGTCAGCGAATGCTCGCGGCCGTCCTCGAGGCCGTACCGGGCGCGCATGATGCCCGCCGACCGGTCGTCGAGGTGGTTGAGCAGGCCCTCGATGCGCTGCCGCTCCAACGCGGTCAGCACGATCTCCTCGGGCGACGGCGCGTCGCCGTCGGCCACCAGGTCGCCGAGGTTGGTGTCCCCGTCGTCGCCCACCGGGGTGTCGAGCGACACCGTGTCCTGCGCCCACCGGGTGAGCTCGTTGACGCGCTCCACCGGCACGCCCAGCGCCGCGGCGATCTGCTCGGGCTCCGGGTCGGCGCCGAGCTCGCGGACGAGCTGGCGGGTGACATTGCGCATCCGGTTGACGTCCTCGACGAGGTGCACGGGCAGGCGCACGGTGCGCTCCTGCTGCGCGATCGCCCGGCTGATGGCCTGGCGGATCCACCACGTCGCGTACGTCGAGAACTTGTATCCGCGCTCGTAGTCGAACTTCTCGACGGCGCGCACGAGGCCCGTGTTGCCCTCCTGGATGAGGTCGAGCATCGGCATTCCAGAGCGCACGTAACGGCGCGCGATCGACACGACGAGCCGGAGGTTCGCGCGGATGAAGAGGTCCTTCGCGCGCTCCCCCTCGACGACCAGTCGCTCCAACTCTTCCCGACTCACACCGCGCCGAACGTCACCTTCCTCGAGCAGGTGCTCGGCATAGAGGCCCGCCTCGATGGCCTTGGAGAGGTCGACCTCCCTGGCTGCGTCCAACAACGGCGTCCGGGAGATCTCGTGCAGGTAGACTCCGACGAGGTCGCGCTCCTCAGCGACCTCATCAGTCCGCATCACGGTGTTGTTCTCCACGTTGCCCACGGTCCCCTCATTGCCTTCACTAACCCTGTTACGGGCAATACCTGCGTCCATCAGCCCTCCCGTAACGTCCGCAGTTCGTGCGTTGCGGTGCTGACATCTACACAACAGATGGCGCCCTGCATCGATTCCGGCTGGTGGGTCGAAAGTGTCACGAATGCCTGAGCGCTGGCTGAGAGCCGGGTGCATACTTACTGAGGAAGGCTCTCGCCGAGGCATTTGGAGCCGCATCCGCCATTGGGTGCGGCCGTCGGGGCATACCCATAGCAGGCTCCATGACACCATCGGCCTCTCATCTGTCACAGCGACGGTCATCACGGCTAGCCCTGCGATGCTCGTCACTACCCAGTACGGGCCAGTAGCCAATGGGGTTCAACATGCAGCATCGGCCGGTTGCCGGCCAGGTTGCCCCATCGCGGGCGGATACCAGATCCTGCCGCGATACGAAACGGGACCACCTGCCACAATACGGCACGCTGGGGTGCAGTTCTCCCACCCGAAAGGGTGGGTGACAACTTCTCCCCGAGCCATCCGGCGCACCGGCTCGCGGTTGGCATGGTGACGAAAACCACACCCCGCGCGGGGACTACGGTGCTCCCATGGCGGAGCGCAGCGCGATAGTCACGGGCGGAGCGGGCGGACTCGGGGCGGCCGTTCTGGGGGCCTTTCTGGCCGGCGGATGGCGGGTGGTGGCCCCGGTCCGGCCCGGATCGACCGGCCGGCTAACCCGCGAGGTGGTGCCCGTCGAGGCCGACCTCAGCGAGCCGGCCGGCGTCGAGGCGGCGATGTCCGTCGCGGTCGCGGAGGCGAGCGCGCCACTGCGCGCGGTGGTCAATCTCGTTGGTGGGTACGCCGGGAGGGGGCTCGTGCACGACACTCCGTTCGAGGACGTCGAGGCGATGCTGCGGGTCAACCTGCGCCCGACATACCTGGTGACGGCGGCGGCTCTGCCGCACCTCGTGGCGGCCGGCGGCGGCTCGGTGGTGTGCGTGTCGTCGCGGGCCGCCGTGGCGCCGTTCCCTGGCGCGGTCGGGTACGCGACGTCGAAGACCGCGGTGCTGGCCTTCGCCAACGTGGTCGCGGTGGAGTACAAGAACCAGCACGTCCGGTGCAACACCGTGCTGCCGAGCGTCATCGACACCCCCTTCAACCGCGCGGACCAACCGGACGCGGACCACAGCCGCTGGGTCTCCCCCGCGGAGATAGCTCAGGTGATCCTCTTCCTGGCCGGAGAGGCATCGGCCCCGGTCAGCGGCGCCGCGATCCCGGTCTACGGCCGCGCCTAAAGCGGGCGGCTAGAGCGCGTCGGCCAGCTGGTAACCCAGGGCCGTCGCGCCCGCGGCGAGCGGGACGGCGGCGAGCAGCAGCGTCCGGGTGTGCGCCACCAGCGCGGGAACTCGCGACGGCCGCGGCGCCGGCGTCCGGTCGGCCAACTCCACGTGCAGGATCTCCGCCACCTCGGCGGGCGTTCCGTTGGCGTCGATGACCACGAAGTCGCCGTACTCGGGCAGCGAGCGGTAGGCCGCGGCGGCCGCGTGCAGGAAATCCAGCTCCTCGTGGTCGTAGCCACGGGACTCGATCCGCTGGTACGCGACCTCCGGGTCGACCGCCAGCAGGAACGTCACGTCGGGTCTCGGGAACAGCCGGTAGGCCAGGCGGGCGCGCCGCTCCGCGGCCGGCCTGGCCCCGTGCGCGCGCAGGCTCGCATACTGGCAGACGGCGTACCGGTCCATGACCGCGATCTCGCGGGTGACCGCCCGTCGCAGCAGCGTGCGCAGGATGGCGAGCCAGCGCAGCAGCGACTCGATGACGAGCATCGACCGGCGTCCCAGCAGGTCCTCGGCGTCGCGCCGGCCGAGCAGGGTGGCGAGTCGTCCGAACCAGTGGCGGCCGCCGGCGTTACGGCGGTAGGAGGCGGGCACGCCCTGGGCGGCGAGCGCGTCCGCGAGGAGGTGGGCCTGCGTGGTCTTGCCCGAGCCATCGATGCCGACGAGCGCCACGGTACGCAGGCGGCGGACCGGCCCGTCCTGAGAGTGAACGACGGGGTGAACGACCGGGTGAAGGACCATGCCAATCAACGGTACTGGGCGCTGTCACTCATCGTTCCTGCGCGGGAACGCCCGCGCCCGTACCAGAATGGGGCTCGGGGTTGAAGGATCAAGGCCGCGGGTAGTCGTTACCGGCACGAGCCCGAACAACCGACGCAGGGAGAAGTGTCATGCCGCACCGGGTGGACGAAGGGCTGGCCGGCACGTTGAAGCGTGTGGCGGCCGCGCTCAAGCAGTCCGGGATCCCGTTCGCGCTCGGTGGCAGCTTCGCGGTCTACGCCCACGGCGGGCACTCCAGCGACCATGACGTCGATTTCGTCATCCGGGAGCAGGACAAGGAGCGGGTGCTGGAGGACCTTGCCGCGATGGGCTTCGAGGTGGAGCAGCCGCCCGAGGACTGGCTGGTCAAGGTGTACGACAACGGCCGGATGGTGGACCTGATCTACCGGCCGGTGGAGTCGCCGGTCACCGACGCGACGCTGCGCGACACCGAGATGCTCTCGGTCGAGTCGATTTACATGCCGGTGTTGTCGGCGACCCAGCTGATGATCCACAAGCTGTTGAGCTATACGCAGCACTACTGCGACTTCGCGACGGGACTGCCGGTGGCCCGTTCGTTACGCGAGAAGATCGACTGGGATCGGGTCCGGAACGAGACGGCCGGGTCGCCGTACGCGGAGGCGTTCCTGGTGCTGCTGGACCGCCTCGACGTGGTCCCGTTGCCCGGAAACAACCACATGACGGTGGGGGGTTGAGATGGCGCCACAACTCGACGAGTACGTGGAGGCGGAGATCCAACGCCTGCTCGCGGAGGACGGCAAGGTGGCCGAGCAGGGCATCACCGTGCAACGCCGCGAGCACACGCTGACGCTGCGCGGCGAGGTGGAGAGCGCGCAGCGGCGCGACGAGATCTGCCGGCAGATCACCGCGCACTTCCCGGACGTGGAGATCGCCTGCGACATCGGCGTCGTCCGGGCCCAGGCGCCCACCGAGGTCGAGGAGATTTCATGATCCGGATTGCCGCCGTGGGCGACGTCCACGTCGACTCCGACGTGCTTGGCCGCTACCGGCCCGCCCTGGAGAAGCTGCCCGACGTGGCCGACGTACTGCTGATCGCGGGCGACCTGACCCGGCACGGCACGGTCGATGAGGCGCGCTGCTTCGCGACGGAGTTCGGTGGGCTGGCCGTCCCGGTGGTCGTGGTGCTCGGTAACCACGATCACCACAGCGACAGCGCGGACGATGTGGCGGGTGTGCTCACGGATGCCGGCATCACCGTGCTGGAGGGGTCCGGCGTCGTGCTGGACCTGAACGGCCATCGGCTGGGTGTCGCCGGCGCGAAGGGCTTCGGCGGTGGCTTCGCCGGGGCCTGCGCGAGCAAGTTCGGCGAGCGGGAGATGAAGTCCTTCGTGAGCACGACGGAGGCAATCGCCGACCGGCTCGGGGCGGCACTACGGGGTCTCGACTGCGACGTGCGGGTGGCGCTGACCCACTACTCGCCGGTGCCCGAGACGCTGGCCGGCGAGCCGCTGGAGATCTACCCCTTCCTGGGGTCGTACCTGCTCGGGCAGGCCATCGACTCGGCGCCGACCGCGCTGGCGCTGCACGGGCACGCCCACGCCGGCACCGAGCGCGGCCGCACGCCCGGTGGGGTGCCGGTACGCAACGTGGCGCACCCGGTGATCAAGCAGGCGTACAACGTGTACCAGCTGCTCACCGAGGACACCGGGACCGACCTCATCGCCGCCTGAGTCGCCCGATTCGTTTCGGACACTCGAAGGCGATCATAGGTTTTCGATTTCGGTGGTCCGGGTATCCGTCCGACCATGGACCTAGTGCTCTGGATTATCGCAGTCATCCTCGTGGTCGCCGGCATTTTCGCACTCTTCCGGCGGCAGATCCTCTGGGGCGTCGTGCTGATCATCGTCGGCCTGCTCGTGGGACCGGGCGGCGTCAGCATCTTCACCTGACCCCAAGGACTCTCACCGTCACTGCCTCCCGAACCCGGAACCGGGGTCGCCGCGCTGCCCCCTGCCCTAGCCCGCAGCGGCAGTGCGGTGATCCCGGTTTCTCAGCGCCCACCGCCGCGTCCGGTATATCTGTTCAGCATGGCGCCCAGGATGCTGCTGTCGATGCCGCTGCACACGATCACCCAGGTGTACGGCGAGGCCGGCCTGCGGGACCGCTTCCGGCTGGAGCTGGAGGACTTCCCGCCCGCCGACCGGGCGCAGCTCGAGCAGGTCCTCGAATTGGCCGCGGCGCTGCATGCCCGCGACCGGCGGGGACACGAGCCGTACCTGAACCACCTGCTGCGGGTCGCCATCCGCATCATCCGGTACTACGGCATCCACGACGTCGATGTGCTGACCGCGGCGCTCCTGCACGACGCTGTGGAGGACCATCCGGCGGAACTGGCCGGCCTGGCTCCCGACCTACCCCGTCCGGTCCTGACCGACGCGGCCGTCGCGGAGCTCGCCGCGCGCTTCAACCCGCGAGTCGCCGGCATGGTCCGGTCGGTGACCAACCCGGAGTACGACCCCGAGCGCGACAAGTACGAGCAGTACCGCACGCACGTCGCGGAGAGCCTCGAACGCGATCCGTGGGCCCGAGTCATCAAGGTGTCCGACTTCACAGACAACGGCGTGGGCGTCATCCAAGCCCCGATGGACAAGGCGCGCAGGTCGGCCGCGAAGTACCGGCCGCTGGTCCCGACGCTGCGCGACCTGGTCGGACGCCCGGACACCCCGCTGTCCGTCGCGGCGAAGGACCACATCCTCGATCAACTCGACCTCGCTGAGGAGCGGTTCGCCGCCATTCTCGATGGATAGCCTTGGCTGTATGCACCCCGGAACCTGGTGGCGAGATGCCGTCATCTACCAGATCTACCCGCGCTCCTTCGCCGACAGCGACGGTGACGGCGTGGGCGACCTGCCCGGCATCACCGCACGCCTGAGCGCCCTGCGCGACCTCGGCGTGGACGCCGTCTGGCTGTCGCCGTTCTACCCGTCACCGCAGGCGGACGCGGGGTACGACGTGTCGGACTACCGTGCGGTCGACCCGTTGTTCGGGACGTTGGCCGACGCGGACGAGCTGATCACCGAGGCGCACGCTCTGGGCCTGCGGTTCATCGTGGATCTGGTACCCAACCACACCTCGAGCGCGCACGCGTGGTTTCAGGCGGCGCTCGCGTCCGCGCCGGGCAGCCCGGAGCGCGACCGGTACCTGTTCCGTGACGGCCGCGGCCCGAACGGCGACGAGCCGCCCAACTCCTGGCACAGCGTTTTCGGCGGCCCGGCCTGGGAGCGGGTCATCGAGCCGGACGGCCAGCCCGGGCAGTGGTACCTGCACCTGTTCGACGTCTCCCAGCCGGACCTCAACTGGGGCAACGCGGACGTCAGGGCCGAGTTCGTCGACGTGCTGCGGTTCTGGATGGACCACGGCGTGGACGGTTTCCGGGTCGACGTCGCGCATGGGCTGATCAAGGACAAGAACCTCGCCGACTGGCACTATCCCAGCGCCATCCTCGGCGGCCTCGGCCACGAAGGGCCGCCGCCGCCGATGTGGGACCAGGAGGGCGTACACGAGATCTACCGGCAGTGGCGTGCAGTCTTGGACGCGTACCCGGGCGATCAGGTCCTGGTAGCCGAGGCGTGGGTCCAACCGGTCGACCGCCTGGCCCGCTATGTCCGGCCCGACGAGATGCACCAGGCCTTCAACTTCGAGTACCTGGACGCGGCCTGGTCGGTCGACGCGCTGCGCAAGGTCATCGACTCGTCCCTGGCCGCCAACGACGCGGTGGGGGCCACCACGACGTGGGTGCTGTCCAACCACGACGTGGTGCGGCACGCGTCCCGGCTCGGTTACCCGGTCGGCGAGGCCCGGATGCACGGGATCGGGATCGGCGACCCGCAGCCGGACACCGCGCTGGGCCTGCGCCGAGCCCGTGCGGCCACGGTGCAGATGCTGGCGCTGCCCGGGTCGGCGTACCTGTATCAGGGCGAGGAGCTGGGATTGCCGGAGGACACCACGATCCCGGATGAATACCGGCAGGATCCGGCGTGGTTCCGCTCCGGGCACACCCAACGAGGGCGCGACGGCTGCCGGGTGCCGATCCCATGGGAGGCCGACGCGCCGTCGTACGGCTTCGGCCCGTCCCACGCGAGCTGGCTGCCACAGCCGCCGGTGTGGGCCGAGTACGCCCTGGACCGCCAGCGCGACGTGGCTGGCTCGACGTACGAGATGTACCGCGCCGCGCTGCGACTGCGGCGCGAGTACGACCTCGGCATCAACCAGCTGACCTGGGTCGACGCCGCGCCGGACGTGCTGGCCTTCCGATCCGGCGAGGTCCTGGTACTGACCAACTTCGGCGCCACCCCGGCGGATCTTCCGCCGGGCGTCACGGTCCTGCTCAGCAGCGAGCCGCTGACCGACGACGGCCGGGTGCCGCAGGACGTCACGGTCTGGGCACGCTGACCTGCTCGGCCGACGCGCGCGCCGCGAGCAGCGCGGCGTGCGTGTCGGCCATGTCTTTCGCGACCGTGCGCGAGGCGAGCCAGTACATGATGCCGGTGGGGACGAAGAACAGCTGGAAGCCGGCCAGCCCCACCGCGTAGTTGAGCGGCGGCGGGAAGGCGTTGGACAGCCCGCGGAACGCGACTCCGACCAGCGCGTTCCCGCTGGCCCGGCCCACGCCGTTGACCAGGTTGCCCAGGCTGTAGACGGTGCCGCGATGCTCGGGCGGGTTGACGTCCGCGATCATCGCAAACCAGTTCGGCGAGTTCGCCGACGTCAGCGCCAGCGCGAAGACCGCGGTGGCCAGGCACGCCCCCACCGTCGGCTCGGTGAACACGTCGGACAGCACGGCGCGGATCACCGCGCCCGAGCCCGCGCCGTCCGGCACGTCGATCTTCAACGGGACGAAGAACAACACGAGATAGAACGGCACCGCAGCGAGTATGCCGATCGCGGCGACCAGGGCGCGGCCCCGGGGCGTACGGCGCTGCAGCCGGTCACCGACCAGGCCACCGAGGATGGACAGCGCGCCGCCGAGCTGGAAGAGCGTGGCGAAGACGCTACCCACGATCACCGCCGTGCCCAAGGTGTAGCCCTGTGCCTCGGCTCGGGCCCGGAACAGCACCGGCAGCCAGACCAGCGAGCCGAACGCGATCTGCGCGGAGAAACCCTGCAGGATCAGCCAGATGTTCGTGCGCCGGCGCAGGATCGTCGGCAGGTCGTCGCGGTGGATCCGCTCGTCGTACTCGACGCCGGCGAGCTCGGGCTGGCTGTCCCCGCGCGGCACGTCGTACGTGAACAGGTAGGCGCCCGTGGCCACCACGCCCGCGATCGCGACGACGATGAACGGCTCGCGCCAGTTGTTGTGGCCGAGCAGGCCGCCGACGAGCGTCCCGGCGAGCGTGCCGACTCCCTGCGACAGGCCCCACAGGCTCATCACCAGGCCGCGGCGCTTCGGCGAGATGAGGTCGCTGACCACGGCGAAACTGACCGAGGCCACCGCGCCGAGGCCGAACGCGGCGACGATCTGGGCGAGCAGGAACGTGGAGTAGCCGCCGGCCAGCCCGGACCAGGCGGTGCCGATCACCCAGATGAGCGTGCCGGCGACCAGCACGGGTTTGCGGTTGGTGCGGTCCCCCAGGTACGCGAAGCCGATCGCCGCGACCGCACTGATCAGGAACATGACCGTGGTGGCCAGCGCGATGAGACCCTCGCCCACGCCGAAGCTCGCGCCGATGCTGCCGTACAGCGGCGGGACGATGCCGATCGCGACGTTGTCCAGCGACGCCAGGACGACGAACACGATCACGCTGTACACGCGATGCGCCGTACCGCCGCGAATTGTCACCCGACGAGGTTAGCCGGACACGCGGTCGATCACGGCGTCGCGGGCCGCGGCATATTGTTCCCGGATCAGCGGGACGCTGGTGTCCTCGTACACCTCGGGGGTCTCGGCGGACCAGGTGGGCGCCGCATCGCCGCCCAGGGTGATCCACGCGGCCTGGCGGGCGGCTCCGTCCGCGACGTACTCACCCGGCGGAGGCACCAGGACCGGGAGGCCGAACAGCGCGGGCGCGATGCGGCGGACGGCCTCGCTGCGCGCGCCGCCGCCGATCAGCACGATCCGGCGCGCGTCCGCGCCCTGCGCGACCAGCGCGTCGAGACCCTCGGCCAGCGCGCACAGCATGCCCTCGACGGCCGCCCGGGCGAGATGCGCCGGGTCGGCCGTGCGCAGCGTCAGACCGTGGATGGCCCCGGTTGCGTTCGGCCGGTTCGGCGTGCGTTCCCCTTCCATGTACGGGATGAGCACGAGCCCGTCGGCGCCCGCGGGTGCGGAGAGCGCCAGCCGGGACAGCTCCTCGTGGTCGACGCCGAGCATGCGTGCCGCCGAGTCGAGGACCCGGGCCGCGTTGAGCGTGACGACGATCGGGAGGAACCGGCCGGTGGCGTCCGCGAACCCGGCGACGATGCCGCTGGGGTCGTTCGGTGCGACGTCGGTGGAGACGAAAACGGTGCCGGACGTGCCGATCGAGACGACCACGTCGCCGGGCAGCGCGCCGGCACCGAGGCCCGCCGCCGCGTTGTCGCCGGCGCCCGGCCCGAGCGGTGCGCCGTTGGGCAGATAGCCGGCGACACCGGTCGGGCCGAGTACCTCGGGGACGACGAGTTTGCGGCCGAAGCCCAACTCGAGCAGGTCGGGGCGGTACTCGTTGGTCCGGGCCGACCAGTAGAGCGTGCCGCTGGCGTCGCTGCGGTCGGTACGCAACGCGTCCAACCCGCGCGCGCCGGCCAGCTTCCAGGTGAGCCAGTCATGCGGCAGGCAGACCGCGGCCACCCGCTCGGCGTTGTCGGGTTCGTTGCGGGCCAGCCAGCGAAGCTTGGTGAGCGTGAAGCTGGCCACCGGGACGATGCCGACCGCGTCGGCCCAGGCCCGCCGGCCCCGCGCCTCCGCGTCCGGGCCACCGCCGCCGAGCTCGTGGATGAGATCGGCGGCCGCGCCGGCGCTGCGGGTGTCGTTCCACAGCAGCGCCGGGCGGACCACGTCGCCGTTCTCGTCCAGTACCACCATGCCGTGCTGCTGGCCGGCCACGGAGGCGGCGGCGACGTCGTCGAGGCCGCCGGCCTCCGCGATGGCCGTATTCAGCGCGGACCACCACGCGTCGGGATGCACCTCCGTGCCGTCGGGGTGGCTCGCGCGGCCCTGGCGGACCAGCTTGCCGGTGTCGGCATCGCGGATGACGACCTTGCAGGACTGGGTCGAGGAGTCGATGCCGGCTACGAGACTCATGCGCTCATCGTGCCCGGAGGACGTGGTCGATGGCGAGCTGATGCAGCTTCACGAAGCCGTACCCCTGGGCGCCGGGGACGTCCGGGTCGAAGTCCTCG
The DNA here is from genome assembly GCA_036001925.1 of Actinoplanes sp. Taxonomy (GTDB): domain Bacteria; phylum Actinomycetota; class Actinomycetes; order Mycobacteriales; family Micromonosporaceae; genus Actinoplanes. The sequence continues at coordinate 12,104 of DASYTU010000228.1, forward strand.
AACGCGCTGCGGTCGTTGAGGAGGTCGGCATGCGTCTCGCCCGGGTTCAGCGTGGGCGTCTCCAGGTCGAGGACCTTGCTGGCCCGTACCGCCTCCTGCACCACCGGGTCGGCGCGGAACTCTTGCGCGCGTTCCTTGAGCAGCAGGTACATCCGCATGTTGGCGGCCGCCGAGTCCCAGACACCGGTGAAGTCCTCGGTGCGCGATGGCTTGTAGTCGAAGTGCCGCGGCCCGTCGTAGCTCGGGCCGCCGCCGATCCCGCCGTTCTCCAGCAGGTCCACCAGCGCGAACGCGTTGAGCAGGTCGCCGTGGCCGAAGACCAGGTCCTGGTCGAACTTGGGGCCGTGCTGACCGTTGAGGTCGATGTGGAACAGCTTGCCGTGCCACAGCGCCTGCGCGATGCCGTGCATGAAGTTCAGGTTAGACATCTGCTCGTGGCCGACCTCGGGGTTCACGCCGAACAGCTCGGAGTGCTCGAGGCTGTTGACGAAGGCGAGCGCGTGGCCCACGGTCGGCAGCAGGATGTCGCCGCGGGGCTCATTCGGCTTGGGCTCGATGGCGAAGCGCAGGCCGTAGCCCTGGGCGATGGAGTACTCGGCGATGAACTCGAGGCCCTCGCGGTAACGGTCGAGCGCGGCCTGCACGTCCTTGGCTACGTCGTACTCGGAGCCCTCGCGGCCGCCCCAGAGCACGAACGTCTGCGCGCCCAGCTCGGCGGCGAGGTCCATGTTGCGCATGACCTTGCGTAGCGCGTACCGGCGGACCGAGCGGTCGTTGCTGGTAAAGCCGCCGTCCTTGAACACCGGGTGGGTGAACAGGTTGGTGGTGATCATCGGGACCTTCATCCCGGTCTCGTCGAGCGCCTTGCGGAAGTTGGCGATGATGCCGTCGCGGGTGTGCGCGTCCGACCCGAACGGCACGAGGTCGTCGTCGTGGAACGTGAGGCCGTACGCCCCCAGGTCGGAGAGCTTGTGCACCGCCTCGATCGGATCCAGCGGCGGCCGGGTCGGATCGCCGAACGGGTCGCGGGCCTGCCAGCCGACGGTCCACAGGCCGAATGAGAACTTGTCCTCGCGCGTGGGCTGCACCGACACGGTTACCTCCACGAAACTAGGCCGATTTGTTTATTGGTTGAATTATTTGACTCGCGTGTGGCATTGTCAAGGCCGTGACGCCCCGTATGTTGGCCTTGCCCGGAACCCCGGTGCGTCAGTCGAGCGTGCGCGCCCACAATCTCGCGCTCGTCCTGCGCCAAGTGGCAGACAGCGCGAATCCGATATCTCGGGCGACGGTGGCCGCCGCCACCGGGCTCACCCGGGCCACCGTGTCCGCGCTGGTCGATGACCTGGTGGCCGGTGGGCTGCTGACCGAGCTAGACCCGCCGCCGCGCACCGGTGCCGGGCGGCCCGCGGCTGGGCTCGCGCTCGCCCCGGATGGGCCGGCGGCGCTCGGTTGCGAAATCAACGTCGACTACCTCGCCGCGTGCGTGGTCGACCTGACCGGCGCCGTACGCCATCGGCTCGTCGAGCACGCCGACCAGCGCCCCGCCGGCGCGGCCGCCGCGCTGGCCGGCCTCGGCCGGCTGGCCGCGCGTGCCCGGGCGCTGGCCGACGCGGACGGATTGCCGCTGGCCGGGGCGGCGCTGGCCGTACCCGGCCTCGTCGCCGCCGACGGCCTGATCCGGGTCGCGCCCAACCTGGGATGGCAGGACGTCGACGCGCCCGGGCTGCTGCGCCATGCGCCCGGCCTGGCCGACCTCCCGATCACGGTGGACAACGAGGCGAACCTGGCCGCCCTGGGCGAACTGCGCGCCGGCGGCGGCGCGCCGGACAGCTTCGTCTACGTCTCGGGCGAGATCGGCATCGGCGCCGGGATCGTGCTCGACGGCGCGCTGTACCGCGGCGTGCGCGGGTGGAGCGGCGAGATCGGCCACGTCACCGTGCATCCCGGCGGCCGTGTGTGCCGCTGCGGCGCGCACGGCTGCCTCGAGCAGTACGCCGGCATGGAAGCGATCCTGCGCGAGGCGGGAGTCCCGTCGCTGGACCAGATCCAAGCGCCGCTGAGCTCGGCTGGTACCGCGCTCGGCCTCGCCCTCGCGGCGGTGGTGAATCTGCTCGACATCGACACGATCGTGCTGGGCGGCATCTACGCACCGCTGCTGCCGTGGCTACGCGACCACATCGAGACCGAACTGCACCACCGCGTGCTGACCGCGCACCTGGCGCCGGTGACGCTGCGCGCCGCGGTCCTGGGTCCGGACGCGGCCATGCGCGGCGCCGCCGACGCGGTCATCCGCTCGGTACGGGACGATCCCGCCGCGTGGCTAAGCCGAGCGGGCCGACTCTGACTGCCCCGGCCGGTCCGCCGCGGCCGCGAACTCGGTCAGCCCGCGGATGAGCGCGGCCCGGCCGGTCGCGGACATCCGCTCCAGGACCGTGGACAGCATCTCCCGCCGGGTCAGCCTCAGCTCGTCCAGCAGTTGGCGCGACGACGGGGTCAGGTACAGCGCGATCTCGCGCCGGTCGGCCCGGCCCGGCACCCGCGTAACCATGCCCGACGCGACGAGCCGGTCGCAGAGCCGGCTGGCCGAGGACAGCAGCATCTTGAGCTCGCCGGCCAGGCCACGCAGGTTGATGCCTTCGGCGCGTTCCACCACCAGGAGCGCGCTGAGCTGTGGCCAGGAGAGCCGCGGCGTGGCCTGTTCCCGCGCCGCGTCCCACGCGGCCAGCAACGCTTGCGCGGCGTCGTCGACCGCGGCGGCGCGCATCGGGTCCGGCCCATCCGGCCCATGGTGTTCGGCCATCGTGCAGCAGAGACTACCCGTACGTTCGGCAACGTCGAAGGGGGTGACATCGTGTCCGGCCACGTGAACGACGTCCGGCGCGCCATGACAGACGCGCCCGCCGACACCGTTGGGGAGTGCCTCGCCGACGCGCTGGCGAAGGAGTACGCGGTCACCGACGTCGAGCTGTTCCTCGTCGACTACCGGCTCGCCGCGCTCCTGCCCCTGCTCGGCGGCGCGGCCGTGACCCGTCCCGGCGACCCCGCGTGGCGCTGCTTCGACCATCAATCCGAGGTGACCGCCGAACGCTTCACCTATCTGCCGGTGACGGTTCGGGGCGAACGGCTCGGCGTGTTGCGGTACGCACCGACGCCGCGGGACGCGGACACCCAGGCCGAGCTGGCCGAGATCGCGACGCTGCTCGCGCACGAGTTGCAGGCGGCGCGTTCGGGCACGGACCGGTACACGATGGCGGCCCGCACGCGCAGGCTGACGCTGGCCGCCGAGATGCAGTGGGAGCTGCTGCCCGGCCGCAGCCGGACCCGGCCGTCGTTCGGCCTGGCCGGGCAGCTCGAGCCGGCCTATGCCGTACGCGGCGACAGCTTCGACTGGGCCGAACAAGGCGACATGCTCTTCCTGTCCGTGCTGAACGGGATGGGCGAAGGCGTGACAGCGGCGCTGCTGACCTCGCTCGCCACCCAGGCGTTGCGCAACGCGCGCCGCGCCGGCCTCGCGCTGGCCGACCAGGCCGCGCTAGCCGACCAGGCGATCTTCGCGCAGCACCGGGGGCAGATGCACGTCGCGGCACTGCTGCTCGAGCTGAACCAGCGCACCGGCGAGGTCAGCGCGGTCGACGCCGGCTCACCCCGGCTCATGGTGCTGCGCGAGGGCGAGGTGCTGGATCAGGAACTCGAGGCGCAGTTTCCGCTCGGCATGTTCGAGACGTCGGAGTACACGGCGCAACAGCTCTCGCTGCGACCGGGCGACCGCATGGTCGTGGTCAGCGACGGTGTCTTCGACGCGGTGAGCACCACCGGCCGGTACGGGGAGATCGCCCTGCACCGGTTCGTACGGCGCACCAGATCGCTCGCGCCGTTGCAGGCGGTGCGGTCGCTGCTCGGCGATCTGCGCGCCTTCCTCGGCGACGCCGACCTGGACGACGACGCCGTCGCGGTCTGCCTGGACTGGGCCGGCGCCGGTCACTGAAACAGTCCGGACGCCGGACGCAGCGTCAGTCCTTCGCGCCCGAGCGCGTCGCGATCGCCTCGAGGAAGATCTCGCCGATCTTGGCCGGGTCGGGCGCCACGAACACGCCGCCGGCGCTCGTAGCGTCCGTGATCGCCTCGAGCTCGTTGCGGTCGACCTCGTTGCCGATACCGATGATGATCATGCGGACCGGACGCTTCGGGTCGTTGAGCTTCTTCAGCTGGGACACGAGCTCGTCCCGGGTGATGCCGTCCTTGTTCTCGTTCTTGCCGTCGGTGAAGAGCAGAACCGAGTTGACCCGGCCGGCCTGCCAGCTGTTCTGCACGTCCTTGTAGGCGGCGAGCGCCGTGTCGTACAGGCCGGTCGCGCCGCCCGGCTTCGGGACGATCTGGGATATCGACTGCTGCAGCCGGCTGCGCGTCGAGGACAGCGGACTGATCGGCACGATCTCCTTCCACGGCCGTTTACCGACCATGTTGGTGGAGAACAGCCACACTCCCACAGCCCATTTGTCGTCGAACAGCTCCAGACCCTGGGCGGCGGCCCCCTGCGTCACCTGGGCGCGGGTGAGCCCCCCGGCGGTCGGCACCTTGGTGAGCATGGAGCCGGACACGTCGAATACGGCAAGTACGCGGCCCGGCACCGTGATGGCGGCCCACCGGCCGAGCGTCTGGCTGATGGCGCTGGCGTCGAGGCCCGCCGCCGCGGTACCGCCGCCCTCCGCGCCACCGCTCGCCTTGTTCGAGGCCGAGGTCGCCGGCGCTGAAGCGGGGGGAGCCCCGATCGGCGCGGGGAAGCCGGCACCGGCAGTGCCGTCCGGGCCACGCAGCCCCACCGCGGCCAGCGCGTTCTTGAACGATGCCTTCTGCAGAACCTGGCGCAGGCCGGTCGCGGCCGCCGACTTCTGCAGGTCGACCTCGGGCATCACCGCGAACGGGTAGTCCAGTGCCGGCGGCGTCGGCTCCAGGTAGAGCGCGGCCAGCTCGACGGGCGGCTTCTCCTTGTTATAGGCGACCACGTCCTCCTCGGAAAGCGGCGCGGCACCCAGACTGCTAGCGATGTCGTTGGCGTCCGCCGCGCGGGGGAACTTCTGCAGCAGGTCCTCGCGGATGCTGGAACTGCCCGCCGCGAGGGCGCGCAGCGCGCCGACCGCCTTCTGCTGACCCTGGATGTCGGTGCCGGCGACGCTGCCCAGCGCGAGCAGCCCGGCCAGGCCGGCGGCGTCGCGGTTCGGGTCGACGATGCCAGTACGCACCATCTGGCTCGCGGTCATCATGTTGAGCAGGTCTTTCCAGCCGATCTTCTTGTCCGGCCAGCCGAAGGCCTGCTGTGCCAGCGGTACGGGCATGGCCACCACGATCGGGCTCTCCGCGATCGACGTGCCGTCGGTCGGCACGAAGCCGGTCGCCTCAGACTTGAGCCGCAGCAACCAGGTCGAGGAGTCCGGCATCCACACGTCCGGCACAGGCACCGACGCCGGCGCCGCGCCCAGGCCGGTCAGCGACACCTTGTGCTCGCGAGCGACCGCCGCGGCCATGGTGGCCGGGTTGACCGGGGACACGTTCACGGCGACGCAGGTCCCGTTGACGTTGGCGCCGTCGGTGGTCCACTGCTGCGCCGCCTGGTCGACGGCGGGCGCGATCTCGGTCGCGGCGGCGACGTTCAGTTTGATCTGACCCGAACAGCCTTTGTTGGACAGTTGCTGGTAGCCAAGCCAGGATCCGGCCAGGATGACGACGATCGCCATCGCGGCTCCGACGACGCCTGCCCCTCTGAGGTTGACGTTTCTACGATGGCGCCCAGACACGCGCTCAATACTGCGCATCGGAGGAGCCGAATGCCATACGCGTTCGGAGGAAAAGTTACTCGGATTGAAATTTCTACCCGTACCTGAACGCTGCGTGATTGAGTGATCCCGCGGCGTATCCGGCCGGCGCGGGGTTGCCGGGATGGGGTTGAACGTCAGCTATGCCGTGGGATCCATCGCAACACACACGTCGGGCTCGGCGCGCCGGTCGGCTCCCCCTGCAACGTAGGGATACCGGTGTCCGGATCGATCCGGAAGGCGGTGACGGTGTGTGAGCGCTCGTTCGCTACGTAGAGGTGACCCGAGGATAGGGCAAGGTGTCGCGGCCACTCGCCGCCGGTCGGCACCTCGGCGATCAACTCGGCTTTCTCCCCGTCCCAGGAGAACGCCGACACCGTGTTCGGGCCGCGGTTGCCGACGTACAGGAACCGGCGGTCGGGGCCGGTGGCCAGCTCGGAGGGGAAGTTCTCGCCCTCGATGGTGCTCGCGGCCACGGCTCCGGTCAGTCGGAGCGCGCCGTCCGCCCCGCCCGGCCGGTACCAGGTGAGGTTCGCCGCCAGCTCGCCGACGAGCAGGATCACCCCGCCGGCCGCGCGTTGCAGGTGACGCGGTCCGGTGCCGGGCGCGGCCACCACCGCGGCCGAGGGCGGCGCCAACCGGCCCGATATCGGATCGAGGCGGGACCGCCAGACCTGATCCGAACCCAAGTCGCAGATCAGGACGTCCGGACCGTTCGGGTCGGGCGCCACCATGTGGGCGTGCGGTCCGGACTGCCGGTCCGCGACCGGACCATGCCCGTCGAGGGCGAGCAGGTCGGTTCGCTCGCCGGGCGCGCCATCACGATCCAGCGGGTGTACGGACACACTGCCGCTGCCGTAGTTCGCGGCGAGCAGGTGCCGCCCGTCCGAGGTGACAGCGAGGTGGCACGGCTGTTGGCCGCCCGTCTGCTGCACCGCCAGCTCGCTCAACGAGCCGTCCGGCGCGACCGAGAACGCGCTGACCGTGCCGGCGTCGAGCTCGTTCACCGCGTACAGCACCGGCAGAACGGGATGCTGGGCCAGGAACGACGGTGACGGAGTACGGGCCGCGACGCCGAGCCGGGTCAGCGCTCCGGTGTCCGGATCGCGCCGCAACAGGTCGATGCCCTCCCCCGCGCCTCCGCTCTCTCCGGTGTAGCAGCCGACAAAGACGAAGTCACCATGCTCGCTCACGCCTCGATCCAACCAGACGCGGCAGCCGCGCGGACCCTGTTTGCGCCGGACGAATCTCAGCCGTTGCCCGCGCCCGCGGCCATGAGCTGCCGGCGGGCCACGTACTCGACCAGCTCGATGAGGACGTTGCGCGCTCCTACGGTCTCGCGGGCGTCGAACAGCACCACCGGCACGTCCGGGTCGATGTCGAGCGCCCGGCCGACCGCCTCGGCGGCGAAGCGGCGCTCGCCGTCGAAGCAGTTGACCGCCACCACGAACGGCGTGCCGCGCTGCTCGAAGTAGTCGATCGACGGGAAGCAGTCGGCCAGCCGGCGCGTGTCGGCCAGCACGACGGCGCCGAGCGCACCCTGCGAAAGCTCGTCCCAGAGGAACCAGAAGCGGTCCTGCCCCGGCGTGCCGAACAGGTAGAGCTGCAGATCCTCGGTGATGGTGATCCGGCCGAAGTCCATGGTCACCGTCGTGGTCCGCTTGGTCTCGACGCCGGCCAGGTCGTCCCCGTCGTCGACGCCGCTGAGGACCTCTTCGGTCTGCAGGGGGCGGATCTCGCTGACTGAGCCGACCATGGTGGTCTTGCCCGCGCCGAAGCCGCCGGCGATGAGGATCTTGAGCGCGATCGGGATGCGCGACGGCGTGCCGTCGCGGTCAGAGCGCACGGAGTCCATTGACAACCGCCTTGAGTACGTCGACGTCGTGCGGCTGCGAGGCAGCCGGTGGCTCGTAAAGCGAGATGAGCCCCGCCGAGCGTAGATCACCCAGCAAAACCCGGACGACCCCCACCGAGAGATCGAGTTTGGAAGCGAGCTCGACCACCGGCACCGGCTCCCAGCAGGCCGCGATGATCGCGTGGTGCTCCGGTTGCAGATGGGCCGACGGCAGCAGGTCGTGCATGGTGGCCACCACGAACGCGAGGAGGTCGAGGTCACCTCCGGACGGTGCCACCCGGCCCTGGGTCACCGCGTACGGCCGGACCACCGGCCCGGCGTCGCGGTCCAGCCAGTCGTGCGGCGGACGCATCGGATCAGCGGGCATCGGTCGGCGCCGCGGCGAGCCGGTCGGGCGCGGACATGAACTCACCGACCCGGGTCACGAGCATCGCCATTTCGTACGCGATCAGGCCGAGATCGGCGTCGCTCGCGGCGACCACCGCGAGGCACGCGCCGTGCCCGGCCGCCGTCACGAACAGAAACGCCGACTCCATCTCGACCACCGTCTGCCGTACCGGACCGGCCCGGAAGTGGCGGCTCGCGCCCTTGGCCAGGCTCTGAAACCCGGCGGCCATGGCCGACAGATGTTCGGCGTCCTCCCGGCCGAGCCCGGCCGACGAACCCATCATCAGGCCATCGGCCGACAGCACCACCGACTGCCGCGCGGACGGTACGCGCTCGACGAGGTCGTCGAGAAGCCAGGTGAGGTTCGCGCTCTGGTTCGTCGTCTGTGCCACTTATGCGTCCTTATCCGGCCTGGTCTCAGGGTTCTCGTCGGGATGGTCGCCGTCCACCGCGCCGGTCGAGCCGCTGGTTTCCGGCGATCCGGCTTCGCCGTGCCCGGCCGGGGCGTCGTTGCCCGGCGGCTCCGCACGATTCTGCACGACCGGGAGGGTGACGGTAGCCGCCTCCGCGAAGCTCGGTGTGCCATTCGCGGCCGGCGCCGTGCTCGATGCGTCCGATGAATCGGGATCGATGCCCCGAGCGGCTAGACGGCCACGCGTGGTGCCCCGCTGCAGCGCGGTCATCAGGTCGCGAACCTGGTCCGGGGAGCGCACCGGACCGGCGTCCGGTTGAGCCTCGACCGGCTCGCGCAGCTGCGGCGCGAGGCTCGCCTGCCGGACGCGCCGCGGCAGACCGTCGCCGGTGGACGGCTCGTCCGCCGGCGCGATCCCGGGCAGCCCATCGGTCGGCACGGCCGTGGGCGACGATGGCGCGAGCGCGGCCGCGGCGGCGGCCAGCTGCTCCGGCGGGGTCCGGTCCGCGGACGGCTCCGGCGCGCGCCGGGGTACGGTGCGGCGGCGCTGGACGAGTCCGTCGGCGCTCAGGCCCTCGACGACGGCGCTCGGCGTCGGGCCGCCGGTGCGCTGCGGGGGGCCCGTGCGGAGGCGTTGCCGCGGAATCGCCTCTCCTCCGGCCGGCCGCTCGGTCGCGGTGCCGTTGATGGTGACGTGCCGGCCCGGCACCGTGACCGAGCGCAGCTCTTCGGTGCCCTGCCATTGCAGCGCCGCCAGCGAGTGCCGGGACGGGTCGTCGGTGCCCGTACCGACCAGGGGCCGGTCCCAGGCCTGGTCGGCCGGCGACGGGCCGGCGGGCAACGCCATCGGGCCGGGACTGGACGTAATGAGCTCACCGGGAAGGAGGGCGATGGCGGTGACGCCGCCGAACGCGGACGGGCGTAGCGAGATCCGGATGCCGTGCCGATGCGCCAGCTGTGCGATCACGAACAGGCCGAGCCGGGAACTGCTCGCGGGGTCGAAGTCGGGCGGCTCGGCGAGCCTGCGGTTCGCCGCCTCGATCGCGTCCGGCGACATGCCGAGGCCACGGTCCTCGATCTCGATCGCGTACCCGTTCGGCAGCACCTGACCGGTGACGTTGACGCGGGTATGCGGCGGTGAGAACGAGGCCGCGTTTTCCAGCAGTTCGGCGAGCAGGTGGATGACGTCGCCGACCGCCCGGCCGAGCACGGCCGACGGCTCCATGCCGCGGACGTCGACGCGCTTGTAGTCCTCGACCTCGCTGATCGCGCCGCGCACGACGTCGATGATCGGCACGGGGTTACGCCAGCCGCGGCCGGGCGCGGCGCCGGCCAGGATGACCAGGTCCTCGGCGTGGCGCCGCATGCGGGTGGCGAGGTGGTCGACCCGGTACAGGTCCTCGAGCTCCTCCGGCTTCGTCTCGCGGCGTTCCATCCGGTCGAGCAGAGCGAGCTGGCGGTGCAGCAGCGTCTGGCTGCGCCGGGCGATGTTGAGGAAGACCTCGTTGATGCCGCGGCGGACGTTGGCCTCTTCGACCGCGGACTGTACGGCCGTGCGCTGCACCTGGTTGAACGCGCGGCCGACCTCGCCGATCTCGTCGTTGCCGTACCGCAGTGGCGGCGTCTCGACGTCCACGTCGACGGGCTCGCCACGCTGCAGCCGGCGGACCACACTTGGCAACCGCTCGCTGGCCATCTCGAGCGCCTCGCCGCGCAGCCGGGCCAGGCGGCCCACGATCGAGCGGCCAACCTTCACCGAGACGATGATCGAGATGATCACCGCGGCCAGTCCGACGATGCCGGCCACGCCGAGCCGGATGAGAACGTTGATGGCTACCGGCTTCGCCCGGTCGGTCAGGGCCTCCGTGGCGTTCAGCTCGAACGCCCGCAACTCCTGGGCCGACGTGTCGTACACGGGCTGCCAGGTCCCGGCCGGCACCGGCGACGCCGAGCCCGCCCGGCTTTCGACGATCAGACGGTCTTGCAGCCGGCGCAACGCGGAGAACGCGGCACCGTTGTAGAGCCGCTGGAACGCGGTGCGGTCCTGTTCGGGCAGGTTGGTGACGCCCTCATCGAGCAGGAAGGTCGACGTGCCGATCGCCTGGATCAGCTGGTCACGGACGTCCTCGGTCAGCCGTCCCGCCGCGTTGGCGCCGGCCAGCAGGGAATCGGCCCGGCTCAGATACTCCTGGCCGCGGCCGACCGTGGTGAGCGCCCGGATCTCGCGGTCGACCCCCTCGTCGTTGAACGTCGCAGTCGCGGAGAACATCTGGAAGCCGGCGTCGATGACGGTGTTGTACATGCCCTGCGCGCCGACGACGTCCACCTCGCGGCGGTCGATGTGCTTGCGGTTGTCGGGCAGGCCCTCGAGGTCAGTGAAGACCTGCTGGATCCGTACCCGAAGCAGGTCGCTCGCGGCGTTTTGGGCATCCCTGCTGCCGGCGGCGCGGCGGAAGTCGGCGGCTGCGCGGTCGGTGATGAGCCGCTGGCCGGCGAGCGCGGCGGGCGACGCGTCCGGGTTGGAGAGGAATTCGACCGACAGCCGCCGCTCGCGCTGGAACTCGCCGACGAGCACCTCCCCAGGGTTTCCCACCGTGTCCAGCAGCGTGCGCGCGGACAGCAGGTTGAACGCCGGTCCGACGGTCAGCGTGGTCGCGAAGACCCACAGCGCCAGCAGCGCCGCCAGCGGCACCGCGATCAGCGCAATGATCTTCGATCGGATCGACCAGTTGCGGGTTTTCATGAGGCTCCGCCCGACGGTTTCGGCAAGGACCGACACCGCGCTGCCCGGGACCGACCGCCGATGTGGGGTGACGAGCGGTTTCGGGCTACGTGCGCCTCCGGCAGGATACGTAATCGGGGCGGTACGAGCTACCTCCCGGCCATACCCAAATCGGTGATTAATGTCCTTTTTAGTCAGTCGGCCTCCTCTTTGGGACCTGCTGTCCGGCCATGCTGAGGGCCGGTTGGGGCTGATTGGAAGATTGCCGGCGCCATGGCGGCCGCGCCCTCAGGACGGTTTCTGACCCGATCCGCCGAATCTGGATTGATGACCGCCGCTCGGTGGGAATACCAGGGGCTGAAGAAGGAGGAATCCCATGTCCCCCATAGCCGTCATCGTCCTGATTATCGTCATCCTTGTCGTCATCGCCGCCGTCCTCTTCGGCGTACGGGCCAGCCGTCGCAAGCAGCTGCAGAAAACGTTCGGGCCCGAGTACGACCGGGTGGTCGCCGACACCGGCAGCCGCGCGGACGCCGAGAAGGAGCTGCGCGAACGCGAGAAGCGGCACGCAGAGCTCGAGCTCAAGCCGCTCTCCCCAGAGTCGCAGGCCCGCTACGCCGCCGCCTGGGAAGAAGTGCAGATCCAGTTCGTCGACAGTCCGGAGGAGGCCGTCAACCGGGCCGACGAGCTGGTCACCCAGCTGATAGCCGAACGCGGTTACCCCACCGGTGACTACGACGACCAGGTCGCCAACCTTTCCGTCGATCACGCGCGGACGCTCGGGCACTATCGCGACGCGCACGCGATCAGCGAACGCAGCAGGAACGGTGAAGCCAGCACGGAAGATCTGCGCCAGGCCCTGGTGCACTACCGTTCCCTCTTCGCGGACCTACTCGGCACGGAACCGGTCAAGGCCGGCACAACGGACACCGCCACCACCGCCGGCACGCGGACCGCCGCCGACACACCGGAAACCACCACCGCTACCAGCACTCCGAACACCGCGACCGCCGCCGGCACGCCGGCTGCCTCGGCCGCATCCGCGAACGCTCCCACCACCGCCCCCGGTACGCCCACCCACCGGGCCGCCGACTCCACCGACGACGACACGCGCACCAGCACCGCACCCGATACCGACGACGCGGGATCCCGTCCCGACGCCACGAGCCGCTAGGAGCCCCGGCCATGCGCTTCTTCTCCAACGACGCCAAAGAGAACACCGACGACCCGGAACACCCGGAACGCGTCCAGTCCGACCCGGTGTCCGTGCCCCAGCAGCGGGCCGGCTCGCCCTGGTCGGACGCGCCCGCGGCACCCACCGACGACACCACCGACACCTCCGACGCCGAACTCTCTGACCAGGAACGCGCCGACGGCACGGACGAGGCGACGGACGGCCGCGCGTCGTTCCACCAGCCGGGCGGGTTCGAGGCGTCCGCCGTGGGCGCCGCCGCGGCGGCCAACCCCGCGGGCCGGTGGGAGGCGGCGTACCGTAACACGGTCGCCGACGCCGGCGACGAGCGCACCGCGCCGCCCGGCGGCGTGATCACCGGCGACGCGACCGACTCGGCCTCGGCGACCATCGGAGCCGACGCGGATCGCGCCGGCGACGGCGACCACGACGCACACGACCTCGGCGGCGGGCGCGACGATGCGGTCGACGCGGCGCTGGCGGACCGGGGCACGTTCGACGATCCCCAGGTCAAGGACGAGAGGTCCGACGCCGCGGAGAGGACCGACGAAACGCGGGCCGACACCGTGACCGACATGACGGACGAAACGCGGGCCGACGCCGCGGCCGGCACGGCGACCACCTACGGGCCGGACAGCACGGTCACCACCACCGCCGGCGACTCCGATCGAATCGACGAGAACGCCGCGCTGAAGGACGAGGGCGGCTTCGACGACCCCACGGCGGTCGACCCGACCACCGAGAAGCCACTCCAGGCCGACGCCGCCGCGACCGGTACGGAGACGGACGCCGACACTGACACCGCGACCGACGCCGACGCCGCCCCGGCCGTGGCTACCGCCGGCGGTGCGGCGGGAGCAGCGGCTGCCGACACCACGACGGCCGCCGGCACCGCGGCGATGACCGATGGCGCGTCGCCCGACCGTGACGCCGACACTGCCGCCGCCGGCGTGCCGATTCCGGTACCGGTCGGCGCCCCGGACACCGGCACCACGGCGAGGACGGAGGCCGGCGAGGCGGCCGAGGCGCGGCCCGGGACCGTGACCGGACCGGATCTCGGATCGCTCTTTGCCGAGGAGGACGCGGCGTCGTTCCACGAGCGCTGGCGCGACGTGCAACTGCGCTTCGTGGACGACCCGAAGGAAGCGACCCTCGAAGCCGCCAGGCTGGTCGACGAGGCCGTCGAGAAGCTCACCGCCAGCCTCAGGGGACAGCGGGAGGCGTTCGCGACCGACTCCGAGGACACCGAACGGCTCCGGATCGAGCTGCGCGGCTACCGGGACATCCTGAACCGCATCCTGTCGCTCTGACCCGACGCGGGGAGTCGTGGTTCCCGGCGAATCACGGCTCCCCGCTGGTGTGTCTGGGGACGCGATGCTCGTACGAAAGCTGTCAAGGGTTGTCAGGTTTTTGGGTTAGCGTCCTGGGGTGCGCGCCAGCCGACTCGTCTCGCTCCTGCTGCTGTTGCAGACGCGTGGCCGGATGACCGCGCAGGCGCTGGCCGACGAGCTCGAAGTCTCGGTGCGCACGGTGTATCGCGACGTGGAGTCGTTGAACGCCGCGGGGGTGCCGATCTACGCCGATCGCGGGCCGGCGGGTGGCTATCAGCTGCTCGACGGCTACCGGACCCGCCTGACCGGGCTGACCGGCGACGAGGCCGGCACGCTGTTCCTCGCGGGCATGCCCGGACCCGCCGCGGAGCTGGGCCTCGGCTCAGTCCTGGCCGCCGCCGAGCTCAAGCTGCGTGCGTCGCTGCCGGGCGAGTTGGCGGACCGGGCGGACCGGGTACGGGAACGCTTCCACCTGGACGCGCCGGGTTGGTTCCGGGGCGACGAGCCAACGCCTTACCTGGCCACAGTGGCCGATGCGGTGTGGAGCGCTCGACAGCTGTCGGTGCGGTACCGGCGGTGGAAGGCGCCCCGCGAGGTCACCCGGACCCTCGCCCCGCTCGGCGTGGTGCTGAAGGCCGGACGATGGTATCTGGTGGCAGCCTTCGGCTCCCGGGTGACCGCCTACCGCGTCTCGAACATCCTGGACGCGGAAGCGTTGGACGAGCCGGTCGTGCGGCCCGACGGGTTCGACCTGGCGGAGTTCTGGAGCGACTGGACGGCAAAGTACGAGCGCAGCGTCTACACCACGGCGGCGACGGTACGGATGACGGCGCGCGCCCTGGATTTCATGGCGTTCGTATTCCCGCCGGAGATGTCCCGGGTCGCACGGGCGTCGGCCGGTGCGCCGGACGCCACCGGCTGGCTGACCACCGTCGTACCGATCGAATCGATCACGCACGGCCACACCGAACTGCTCAAGTTGGGCGCGGACGCCGAGGTGCTCGAACCGGAGGAGTTGCGGGACCGGTTCGCCCAGACGGCTCGCGGCCTCGCGGCGACATATCTGGGCGCCTCCTGGGAAAGGAGAGTTGGCATGACCATGCCCGAAGATCGACGCGCCTACAACCGAACCTTGATCCGGCAGTTCCGGGCGGACGGCGGCGCCTCCATGCGCGACCGGCCGCTGTTGCTGCTCACGACGATGGGTCGCGTATCCGGCGAACCCCGCACCACCCCGATGATGTCCGTACGGGACGGGGATCGGCTGATGGTGATCGCCTCGAATGACGGCGCGCCGGCGGATCCGCAGTGGTACCGCAACCTGATCGCCGATCCGAACGTCACGGTGGAGACGCCGGGGCAGGAGTTCAAGGCGCGGGCGACGCCGCTGACCGGCGACGACTACGACCGGCAGTGGGCGGCCATCAAGCAGAAGTACCCGTTCTTCGCCGAGCACGAGAAGCGGGCGGGTCGCAGGATCCCGGTGGTGGCCCTGACGAAGACGGACTGACGCCCGGCGGTGGCCGCCCGGTCGGGGCGGCGGCTACAGGACGCCGGCTACACGTCGGATGTCTGGGCGTCCTGGTTGGAGCTCGTCGGCGGCGGCGAGGGCGGCGGCGCGTCGCCGGTGCTGCCGGGCGGCGGGTCCGTGGGCTGGGTCGTCGACTCCGTCGGCGGGGATGACGGCTCGGCGCTCGGCGTCGGCGTCGTGGTGGCGTCGCTGGTCGTCTCGTCCGGGGTCGGCGTGGTCGTCGCACGGGTCGCGGACGGGCTCGCCGAGGGCGTCGGGTGCAGCGGCCGGTAATTGGCCCGCGGCCTCGTTTCGAGGACGACGGACGGGTCGGGCGCCGAACCGGCACCGCCGCCCTTGCTCGTGTCATGTGACTGGGTGGGGTTCTGCTCCGAGGTGGCGGCCGGCGGATTGCTCGGCGATAGAGCGGTAGTGCCGAATTGAGCGCCGAGCCACATCGCCGGCCCGAGGCCGACCGCGACGATGGCTCCGAAGAGCGCGACAGGTCCCCGCTCCATCAGCGCCCCACCCCCCTTGTACCTGGCGATTTCCCCGTCTCGCCCCGGTGTTCTCTACCCGATTTGCGGCAGGGTAAAGCGAACAACACCTGAGTTCAGTGTGACGCGATATGACGCTTTGATTCCCCGTCCGTCGGAGTTGTGACCGACTATTCATACGCACGGACCAGACGGCCAAGTGGTTCAGCCGGTTGTGTGTCTATCCCCCGACGGTCCTGGTGCTCAGCGGGTGCGGGCCAGGAACGCCATCGCCTCATCGAGCGCGGCCCACCCGCCCGGAAGCTCGTCGGAGTCCAGCGCGGTGCGCAGCGTCAATGTGCCGCCGTCGCGCAGGCTCAGATCCCAGCTCTTCAGGGTCCGCCGGGTCCGGGTCGCACCGGCCACGTCCGCGTACGGCACGAACCGGCTGCCCGGAACGGCCCGGTCGCGCTGCGCGGCGTCCGCCGCCGCGAATTCGGCCAGCCGCCGCTTGGCGGCGCCGTTGCGCGCGCGGGGCAGCCCGGGCACCAGCAACAGTCCGGTGTCGACGATCAGCAGATCGGTGCGCGCGCCGTCGACCGACAGATTGACCACGCCTCCGATCACGTCGGCGCGCGCGTTTTCGGCGCTCGGCGCGGCGGCCACATCGATGCCCATCGCCGCCAGCCGTTCCCGGGCCGCCCCGACGGTGGACGGGTCCCCGATCTGGGCGGCGAAGCCGGCGAGGTCAAGGTGCCCGCCGTCCAGCGTGACAAGCTCGGCGGTGCCGGTCCAGCTGTGCCGCCAGCGGGCCACGCCGCCGTGTAGCGCCGCGAGCGCCAGGAGCAGCGTGACCAGCTCGCCGACCCGCCCCGCGGTCTCGTCGGGCGGCAGGTCGGGGAAGACCTTCTCGGCCGCCTTGTGCAGCCGCCCGTCGGCGGCGAGGTCGATCACCTCTGCGGCACTGGTGACCGGCGTGCCGGCGGCCCGCGAGATCGTGCCGAGCGCGGCATTGGCCTCGCGTTCCATCTCGGCCGTCCGCGCGGCACTGAAGAAGTCGTCCCAGCCGACGATCGTGCGGCCCTGCGGGGGAAACGCGACGGCTTGCAGTGCCCGGCCGAGCCCGGGCAGATCCGGCACGAGATCCTCGTCATGCGCCGCGACCGGATCGTCGGACACCGCACTCGGAGCCCTGGCCGGCAAGACCGGGTCGGCCGCCACAGCTGACCCCCCGGCCGCCGAGAGCTGGTTCGCCGTCGCACCGGGCGCCGCGGCCGGCTCGGCCGCCACAGCCGGTCGCCCGGCGGCCGAGAACGGCTCGGAGGTCGCGGCGGACGACCCAACCGCCGAGGCACGGTCGGGTGCCACAACCGTTGCCGCGGCCGCCACAGCTGGGTCGGAAGCCTCAGCAGTCACTGCGGCCGGCGAACCTGGGCCGGACGCCTCAGCTGGGGAGGCCAGGCCGGACACCCCCGGCGGCGAGACGGGGCCGAACGCTCCGGTCGGCGAAGCCGGGCCGGATGGGCCGATCGGCGAAGCCGGGCCAGACGCCCCGGCTGGCGCGGCCAGGGCGGCGAGTCGCTCAGCCAGTGGCGGGTGCGGGTCCCACGGACCGGGAGGTGCCGCGCCGCGGGCGCGCAACAGCACCAGCTCGTCCGCGCGGGCCGCCAGGACGCGGAGGAAGCCGCCGAACATGTCGTCGGGCACGTGGCCCGCGCGCCAGCCCGGACCGACGTACTCGGCGTGGAAGATCCGCTGCAATGCCTCGAGCGCCGGCAGGTCCCGGAGGACCCCCGCGGCGGCCTTCGTTCCCGCGAACTCGGACGCGATCCGGTCGGCGTTCAGCTCCTGCGCCCGGCTGAACGGCGCATCGACCCGGCGGTACAACGCCGCGTACGCCCGTAGCAACGGCCCGGCCGGGTTGTTGCGCGGAATGCGCGGCACGACACGCCCGACCACCACCCGACCTCGGCTGGCCAGCGGCGCGAGTCGACTCAGCCGCGGCGAGCCGTGTGCCAGCTCGTGCGCCAGGACCGCCTTCAGGTGCGCGATGTCCCAAGCCTGCAGAAGCGCGAAGCCCAGGTAGAGATCCCGCCGGCCGCCGATCAACCCGAGCAGCCTGGTCCGCTCGCGGAGCGTCGCGGCGGCCTCGGCCACCACGATCACGCCGTCGGGCGGCTTGACTCCGGCCGCTTCCGCCGCGGCGTCCAGCACGGCCCAGAGCCGCGGGGATTCGGCGCGGGTCACCGGGATCCCCGCCGGGTCGGCCCGGCGGATGCGCAGCGCGCGCCAGGTCGCGTACGCCATCACGCCGACCGTCGCCGTGCACAGCGGGACGCCGATCCGCAACGCGTCCGAACCCGGCAGCATGATCAGCACGAGCAGCACCGGCACCGAGACGAGCGCGAGCTGCAACCCGGCGACCAGCAGGAACCCGGCCAGCATCACGACCGAGAGCCACGCCCGGAGGCCGATGGTCAAACCCGTACCCCTTCACCAAACGGAAAGCCGTCCCAGCCTACGGCCCGGCACCGACGAAAACGGAACGCGCGCACCGCGACCGGACTCGGGAAAGAGCGTCCTGACGGGCGGAAACGCCGTATGCGCCCGGACGCCGCCCGGGCAGTCGCGGGCGGAAGAATTAAGGAAGATTTCGGGCGGATCACCGTCGCGACACGGCGCGGTTTCGCCGACCCGATCACGGGAACACGCACGTCCATGGCTGAGCCGGACCAGACCCTCGCGCTCGCGATCAAGGGGTACGCATGGCTGCCCGACCTGCGCCGGCGAGCCGGCGGAAGGCCGGTACCGCTGCGGGTCATGGGTCAGCGCGCCGTCGGCATCTGCGGACCGTCCGCGACGCAGTTCTTCTACGCCGAGGGCAACCTCGAGCGGCACACCGCCGTGCCCAAGCTCGTGGTGGACACGCTGTTCGGCCGGGGCGCCGTGCACACGCTCGACGGGGACGTCCACCGGGCGCGGAAGGCGCTCTTCGTCTCGTTGCTGATGAACGGCGGCATCGAGGCGCTCGCGAAGCTTGCCGACGAGGCGTTCGATGCCGCGTCCGACAGGTGGCGCGGCGGTCCGGCCGTGTCCGTGTTCGACGAGGCGGCGCAGGCCATCTGCCGCGGCGTGACGCGCTGGTGCGGCGTACCCCCGGCGCCCGGATTGGCGGCGGATCTGATCGCGATGGTCGATGGTTTCGCGACGGTCGGCCCGCGCCATTGGCGGGCGCTCGCCGCGCGCCGTCGCCGGGAGCGTTGGCTGGCCGACCTCATCCAAGGGGTACGCGACGACGACGTCACCGTGCCACGCGACGCGCCGATCGCCGCCATTGCGCGCCATGTCGAGAACGGCGAGCCGCTCGACCCGCACACCGCGGCGGTCGAGGTGCTCAACATCATCCGGCCGGCGACGGCGGTGGCCTGGCTGGTGGCGTTCGCTGGACACGCGCTGGACCGCTGGCCGCGGCACCGCGGCCTGCTGCGCGCCGCCGACACCGACTTCACCAGGGCCTTCACCCATGAGGTACGGCGGTTCTACCCGTTCACGCCGTTCCTGGCCGGCCGCGCCGCGCGTGACCTGACGTTGCAAGGTCAGGCGATCCCGGCGGGCACGCTGGTGCTGCTCGACGTCTACGGCCAG
Organism: Actinoplanes sp.; assembly: GCA_036001925.1. Lineage (GTDB taxonomy): Bacteria > Actinomycetota > Actinomycetes > Mycobacteriales > Micromonosporaceae > Actinoplanes. The sequence continues at coordinate 31,447 of DASYTU010000228.1, forward strand.
AATCACGACCCGGCGCTGTGGGAACGTCCGTACGAATTCCGGCCCGACCGGTTCATCGGGCGGCAGATCGGCGAGTTCGATCTGATCCCCCAGGGCGGCGGCGACCCGCGAACCGGCCACCGGTGCCCGGGCGAACGGATCACGATCGCACTCCTCGGTACGCTGGCGCAGCGGCTGGCGCGGCTCGACTACTACCTGCCGCCGCAGGACCTGGACATCGACCTGAGCCGCATCCCGGCCCGGCCGACAAGCGGCGTGCGGATCGTGGTGCCGTAGCCAGGCTGCACGGACCCGCGCGAACGCCACCAAACCACTACGTGTGCTCCGATCGCCCCCCGGGGGGGCGACGGAAGACCACGCAGCGCCGGCCATCCCATCGCCGCAACGCCTTACCAGCGTCGTGGAACCCCGGCGGCCGCCCCTCGCCGGAGCCCGGCTGCCAGGCCGCGTATCGCCAGCTACCGCATTGAGGAAGCGTTCGTCCAGTGGAAGATCGGTGGTGCTCCATCGCCACCGATCTTCCCCGCAGGCCGGAGGCCCGCCGTCGCGGTCGCGGAACGTGGTCGCAGCCGGGGCCGCGGGACACGACAGGCGCTATGGCGACACGGTTTCCAAGATCATGCTGGGATAGCACATCTGCCGGTCGCGAAGCGGCGCAGCCCTGGTCGCGGGGCGGCGCGGCCGCCCGTGGTGGCCCGGCCGGCCGGGCAGGTCGGGCAACGCGCCGGGCCAGCGAGCCGGCACGAGTGCGGCCGGCGCGGTGCGGACTCGTCTAGACCCAGTCGATCTGCGGCGAGCGGTGGAACGCGATGCCCTGCGCGGTCCAGCGCGGCCCGTGCGCCGCCAACCGCCGCCGGAACGAGCCCCAGTCGCGCGCGGGGCGCGGCGACCAGCCGATCTCGGCGATCGCCGGGAGCCGCGGGAATGTCATGTCCTGCACGTCGGTCATGCTGCGCAGCGTCTCGGACCACAGCGCCGCCTCGACGCCGAGCACCGCTTCCTCGCCGACGCCGCGCAGCCGCTCCGCGGGATCCCAGTCGTACGCGCGCTCGACCTCGACCAGCCCGGCCCAGTCCAGCCCGAGGGGGCTGTCCGCGTCGTATTTCATGTCCAGGTACGTACGGTCGGCCGGTGACATGATCACCTTGCACCCGTTGGCGGCCGCGCGGGCCACGCCCTCGTCCGCGGCTTCGAACCGCCAGAACTGCGGTATCGCCGTCGCGGGTAGGTCGACCGCGGCCATCTCGTGCCAGCCGACCGGACGCTTGCCGTACGCGGCCACCATAGGCAGCACCCGGTTCATGAACGTGCGGTAGTCCTCGGCGGACGTGGCGTCCGCCTCGTCGCCACCCACGTGCAGGTACGGACCCGGGGTCAGCGCGGCCACCTCACGGATGACGTCCTCGACGAACGCGTACGTCTGCTCCTTGCCGGCGACCAGCGAGCTGTAGCCGACCGCCTGGTCGGTGCGCGGGACGGCCGCGATCCCGTCAGCGGTCAGCTCTGCGTACGCGACCTGGGCGGCGTTCACGTGACCGGGCATGTCGATCTCGGGGACGATCGTCACGAAGCGGGCGGCCGCGTATGCCACGAGGTCGGCGTACTCGTCCTGGGTGTAGAAGCCCGGGCCGGCGCCGTCCACGCCGGTGCCGGCGCCGCCGCTCAACAGCGTGAGCTCCGGCCAGCTCTTGATCTCCAGCCGCCAGCCCTGGTCGTCGGTCAGGTGCAGGTGCAGGTGATTGATCTTGTACTGGGAGATCGCGTCGACGTACGACTTGACCTCGTCAGCCGTGAAGAAGTGCCGAGCCACGTCCAGCATCGCGCCGCGGTAGCCGAACCGTGGCCGGTCGACGATCCGCCCGCCCGGAATCGTGACATCACCGATGCCCTGGACGGGCAGGTGCTGCCGCAGGGTCTGCACGGCGGCGAACAGGCCCGCCGGGGCGCTCGCGCCGATGGTCAGCCGCGTGGGGGAAATCTCCAGCCGGTACGCCTCGTCGTCGTGGTCCGAGCCATCCAGCGTCAGCATGATCGAGCCGGCCGTGTCGCTCATCGGGACGGCGTAACCGGTGGCGTTCCGGATCAGGATGGCCAACTGTTCGCCGACAGCCGCGGCGTTGCCGGTCGCGCGTACCGCCGTACCGGAATGGATTGTGAAGTCTGCGGCCTGGTCAGGCCACACCTCGGCCGGCGCGGGGATCACGTCGCCCAGTCCGGTCTTTCGCTCGCGCACCGCTTCGCCCTCCCCGCCTGGACCGCCGATCGGTCCGCCAAACTCTAAAGCAAGTTTCCGATTCGCGAGTGGGCCGGACCAAGTGAATTCCGTCGCGGCTAGGCTGCAGGCCATGCCGATCACCACTCGCCGCGCCACGCCGGGTGACGCCGCCGAGCTGCATGTGCTCGCCGCGCGGACGTTCGGGCTCGCCTGCCCGCCCGGCACGCTGCAGTCCGACGTCGACGCTTTCGTCGCGCTCAACCTGTCGCAGGAGAAGTTCGAGGACTACCTGAAGGACGACAGCCGGATCATCGTGATCGCCGAGCTGGATGGGGTGCCGGTCGGCTACACGATGCTGGTCAGCGGGCCGATCGGCGATCCCGACGTACGGGCTGTGGTGGACGATTCCAGCAGCATCGAGCTGAGCAAATTCTACGTGCTGGCGGACAACCACGGCAGGGGCACCGCGGGCGAGCTGATGCGGGCCACGTTGGACGCAGCGGCGGCGACCGGCGCGACGTCATGCTGGTTGGGCGTCAACCAGAAGAACGCGCGCGCGGCGAGGTTCTATACGAAGCACGGCTTTGAGGTGGTGGGCACGAAGCGGTTTCTGGTCGGCGAGCAGTGGCACGACGACCACGTCCGGTTGCGGCCGTTGACCGGACGCTCGCCGCAGACCGGAGCGTGAAGCGGTCACGGCCTGAGCGTCAAGCGCTCGCGGCCTGAGCGTGAAGCGGTCACGGGCCTTTGCCTGATGCTCGTCGCGAGCAAGACTTGGGCTCATGTGCCGAAGCATCAAGACCCTGCGCGAGCCGTTCACCAGCGACGTTACCGAAGACGAGGTCCGGGCGGCTGCCCTGCAGTACGTCCGTAAGGTCTCCGGCTTCCGGGCCCCGGCCGCGCATAATGCGGCGGCGTTCGACCACGCCGTGGCCACGGTGGCGGCGGCGACCCAGGAACTGCTCGACAGCCTCGTGATCCGCTCGGGCCCGGCCCGCGCTGCCTCCTGAGCCGGCTGGGCCGCGGATCACGGCGGGCCCGATCAAGCCAGGCCCGACCGCTAGGCCTGGTCGCAGGAAGCGACCGGGCTCGCCGAGACAAGGGCGGCCGAGACTGGGCTCGCCGAGACAATGCCAGCCGCGACCGCGCTGCGTTCAGTCGACCAGGGGACGGACCTCCTGGGCGACGAACCGCACGAAACCCTCTATATCCGGCTCATCGACGGTGGGCTGAAGGACCACCGTGTCGGCACCCGCGTCGGCCCACCGGCGTACGCCCTGTGCCACCGCCTTGGCATCGCCGCTGACGCCGGGATCTTCCGCGCCGTAGCGCCGCTGCTGTTCCGCGAGCCGCTCGGCGGCTCCGGGCCCGGTGGCTGCCGGGACGAACACCACGACCCGATGGTTGTCGGCGTTGATATGACCTCGAGCCGCGCGCACCCCGTCTGGCGGCGTGCTGCCGGTCAGGATGGTTCCCTGGGCCAGCGCGCCGGAGAGTTGCAGCGTCTTGGGGCCGGTCGCGCCGATGAGCAGCTCGGGCACGGGATCGGGGGGCCAGTCGAGCCGGACGCCGTCGAGGCTGACATAGCGGCCCGCGGTCGTGACGGTTTCGCCGTCGAGTAGGGCTCGCAGCGCGGTCACGTACTCCCTGAGCAGCGTCATCGGCGACGCTACGCGCGCGCCGACCTGACCCATCCAGTCCTGGACGCCGTGGCCGACTCCGACGATCGCCCGCTCCCCGAACATCCGCCGCAGCGTGGCGATCTCCATCGCGGTCAGTGCCACGTTGCGGAACGGCACCGGCAGGATGCCGATGCCGACCTTCAGATTGTCCGTCCAGGCGAGTGCGGCGGACGCGGCAGCGACGCCGCTGTTGAGAAAGCAGTCCTCCCAGAGCCAGAGCTCCTCGAGGCCGGCGTCGTCCGCCGCGCGTGCGACGCTGCGTAGCCGCTCGGGCGGGTTCTGGGGCAGGAAGATCGCGCCGAGGATCGTCATGCGTCCATGCTGCCCGCCGGGTACGACAGTTTCGGCTCAGCGACGGCTTGGGTCGTCCATGCCCCACGGCGCCTGGGGCAGCGCGTGGCCCGTCTCCAGCATCGTCTTGAGGTTCGACAGCACCGCCGACCACCCGCTGGCCGCGTCCTCGTACTCGCGTGCGTTGGCCAGATTCTCGTGGGTGACGGTCAGCCGCACGATGTCCTCGTAGCGCTCGATGTCGAACGTGACCTGAGACGGCTCGTCCGCACCGTCCCACGTCGTCACGAGCCGCCGCGGCGGGTCGCTGACCAGGACTTCGCCGGCCACGTCGGCGATGCCCGAGCCGTCCGTACGCTGGTGCTCCCACCGCGATCCGACCTGCCAGTCGGAGACGTTGCGGTGCCCCCAGTACTCCCCGGTGAGATCCGCATCGGTCAGCGCGCGCCAGACCTTCTCGGGCGTGCTTTCGATGTACGTCACGTACACGAATGTCGGTCGATCGCTCATGGCATCCTCCGCTTGTCGTTTCACCGCGCTCAGCACCCGCAGGCGCGGCCGCTCGAACTTGTCGATCCAGCGCTGCTGCATCTCGTGCAGCGGCACCGGATTGAGGTAGTGCAACTTCTCCCGGCCGCGCCGGACGCTGCTCACCAAGTTGGCCGACTCGAGGACGGCCAGGTGCTGGGTAGCGCCCTGCCGGGTCATCTCGAGGCGCCCGCACAGCTCACCCAGCGTCTGCCCGCCCTGCTCGTGCAGCAGGTCGAGCAGGTAACGCCGGTGCGGATCGGCGAGTGCCTTGAACACCGTGTCCACACGCTAAGTTATGCAGGTAATTACTTGCATGTCAAGCCCACGCCGAGCTGCCGGGGACACGGCAAAGTGTTGGGATGCCGCGATCTTGAGCGGGATGCGCTCAAGGTCGGTGGATCTGCGTTACTCGAATACGGCCGACATCGAGAAGTTTGGCCGTTAGTCGATCAACTGGACCTTTTCCCTTGACGGTTCCACCCGATCCGCCGGTCGCATCGCCGATCCCGATCTGGTCCGATCGTCCCCCAGGATGCCGGGTGAGGACATGAAGGGACTCCACAATGTGGGTAAATCGGTTGGGGCGGGTCGCGGTCGCGGCTGGTGCCGCGGTTATGGCCGGGTTGGCGATCTCATCGCCGGCTTCGGCTGACACGAAGATCCCCATCAACCCCGGCAACGTGCCCACGACTGCGTCCGCGTACGGGACGCACGACTGCGACAAGAACTTCGGGGGTGGCCCGTACCCGGACAAAGATGTGTGGGTGTTCGTCCTCCCGGCAAACGGCGGCAACGCCGGCGACTTCGTGTCGGTCACGGCTACGTTCGGTACGAACGGAACGCTGACCATCCCGGCAGACGGCGGTGCGATCGTTACCGGCAAGGGCACGAGCAAGGCGTGGATCACCACACCGGCGGGCTGGACGCTGACCGCGGCGTCCGCGACCATCACCGGCGACGCCGACAAGTTCAACCTCACACACACGTGCCCGGCCGGCGGTAATGGGGCCGGCGGTGGCGGCGGGAAGTCAAAGCAGCACAAGGAAAGTTCCGAGTCGAACGAATCCCACAGCAAGACCAGCGAATCCGCCTCCGGGCAGGTCAGCTCGACCGGCGGCCTTGCGGTGACCGGTACCGCGACCACGAACATCGCGCTGGTCGGCGGGGCACTCGTGGCGGCCGGCATCGTCCTGCTGGCCCTGCGCCGGCGGCGGGAAAAGCTCGTCTTCTCCGCCGAAGGCGAAGCCGCACCGGCCAAGGACGAGGACGAGAGCTAGACAGCGACGGCTGTGCCGATGACCGCCCGGCGGGCGGTCATCGGCATCCGCGCGAGCGACGAGGGTGTAACGCAGCGCGGGTGGGATGCGCCCTTTCCTAGGTACGCAACCGTGCGGCGTTCGCTGGCCGTGTCCGGGGAAGGTGGCATGCCCGAATTCAGTTTCGCCTTCAGTTACGACATCCACCGTGGTGTGGCCTGGCTGACGCTGCTCGGATGCCTGGACCGGGCCGGAGCCCAACGCCTTCAGGGCGTTCTCCGCACTGTCGTTAGCGGGTTGGCGCCGCGGGAGGTGCTGGTCGACATGCGTGACGTGGCGTGCTCCGATGGCGTGTCCGTGCGCCGGCTGGTTCGTGACGGTGCCGCGGCCGGGCGCGGTGGCTGCGACGTGGTGTTGGTGGATCGGGCATGACGGTCAATCGCGCGGTCGCCGGTTCGGGCCGCATGACGGGGCTGCTGGTGGGTGGCCGGTATCGGCTGGAGCAGCAGCTGGGCCGGGGTGGCATGGCCAGCGTGTGGCGGGCGTGGGACAACCGCCTGGACCGGGGTGCGGCGGTGAAGCTGCTGGATCCGGTGTGGCGGGATGACCCGGTGGTGTTGGAAAGGTTGCGTCGGGAGGCGCACGCAGTGGCCGGGCTGGCGCATCGCCACATCGTCGGCGTGTACGACTTCGACGTCGCCGATGACGCCGCGTACCTGGTAATGGAGTTGGTGGACGGCCGCAGCGTGAGCGAGTTGCTCATTGAGCAAGGGCCCTTCCCGGTCGAGCAGGCGGTTTCGATCGCAGCCCAGATCTGTGATGCGCTGGGCGCGGCGCACGCGGCCGGCGTCGTTCATCGCGACATCAAGCCCTCGAACATTCTCGTCAGCCCGGCGGGCGTGGTGAAGGTCTGCGACTTCGGCATCGCCCGCCTACAGCGGGCCGCTGGCCAGGCGGCGTTGACCGGCACCGGCGCGGTCGTCGGGACGTGCCATTACATGGCGCCGGAGCAGGCCACCGGGGAGCGCGTGGACGGCCGCTCGGATCTGTACGCGGTGGGCTGTGTGCTGTACATGATGCTGACCGGCGGCCCGCCGTTTACCGGCATGAACCCGATGGACGTGCTCGACCTGCACCTGCACGAACCACCGGTGCCGTTGAGCGCTCATCGCGACGACGTCCCGGCCGCGCTCGACGGGCTGGTCGGTGAGCTGCTGGCCAAAGACCGCGCGGACCGGCCCGCCACCGCCGGGACGGTCCGGGACCGGCTCACCGCGATCGAAGCCTGGTTGGCGGACGCGGGCGACACCAACCTGCCTACCGCCACCTTCCCCGCTGGGGATGAGCCGACACAATTTGCTCTGGTAAGCCCGATAGCGGAGCCCGGGGCAGGCACCCCGGACTCCGATGACGGCGGGAGCACCGGCCGGCATCGGTCGGCACTGGCCCCGACCCTGTTCCGCGGGCCCGGCCGGTGGCTGTCCAGCTGGGTGGTGCTGCTTGTCGCCGCGGCGGTGCTCACCACCATCACCGCGGCGATCGTGCTGGCCCGCGGCGCCGGACAACCCGACACCCCGATCGGCGCGGCCCCACCGGCGACCACGTCCCCGGACACCGAGGCCCTACCCGCCGAACCGGCCGCGCCACCCGAATCCAGCCAACCCCCATCCCCGTCGGCATCCGCGTCGCCGACCACGTCGACCGCCGCCCCGACATCGCCCGCCCGGGCCACGCCCCTCGACCAGATCACCGGGCTGGCCGCGGTCCTGCAGCGGCAGGTCGACACTGGTCAGCTCAGGCGGAAAGCGGAACGGACCCTGCTACGCGACCTCAACGAAGTCGCCCGACACCTCAACGCCGGCGACACCGCCGAAGCCGCCGACTCCTTCACCGAGTTCCGCCACCGGGTTACCGAACTCAGAAGCAACGGCGAGCTCACCGGACCCCTACCCGACCTCGACTCCATCGCCAACGCCATCGCCGCCGGCTGAGCCGTCTGATGCCGTGTCGGCTCCGGGCTGGCGCGAGGCCCTGAGTGGACGGTACTCGAACTCACGATCGAAATCCCCGCGCACTCGCTGCGCGGGGTTGGTCCGCGCGAGCCGGGGAAGCCGCGGATTTCGGCACACACATCGCCGACACGCGCGCGCCCTAGGCGTAGCCGGGTAGGCACGCCCAGGAACTACGCCGTAAGCGTCGGGAAAGCCTGGCGCGTTACACCCGTCGCGGCTTCTGAGCGCTATCCGAAGGATCGGCGCTTCCGAGGTCGTCGATCTCTCCACCGCATCGGCGACTCGCTACCGTGGCCGGCATGCGCCACCTATCCACCTTGATCGCCGCGCTCTTCGTGGCCCCGCTGTCCTGGATTCTGCTCGCCTTCGGACAGGACCGCTCCGCCCAGGCCTTTGCCAACCAGCAGCACACCGGTGCCTTCGACACCGGCGACTTCGTCCGGCCGGTGGTGTACCTGGCCGGGGCCGGGCTGCTGCTCGGGCTGCTGGCCACTCTGCGGGTATCGCCACTCGGCGCGGTGCTCACCGGCGCCGGCTACGCGGCCAGCTACCTGGCGCTGCTGACCGACCCCAATGGCGTACTCGACCTGTTCCCAGAAAAGATCTCCCTGGCCGGTCACGCCACCGACCCCACCACCCCGCTCCGCACCGGGACGGCCATGCTGCTCGGAGCGATGATGCTGGTCGCCACGGTAAGCATCGGACGATGGCGGCGCCGACCCACCGCCGACCAACCAGACGAGCAGCCCCCCGCCTGGGAACAGGACCGGCCGGTGGGCATCGACGGGCTCGGCCTGAGCCAGGCCGCCGCCCCCACCACCGAGCCGGAACTGGTCGCCCGCTACGTCAGCGCACCACGACGCACCGGCCCGAACACCTACGAGCGGCCGGCGGACAGCGGCACCGACCCGTGGCAGGGGATCAGGCAGTCTCCCCGGCCACCGATGTAGCGACCTCCAGCCGGGCGGCGGCTACCGTTTCGATGCGGCCACGACGTCGGACCACGCGGCGCTGATCCGGTTGGCCGCCTCCAGCAGTTCGGGCGACATCTCGGCCGCGGCCGTGTCCGCGGGGAATTCGCCCTTGAGGTACGACGTGAGCGCAATCGCGCCCATCTCCCAGCCGGCGCCGAGGCCCCAGACACCGGTCTCGGCGTCGTTGAGCACGGGGTCGATATCGCGCCCGCCGAAGTCGATGGTCTCGGCGACCGGCGCGTGGTGCAGCTCCAGCCTGGTGACGCCGGCCGTCTCGCTCAGCCGGATTTCCACGTCGGACGCGGGTGTGTCGCCGTAGGCCCAGGTCACGGCGAGCAGATTGGGCGCGTCGCAGCGGCGGATCTCGCCGCCGGCGTTGTCCTTGAGCTGGAACGTGCCACCCTCCCTTAGGTCGCCCGTGACCGGCAGGAACCAGCGACGCAGCCGTTCGGGGTCGGTGATGGCATCCCAGACGTCGACGATCTCGGCGTCGTACTCCCGCCGGATGAGCAGGGACCGCACGCGGCCCTCTGGAGTCTCGCGGTAGTCGATCTCGCGATGCGTGCCGTTCAGCATGTCCAGGATGTCGCTCATGATCTACTGCCCTTCATCGTCGTGGCGCTTCGTTGCGCGGCGTTGGTCGCCGGGCCCCTGCGGGTGGCTGGCGGTCAGGGGCGGCACGGCCGGCTGGCGTTGGCCACGCTTGAGTTCGGTGCCGAGGGCGTCGAGGCGTTGGTGCCAGAAGCGGCGATAGCGGTCGAGCCACACGTCGACCTCCTGCAACGGCTCCGGGTCGACCGCGTACAGCCGGCGGGCGCCGTCGGCACGGACCGTGGCGAACCCGTGCTCCCGCAATACGCGCAGGTGTTGCGACACCCCGGGCTGCGAGATGCCGAACTCCCGCTGGATGAACCCGCTGATCGTGCCCGCGGACTGCTCACCGTCGGCGAGAAGCTCCAGGATCCGGCGCCGGACCGGATCGCCGAGGATGTCGAACGCGTGCACCCAGACAGCATTTCAGGCAAGACTTATATAAGTCAAGAGTGAAATGGAACGGAGAACTGTCGGAGGCAGTCGATAGATTCGGGGTACGGATCGGCGCCACGGGGGCGCCGATCCGCGCGCACACTCGAGACGGGCTGAGCGGGCATCTCACGCGGCGCCGCGGAGCAGGGTCTCAGCGGCCGTACGGACTCGGGTGCGAAGCTCCGCCGGAGACTCGATCGTGAAGTCGGCACCGAGGCCGCCCAGGACCCACAGCGGCCAGTTCAGGTCGTCGACGTTCATGCGCATGCGGCACGAATCCGCATCGATCGGCTCCACCGCCGCCCACTGGCCTACGAACCCCGCGACGACCGTGGACGGCGCCCGGAAGACGACCGAGACGTCGTACTTGTTGGGGATCGCGGCGAGGCGGGCACGCATCCAGGCCACAGGGTCGCCGCCGGGGATCTCGCGCGGGCGGAAACGGGCACCCGTCAAGGCCGGCGCGCTCAGGCGATCGACCCGGAAGCTGCGCCAGTCGCCGCGGTCCAGGTCCCAGGCGAGCAGATACCAGCGGCGGCCCAGAGACACCAGGCGGTGTGGCTCGACGTAGCGGGCGGCGGGCTCGCCGTCGCGCGGCGTGTAGTCGAAACGGAGGCGCTCCTCGCCGCGGCACGCCATGGCCAGCGTGGTCAGCGTGGCCGCGTCCAGTGTGGGGCCGCCGCCGAAGACCCCTGGAGACGTGGCCGCCTGCAACGCGTCGATGCGGCGGCGCAGGCGTGGCGGGAGCAGCTGGATCACCTTGGCCAGCGCCCGTACCGAAGTCTCCTCGAAACCGGCCACGGCGCCGGCGGCGGCCGTGCGCAGGCCGACCGCGATGGCGACCGCCTCGTCATCGTCGAGCAGCAGCGGCGGAACCGCGGCGCCGGCCTGCAGTTGGTACCCGCCCGCGACGCCGCGCGTCGCGTCCACCGGATAGCCCAGCTCGCGGAGCCGGTCGACGTCGCGGCGGAGCGTGCGCGGGCTGACCTCGAGCCGCTCGGCCAACTCGCCGCCGGGCCAGTAGCGATGGGTCTGCAGCAACGACAGCAGCCGGAGCATCCGCGCACTCGTGTTCGCCATGAACTCCAGACTCCGCCGCATTGAGGTCAATAAGTGGCCGCATTGAACTCTAGCCTCGGAACCATGATTGAGACGCACGAGCTGACGAAACACTTCAAGTCGAAGAAGGCCACGGTGAAGGCGGTCGACGGCATCGACCTCACCGTCGCGCCCGGCGAGCTGGTCGCACTGCTCGGCCCCAACGGCGCCGGCAAGTCGACCACGCTGCGGATGCTGACCACGCTGATCCCGCCGACGTCCGGCACGGCGCGGGTCGCGGGCTTCGACGTGGTCCGGCAGCAGCGCGAGGTCCGGCACCGGATCGGATACATCGGCCAGGGCAACGGCGCGGGCCACAGCCAGCGCGGCCGTGACGAGCTGATGAGCCAGGGCCGCTCCTATGGGATGCGCGTCCGCGACGCGCGCCGGCGGGCCGCCGAGCTGATCGACTCGCTCGGCCTCGGCGAGGTCGCCGACCGTACGGTATCCACGCTCTCCGGCGGTCAGCGCCGCCGCCTCGACATCGCGATGGGCCTCATCCACGCACCCGAACTGCTCTTCCTCGACGAGCCATCGACCGGACTCGACCCGCAGAACCGCGCCAACCTCCATGAACACATCGTCGAGCTGCGCAAGAGCCACGAGACGACGATCGTGCTGACCACGCACTACCTGGACGAAGCCGACTCGATGGCCGAACGGGTCATCGCGGGCCGCGTCTCCGCCTTCCTGATGTTCGCCGTCGACTGCGTCCAGGACCTCCGCGACGGCCGCGGCCTGGACGTCGAGTACGACCGCGACATCTGGCGCATCGGCAAGCTCGGCCTGGACTTCGGCCCGAGCAACACCTACGTGCGCAGCCATCTGCGCTTCGACCGCATCCTTCAGCGCTGGCTGCGGGACCTGGCGAAGCGGTGGGCTCGTCTGCGGCTCAACGGCGGCGTCGGTATCGGCCGGGTTACCTCCGACGTTGGCGCAGTGACCAGGTTCTCCGAGTACCTGACCAGCAGCGAGCCGTGCGTCAAGCGGATGAAGGATATCGACCGCGCGGTCATTGAACGGTATCTCGCGTGGCTGACGTCCCAGGTCGTCGGCCGCCAGGTACACGCGGTGCACGTCGATGGCCTGCGGCTGTTCCTCCACGGTGTTCGTCGGTATGGCTGGGATGAGCTGCACACCACTGCGGTCTTCTATCCCAACGACAACCCGAAGCGGGCCGATGCCAAGTTGCCCCGCAACCTCGCCGAGCACGTCATGGCGCAGGTCGAGCAGCCGCACAACCTGGACCGGTGGCCGACCCCGGCGGGCCGACTGGTCACCATGATCCTCATCCGGCGGTCCCTATCGACGAGGAGGTCGAGGCGGAGATCCGCGCCCAGCAGAGGCGGGTGCTGGAGCGGTGGCCGGACGCCGATCGGTACCTGTTCCCAAGGGACAACGGGAACATCGATGGACGCCGGCCGCTGGTTCCTTCCAGCTATCGAGGCATGCTGCGGAAGTGGCTCGCCACGGTCGAGGTACGCGACGAGCATGGGCGGCCGGTCCACCTCACGCCACACCAGTGGCGGCACACCTTCGCGACTCGGCTGATCAATCGCGATGTCCCGCAGGAGGTCATCCGAGTGTTGCTCGATCATGACTCGCAGGCCATGACCTCTCGATACGCGAAGATCACTGACCAGACAGTGCGGCGCCAGTGGGAGCAGGCAACCAAGGTCAACGTTAAGGGTGAGCGCGTCGCGATCGACCCAGAGGGCCCGCTCGGCCAGGCTCAGTGGGCGAAGGTTCGGTACGGGATGGCCACGCAGACCCTGTCTAACGGTTACTGCGGGTTGCCCGTGCAGAAGAGCTGCCCGCATGCCAACGCGTGTCTGACTTGCCGGTCTTCCTGACCGGCCCGGAGTTCCTGCCGGAACTGCGTGAACAGCGAACCCGTACGTTGACGCTCATCGAACATGCGCAATCGGCCGCGGTGACGCTCGCCGAGGTGGCCCGCCGGCGCACCTACGCCTGAGCCGGATGTGACCGACGATCCTCCGGGCAAGTGTGCGGCGACGTGCCCGTGGCCGTTGATCGGCGGACGCATCGATGGATTACGATCCAACGCCGACGCCCGGCGACGCATAACGGTCAATCCGATCGTCATGCTGAGCCGGCGGGAGGATTGAGGGCGGCGGGTTGGACAGGGTGCGCAATGGAGGGCTTCCGCCGGCTGGGCATGACAATGCTGCCGGGCAGGCCGCCCGGCCGACCGGCGACGCCGATGAGCCGCCTACGCCGCCGGCGGAAACGGCCCCGACCGCTACGGCGGCTCGGGACGGCGTGTTCGAGCAGCCGCGTGAACAGCCGGCGCTCAGCCGACGCGGCGAGGTATCGGCGAAGGGTGCACACCGGAGGACCCGCTCGCTGCGGCTCCGTTGGCCATGGGCGCCGCGCTCCGCCGTCGACGTGGCAGTCGCCGCCGCCATCGTGGTGGGGCTCGTTCTCGTTGGATACCTTGGATACTTCGGATACGCGTCCTTGCGGCGCGACACGGTCCAGTGGCACACGGGTTCGGATGGCGATGCGGATCCGCTGTGGACGCCGCTGCCGGCCGCCGCGGCCTCGACTCCGGCGACCCCGGTGCGGTCGGTGCCGCCGGTGGTTGAGCACACCAGAGCGACCGGCGGCCACGAGCACACCGGCACGAGGCCCCGCCCCATACCGCCCGTACCGTCGGTGCCGTCGCCCGCGCCGGATCCTTACCAGCCGAGCGGGTTTGTAAGCGTCGTCGACCGTATTGACAAGTGCATGGACGTGGCTGGGAGCGGCACTGGAGACGACGTCGCCGTGCAGCAATGGTCCTGCACCGGTCATGACAACCAAGTCTGGGCGCTCGTGCCCAGCGACGCCGGCTACTACCTCATCGTCAACCGCAACAGTCGCAAATGCATGGACGTCGACCGCAACGACCACGGTGACGGCGCGCGCGTGCGGCAATGGTCGTGCAACGGCGGCCACGACCAGCAATGGCACCCCGACCCACGAGCCCCCGGCTACTACCGGTTGGTCAACCGCAACAGCGGCAAGTGCCTCGACGTGTACAACTTCGACCGCAGCGACGGCGCCCGCATGGTGCAATGGTCGTGCAACGGCAAGGCCAACCAGGACTTTACGTTTCCGCTGTCGCTTGATCGGTAGCTCGGCCGACTCGGCGGGCAACGCCCCCCAGTGCAAGCACAGTCGGCACGTCCAGCGGATGATCTTCATGTCGCCGCGCGGCTCCTCCTGGGAACCGGCGGCCACTCGTGCGGGGTGACGAGATGGCAGGCGTGGCAGTACCGGTAGCCGGCCTGGGCGCCGTAGGTCACCGTCCGCGGCGGCTCGTAGTCGCGCAGCTCGGCCAAGACCCCACCGAAGGTCAACGGGTCTCTGCCGGGCAGCTGGAGGTGCAGCACACTCCACCGCTGCGGGTCGTCGCGGCAGACCTCCGTCACCATCGCCGCGGCCAGCGCGGCGTGCCACGGCGACGCGGACACCACCTCGCCCGGCAGCGCCAGCAGCACGTCGCTGGTGACGTGTCTCGATTGCAGCAGCCGGGTCGCGAGGCGGGCCCGCTGCTGGCGGTCTGCGTCCTGCAGATACGGCAGGTAGCTCATCAGCGCCGCGGCCGGGTCACCGGTGGCCGCCAGCGCTTGGTCGTCGGGCACGTCGACGAGGTTCTCGACGAGCTGCGGCTGGCGCAGGAACATCCCCGTGCGACTCAGGCGTTCCGCGGCGCAGTCCTGGGCCAGGCTGGGGCGGGCGGCGGCGATCTCATCGACTGTGACGTGGCTGGCCGCCAGCGGCAGCGCCGCCCGCAACGCTTCGTCCGGGGTGTGCGGACACGTCGCCAGGGTGACCAGTGCCGTGCCGGTGGCCTTGACCGCCTGATCGACCTCCAGTGTTCGCTCGATGCTGCGGTCACGGTCGACGATGAGTTCCTGCACGAACCCCGCGACGTTCTCGACCGCGTCGGCGAGAATCTGCGGGTCCGTGGTGAACTGCACGAGCTCGTCGACGAGCTCCCACTGCTCGCCGTCGCGTAACGCCCGGGCGGCGTCGCGTCCCGCGCTCGTCCGCGCCGACCGCGCCTGATCGGCTAGCTCGGGGTACCGCTTCGCCCACCGCCGCAGCGTCTGTAACCGGGCGACCGCCGGGAGGTCCTCCGGGCCGCCGAGGTCTCGATCGGACCAGACCGGCAGACAGGCCGCGACGATCATTGGGTCCAGGTCCTTGCCGTACTCGAGCAGCACGGCCTGCACGAGCTGGTACCGCGCGGCGACCGACCAGTGGCGGCGGTTCCTGAAGGAGGGGTTCGGCCAGAAGTTCCGGGGTAGCGCCGCGGTCGACCACGGCCGGATCATCGCCGATGACACCCCCGAGCGGCTCAAGGCGATCCACGTCGGTGACAAGATCATCCTGGGCTTCGATCACGAGACCGAGGCCGCGAGCGCGGCCTCCCGGATCCCGCACCTGCACCTGGCCGGGACGCTGGTCGGCGTCGTGATCCTGTCCGCGTTCTGCCTCGGGCTCGGCGCGCTCTCGTACACGCTCGCGCTCGCGTCGAAGAACCAGGAATGGCTGTTCTGGACCGTGCAGCAGACGCTGCTGTTCCCGCTGCTGCTGCTC
>DASYTU010000229.1:0-19064 GCA_036001925.1 Actinoplanes sp.
TCCAGGATCAGGATGGCGGTATCGGCGTCCAGGTCGGCCGCCGATCGCAGGTGCTTGATCATGAGGCGTCTCCTCCGGTCAGCTTGACCTCGTCCACGCCGCCGTCAACCTCGGCGAGCGATACGCGCACGCTCTCGGTCAGCGCGGTGGGGATGTTCTTGCCCACGTAGTCGGCGCGGATCGGCAGCTCGCGGTGGCCGCGGTCGACCAGCACCGCGAGTTGCACGGAGCTGGGCCGGCCGATGTCGTTCAGCGCGTCCAGCGCGGCCCGTACGGTGCGGCCGGAGAAGAGGACGTCGTCGACGAGCACGACCCGCCGCCCGTCGATGCCACCGGGCGGCACTTCGGTCTTGCCAAGCGCGCGGGTGGCGTGCAGCCGCAGGTCGTCGCGGTAGAGCGTGATGTCCAGCGCGCCGACCGGCACGTCGATGTGCTCGAAGGCGTGGATGCGGGCGGCGAGCCGGCGGGCCAGTGGAACGCCGCGGGTGGGAATGCCCAGCAGGACGGTGCCCATCGCGCCCGACGTTTTCTCGAGGATCTGGTGGGCGATGCGGTCGACGACCCGTTGCAGGTCGGACGCGGTGAGAACGGTCTTGCCCTGACCGGTGCCCTGATGGGCGTCTGCACGTGGATATGCCACGGCGGACCTCCTTCCCCGCCTCACGGGACGGGTCGTTAAAGGACGTCTACGAGGGCAGACCCGATGGAGTCCGGCCCCCGGCTGCCGCTACGTTACCAGTGGACGCGGCGACGACCGTGGTGACGTGGCCGACGACCGACAGCCGGACGAATGGGACAAGTCTCACACCGGCGTTGCGACTCATGGGTAACCGGCACTTGACCAGGCGTCGCAAACTCCGTACCGTCACGCTGCGTAGCGATCGCGGAGGAAGAACCCTCCGGCCAGCACAGCACTGGGAGTGTCCGAATGCCGTCTGAGTACGCCAAGTCGTTGGGCGCCCGCCTGCGCTCGATCCGCCAGCAACAGGGCCTGTCTCTGCAGGGCGTGGAAGAGAAGTCGAACGGCCGGTGGAAGGCCGTCGTGGTGGGGTCGTACGAGCGCGGCGACCGCGCGGTCACCGTATCGCGCCTGGCCGAGCTGGCCGACTTCTACCGTGTGCCCGTCTCGGAACTGCTGCCCGATGGCAGCGGCGTCCGTCTCGAAGCCACCAACAAGATCGTGCTGGACCTCGAGAAACTGTACGACACCACCGGCGAAGATCTCGCCTACGTGGCCCGGTACGCGCGGGCCATCCAGCAGCAACGCGGTGACTACAACGGACGGGTGCTCTCCATCCGCGCCGATGACCTGCGCGCGCTCGCGATCGTGTACGACATCTCGCCGTCCGGCCTCATCGAGCGCCTGACCGAGCAGGGCGTCCTGGTCGCCGACCCCCGCGCGTTCTTCGCCTCCTGATTCCAGCGCGAGAAGCCCGCACTGCCGAGGGCGGTGCGGGCTTCTTCGCGTCCATTCAGGCCGCGACCCTGGCGGGTGGCGCGGTGGTCGAGCGGGCGCCCGCCCCGACCAGGGCCCGCTCCGCCCAACCGCCCTCCGCGCCCGGCTACCGCCAGTCGATCATGGGGTTAGCGCGCGACACATCGGACAAATGGGCGCGCTAACCCCATGATCAACCGGAGAGGGCGGCGTCCGGCACCGGGTCGGTCCGGTCGTCGAGGCGGGTGACGCCTCGACCCGGACCCGCTCAGCCCAACCGGCCGTCACGTCCGCACACCGCGGTTGATCATGAGGTTAACGCCCGACAGATCGGGCAAATGGCCGCGCTAACCCCATGATCAACCGGGAGGGCGGGGGCGCCCGGGAGGGCGAGGCGCCCGGGAGCGCGGGGCGCCCGGGAGCGCGGGGCGCCCGGGGAGGGCGCCCGCGGGTTAGCGGGTCGCGAACTCTGCTATGCGGCCCAGGATGCCGTTGAGGAATCTGGGGCTGTCGTCCGTGGACATCTGCTTCGCGAGCTCAACAGCCTCGGTGATCGCGACCGGGTCGTCGATCTCCGGGACGTAGAGCAGTTCGTACACCGCGATCCGGGCGAGGTTGCGATCCACGACCGGCATGCGGTCGATGGTCCAGCCCTCGGCGTAGCTGGCGATCAGCTCGTCGATCCGGTCGAGGTTCTTGGCGACGCCCTCCACCAGGCCGATCGCGTAGTTCAGGTGGCCGGGATGCGGCTTCTCGATGCGGTCCAGGTAGGTCGTCAGCACCCGACTCGGCGGCAGGTCACGCAGGTCGGCCTCGTAGAGCACGTCCAGCGCGCGCCGGCGGGCCTTGCGGCGGGCCGGCATCTGCGTCTTCGGACCCTCAGCCATCAGAAGAATCAGGCCCCTCAAGAACGGCCGAGGTAGCGGCCGTCGCGGGTGTCGACCTTGATCTTCTCGCCGGTCGTGATGAATAGCGGGACGTTAACCGTCGCACCGGTCTCGACGGTGGCCGGCTTGGTGCCGCCGGTGGAGCGGTCGCCCTGGAGGCCCGGCTCGGTGTACGTCACCTCGAGGAAGACGCTGGTCGGCAGCTCGATGTACAGCGGGACGCCCTCGTGCGTGGCGACCGTGGCCTCGGCCTCGGGAAGCAGGTAGTTGGCCGCCTCGCCCACGGTGCCGCCGGGCACGGTGATCTGGTCGAACGTGTCGAGGTCCATGAAGACGAAGTCCTCGCCGTCGGCGTACAGATACTGCATCGTGCGCTTGTCCACGGTCGCGGTATCGACCTTGGTCCCGGCGTTGAACGTCTTGTCGACGACCTTGCCGGAGAGCACGTTCTTGAGCGTGGTGCGCACGAACGCCCCACCCTTGCCCGGCTTGACGTGCTGGAACTCGACGACGGACCACAGCTCGCCGTCGAGGTTGAGCACGAGGCCGTTCTTCAGGTCGTTGGTGGTAGCCATGTCCTGCCTTGATCTTGGTGCTGGTGGGGTGACCGAGAGAGCTTACCGGCGCGGGAGCGCAACCGACGAATCGGGTCACCGCGCGACATGATGCAACGCCAGACGGTAGCCGTCGATTCCCAGTCCGGCGATGACGCCGGTGGCGACCGCGGACACAACCGAATGGTGCCGGAACTGCTCGCGGGCGTGGATGTTGGAGATGTGCACCTCGACGAGGCGGCTGCGCAGCAGCGCACAGGCGTCGCGGATCGCGTACGAGTAATGCGACCACGCGCCCGGGTTCAGCACCACCGGCGCCTCCTCGTCGGCGGCGGCGTGCAGCCAGGCGAGCATCTCGTGCTCCGCGTCGGTCTGCTTCACGACGACGTCGAGACCGAGCTCTTTGCCGGTGGTCACGCACAGTTCGACGAGGTCGTCGTACGACGTGGTGCCGTAGACATCGACCTGGCGGGTGCCGAGGCGTCCCAGGTTGGGCCCGTTGAGTACGTACACGCGGGTCATCTCGCCACCTCTGCGTAGGCCTTGGCCAGGGTTTCCTCGCTGGGCCCGGCCAGGATGCCCGGTTCGCCCAAGCCGTCCAGCACCACGAACCGCAGCGTGTCGGCGCGCGTCTTCTTGTCGACGCGCATCGCGGCCAGCAGATCCGGCCACGCATCCGGGTCGTATCCGGTCGGCAGTCCCAGCAGCTCCAGGACATTGCGGTGGCGGACCGCGGTCCGATCGTCCAACCGACCGGATAGTTTGGACAATTCGGCCGCGTAGACCAGGCCGACGGCGACCGCGTGACCATGCTTCCAGGCGTACCGCTCGCGCTTCTCGATCGCGTGGCCGAGGGTGTGCCCGTAGTTGAGGATCTCCCGCAGGCCCGACTCGCGCAGATCGGCGCCGACGACCCGGGCCTTGACCCGTACGGCGCGTTCGATCAGCTCGGCCAGGACGGCGCCGCGCGGGTCGGCGGCCGCGGCCGGATCGGTCTCGATCGCCTCGAGGATGGCGGGGTCGGCGATGAAGCCGCACTTGACCACCTCGGCCAGCCCCGCGACCAGGTCGTCGGCCGGCAGGGTCTCGAGCGCGTCCAGGTCGCAGAGCACACCGGCCGGCGGATGGAACGCTCCGACCAGGTTCTTTCCGGCCGCGATGTTCACGCCGGTCTTGCCGCCGACCGCGGCGTCGACCATGCCGAGCAGCGAGGTGGGTACCGGCACCCAACGCACCCCGCGCAGCCAGCTCGCGGCGACGAACCCGGCCAGATCGGTCACCGCTCCCCCGCCCACGCCGATCACGACGTCGGTGCGGGTGAAGCCGGCCGCGCCCAGCTCGTCCCAGCAGCGCGCGGCGACGTCGATCGACTTGCCGTCCTCCGCGTCGGGCACCTCGATCGCCGTCGGCCGGACGCCGGCCTTCTCGATGGCGGTGGCGATAGCGCCGGCCCGCGCCGCGAGCGGCGCGGCGAACAGGATCGCGGCGCGCACGGCACCATCGATCAGCGTCGGCAGGACCGGGACAAGATCACGACCGATGAGTACGTCGTACGGCCGGTCGCCGGCTACGGGGATGCGGAGCACGCCGGTCAGCGTACTTTTCCCGGCTTGGGGTTATATCCTGCTAACCCCAAGCGGGGTTATAACTGCCCCATGCCGAAAATCAACGTGTACCTTCCCGACGACCTCGCCGACGCCGTCCGCGACACCGGCGTGCCGGTCTCCGCGGTCTGCCAACGTGCGCTGGAGCAGGCGGTACGCCGGATGAACACGATCCGCCAGGCCGTGCTGGACGACGTCGACGCAGGTCGGTTCGCGAGCCGCCTTCCGCACGTCACGCCGCGCGCCGTGACGGCGCTCGGGATCGCTGCCGGCGCGGCTCGCGAGACCGGTGCGCGCAACGTCGGCACCGGCCCGCTGCTCCATGGCCTGGTGGCCGAGGGCGGCAACCTCGCGCTGCAGATCCTCTCCGCCATGGACATCGACCCGGCGCGGCTTGTCGTCGAGGACACCGCCGAGCCGGGCGGCGGGGACGGTCTGCGGTTCAGCACCGCCGCCGGCAACGCGCTCGAGCTCGCGGTCGGCGAGGCGATCGCGCTGGGCCACAATTACGTCGGTTGCGAGCACCTGCTGGTCGGCCTGGCCGCCGAGCCGGACGGCGTGGCGGGCCGCGCATTGCGGTCGGCGGGCGCGGAACCGAAGGCGGTGCGCCGCGCGCTGGCGGCGGCGGTCGCGGGTTACGCGCACCTGCGCGCGAGCACACCCGCGCCGGCCGCGACGGCCGGCATCGTGACCGCGGTGCGCGCGGAACTGCAACCTTTGATCGAGCGCATCGAACGCCTCGAGGAGCGGCTCGACTGACTACTCCGGTCAGGAACTGACCGCTATCGCCCGTAGCGTGCTTGCCATGACCACTTACCTCCTGGTTCCCGGCATGTGGATCGGCGCGTGGGCCTGGCGCGACGTGACGCGCACACTGCGCGACGCGGGCCACGACGTCTACCCGCTCACGCTGACCGGCGTGGCCGACCGCTCGCACCTCCTCGGGCCCGACGTCAACCTGGACCTCCACACCGAGGACGTGGTACGGCTCGCCGAGGTCGAGGACATGCACGACCTCGTGCTGGTCGGGCACAGCTACGGCGGCCTGCCGGTCAGCGCGGCCGCGTTGCGGCTGCGGGAGCGGATCAAGGCAGTCGTGTACGTGGACAGCGGCCCGCTGCCCGAGGGCACGACCCAGGCCTCCGTGTCCGGCGGCGAGGACATCACCGGCGATGCGGTTCCGCCCCGGGCCTGGGATCCGCAGGCCGATCCGGTGCTGCTGGCCGGCTTGGACGCCGCCGCGCTCGAGCTGCTGCGTACCCGCGCCACGCCACACCCGGCGGCGTCCGTCACGCAGCCGCTCGGGAAGCGCGCGACCTCGGCGGATCTGCCCACCGCGCTGATCGCCTGTACGTTCGCCATGGACCAGGTCCGGCAGATGATGGCGGCCGGCCATCCGTTCTTCGCCGGCCTGAGCGAGGCGAGGATCGTCGCGCTGCCGACCGGGCACTGGCCGATGCTCAGCGAGCCGAAGGCACTCGCCGCCGCCCTTGACGAGCTAGGCCGCGGGCCCCTGACGCCCGGCATTGTCGGGTAGCTCCATGGACAGCACGATCTTGCCGCGGGTGTGCCGATCGGCCAGCTCCGCGTACGCCTCGCGGACCCCCGCGAGCGGGTACACGGCCGCGATCGGCATCACGATCGTGCCCCACGCCAGCAGCTCGGCCATGCGCGCCAGCACGTCGGCCGAACTGGCCGTGGAGCTGCCCTCGGTCTTGGCGCCATGCCTCGCCGCGGCGGGGTAGTCGATGATCGTGTCGATGCGGTCGGGCGCGACGCCGAGCTCGACCGCCAGGTCGACGTAGCCCTGCCCGTACGTGTCGATGAACGCGTCGACACCGTCCGGCGCGGCCGCACGCAGACGATCGGCCAGGCCGTCGCCGTACGTCACCGGGGTGACGCCGACCGAGCGCAACCAGCCGGCGTTGCGCTCGCCGGCGATGCCGACGACGCGGGCGCCCGCCTCGCGGGCCAGCTGCACGGTCAGCGAGCCGACGCCGCCGGCCGCACCGCCGACCGCGACCGTCTCGCCGGGCTTGGGCGCAACCGCACGGACCGCGGCGTACGCGGTGACCCCGACGACGAACAGTCCGCCGGCGCGAATCCAGTCCAGGGCGAGCGGCTTCGGCGTGAGGTGATCGGCGTTCACGACCACGAAGTCCGCGTGCGACGAGCGCGCATCGGACCAGCCGATCACCTCGTCGCCGGGCCGGAAGCCGGTGACCGAGGAGCCGGCCGTCACGACCCGGCCGGCGAGGTCGCTGCCCTCACCGGACGGGAACGTGGCGGGCCACCGCTCGTGCAGCGCGCCGGTCCGGATGGCGATCTCGCCCGGGTTGATGCCGGCCGCGACCACCTGGACGAGTACTTGGTTGTCGGCGGGTTCGGGGCGGGGCACGTCGTCCACGCGAAGCACGTCGAGGTCACCGTACGTGTGAAAACGGATCGCGCGCGGCATCGGGATCTCCCTCCGGGCGGGTTTGTCACGCCGGCTTGAGAAGCGCCGCCACCTCGTCGGCGATCTCCTCGGGGGCACGCCCATCGGTGGCGATCGTGTACGTGGCCACCGTCGCGTACAGCGGGCGGCGCTGCTCCATGAGGAACTTGAGCGTCGCACGCGGGTTGATACTCAACAGCGGGCGGCCCGCGCCCAAGCCGACCCGCCGCACGGCGTCGGGCAGCTCCACGGACAGGAACACCACGGTGTGGTCGGCCAGCACGGCGCGAGTGTTCTCGTTGAGGATCGCGCCGCCGCCCACCGCGAGCACACCGTCGAACGACGAGAGTGCGGACGCGATCGCGGCGACCTCCAGCTCGCGGAACGCCGGCTCGCCGTCGTCGAAGAAAATCTCAGGTATGCCCTTGCCGGCCGTTGCCTCGATCAGCGCGTCGGTGTCGGCAAACGGCACCCCGAGCCGCGCCGCGACCGCCTGACCGACGGTGGTCTTGCCGGCGCCGGGCGGCCCGACGATCACAACCACGGGTGCCATCAGCCCTGATCCTCCGTCATCGCAGCGGCAGACTGTCGAGGTACCCGGCGACGTTGCGGCGGATCTCCGCCACCGAGTCGCCGCCGAACTTCTCCGTCGCAGCTTCGGCGAGCACGAGCGCGACCATCGCCTCGGCGACGACGGCCCCCGCCGGCACCGCGCACACATCAGAGCGCTGGTTGATCGCGGTTGCCGGCTCGCCGGTCGCGACGTCGACGGTCTGCAGGGCGCGGTTGAGCGACGAGATCGGCTTCAGCGCGGCACGTACCCGCAGCTGCTCACCGTTGGTGATGCCGCCCTCGGTCCCGCCCGCACGGTCGGTGATCCGGCGGACGCCGTCGGGCGTCGGGATGATCTCGTCGTGCGCGACCGAGCCGCGGGAGCGGGCCTGGGTGAAACCGTCGCCGATCTCCACGCCCTTGACCGACTGAATGGACATCAACGCGGCGGCGAGCCGGGCGTCCAACTTGCGGTCCCACTGCACATGGGACCCGAGACCCGGCGGTACGCCGTACGCCAGCACCTCGACGATGCCGCCGAGGGTGTCGGCGTCCTTCTTCGCGGCGTCCACCTCCGCGACCATGCGCGCGC
The DNA here is from genome assembly GCA_036001925.1 of Actinoplanes sp. GTDB lineage: Bacteria > Actinomycetota > Actinomycetes > Mycobacteriales > Micromonosporaceae > Actinoplanes. The sequence goes on from DASYTU010000229.1 coordinate 8,062, forward strand.
TGGCCTCGGGGTCGAGGCAGCGCAACGGGTCGGCGTCGATGCGTTCGGCGTCGCCCGGCGCGGGAATCAGACCGGTCTTGGCGGCGACCGAGCCCAGCTCGATCACGTGCGAGACGATGTCGATCCCGAGGCCCTGCTTCACCATCGCCTTGGCCACGGCGCCGATCGCGACCCGGGCCGCGGTCTCCCGGGCGCTGGCGCGCTCGAGGATCGGGCGGGCGTCGGTGTGCCCGTACTTCTGCATGCCGGCCAGATCCGCGTGACCGGGCCGGGGTCGGGTCAGCGGCGCGTTGCGGGCCAGCGACGCCAGCTCCTGCGGGTCGACCGGATCAGCGGACATCACGGTTTGCCACTTCGGCCACTCCGAGTTGCCGATCCGGATCGCGACGGGGCTGCCGAGCGTGACGCCGTGCCGGACACCACCGATGATCTCGATCTCGTCCCGCTCGAACGACATCCGGGCGCCCCGGCCGTAGCCGAGGCGCCGGCGGGCGAGATCGCGGCCGATGTCGTCGCTCGTCACCCGGATGCCGGCGGGCACCCCTTCGAGGAGGGCGACGAGCGCCGGGCCGTGCGATTCACCTGCGGTCAGCCAGCGCAACACGCGTGCAAGTCTGGCACGCCACCCCCACCCGGCCGCCTGCCGCCCCCGGCCCTCGGTCAGGAGCGGTTCAGCGAGAGCAGCACGATGATCGCGGCTAGGACCAGCAGGGCGGCCGCTACCGCGGCCACGATCTTGGGCACGCTGTACGGGCGTTCGCCCGCGACCTCGCCGGTCCGCCCGTTCACCAGGATGTTGTACGTCTTCCCGGCGTGCAGGTAGCACGCGATCCACACGGGCAGCAGCATCAGCTTGAACGCGACCTCGCGGTAGTCGGTGTCGACCGAGTCCACCCGCTGCTCGTCGCCGCCGATGTCGTCGCGACAGTCACCCTCGATGATCGGCGCCATCCGCGACTTGGCCGTGTCCAGCCCGGCCTCCGGCTCGACGTCGTAGCGCAGCGTCTCGTGCCCGGCGAGGAACTCCGGCCGGTACGGCTCGGCCTCCGGCAGCGGCCACGGCTCCAGCTTGTCGAGGTGCTCGACCGAGACCCGGGACGTGCCGGCGACCAGCACGTCGTCGAAGTCCCGCGCGACCACGCCGCGGGCCGGGTACCACCGGGTCCGCTGCACCTGGCGGGTCTTCGTATCGCCGTTCTCGGTGTAGGTCTCGGTCTCGTAGTAGTGCTCACCGCGCGCACCCGTGTACCGCGACGTCGTGCGGGCGTCGTAGGTCCAGTGCGGCAGGTAGGTGCTGTGCGACGACTCCGCCTCGGTGACCTTCTTGAGGCCGTTCGGCGCGAACCAGCGCGACGACGCCCACTTGCGCAGCGCCTCCCGCAGAGCGGCCCGGTCCAGCCCGAACGGCACCACTGCCTCGGGCGCCACCATCTCGCCCGATGTCGCGTCCGCCACCAGCGGCGCGCCGCAGAACTGGCAGCGGTCCGAGATCTTGTCGCTCTGAGTCACTGCGCCGCAACCGCGGCACGTGAACGTGTACGGCGCGAGCGTCGCGACCGGCTTGCGGGCCAGCCCGGCGAACTCGGCGTACGCGTGCTCGCGCACCCGCGCCCCGGTCGGCACCAGCGGCGTCTGGGCCCCGCAGTACGGGCACTTCAGGACGGTCGTACCCGGGGCGAACTCGACGTTGGCCCCGCAGTTGGCGCAGGGGTACTGCGACCCGCTCATGACGACACTCCGCTTCGCTCCGCGCCGCCATGAGGCACGACGGCGCTGAGCCTGATGATTCGCTCGCTACGCTCGCTCATGGCGGTCACGCCTGCGGCGGGAGGGGCGGCGGCACCGCGGCGAACGCGCTGCTCAGCTCCGGCACCTGGCCGGCGGCGGTCCACGCGGCCATGCCGTTCTTCCAGACCAGCGTGTCGCGGGTGAGGCCACCGGAGGCGACCTGCGACGCCAGCGCGTTCAGGTCGAACGGACCCTGCTGCTGGCCGCCGACGCCGACGTACCACTCGGCGGCCGGAAGCGGCGGCGGACCGGCCGTGGGCGCCGGGGTGTTCATCGCCTGCGTCGCGCGCTGGCCGGCGGCCATCCCGAGGCCGAAGCCGAACGCCTCGCCCGCGCCGCCGGGGTTGTTGGCGGCGTCCTCCATGGCGTTCGCGGCCTGGAATTTCGTGTACTGGTCCAGGTTGCCGACCACACCGATGGACGTGCGCTTGTCCAGCGCCGCCTCCACCTCGGGCGGCACCGAGATGTTCTCGATGATGAATTTCGGGATGGCGATGCCGTTGGCCGACAGCTCGTCGCTGAGCACGGCGGCGAGCGTGTTGCCGATGGTGAGCTGCTGGGCGGCCAGGTCGAGCAGCGGCACCTGGGCCCGGGCGAGAGCGTTGCCGAGATGCCCGACGACGAGCTGGCGCAGGTACTCCTGCACCTCCTCGGTACGGAACTGCGGATCCGTGCCCACCAGCTCGCGCAACAGCCGGGCGGGGTCGACCACACGCATAGCGAACGCGCCGAACGCGCGCAGCCGGACCGCACCGAACTCGGGGTCGCGGACGATCACCGGGTTCTGCGTGCCCCACTTCATGTCCGTGAACTGCCGGGTGTTGACGAAGTACACCTCGGCCTTCCACGGCGACTCGAAGCCGTACTTCCAGCCCTTGAGCGTGGAAAGGATCGGCATGTTCTGCGTGGTCAGCGTGTGGGTCCCGGGGCCGAAGACGTCGGCCACCTGGCCCTCGTTGACGAAGACCGCCGCCTGTGACTCGCGGACAACGAGCTTGGCGCCCATTTTGATCTCGTTCTCGTAGCGGGGGAACCGCCACACGATGGTGTCGCGACTGTCATCGAGCCACTCGATGATGTCGATCAGCTCGCCCTTGAGCTTGTCCCACAGGCCCATCCCGGTCCCTTTCGGCATGTCCGCCGCGCTGATCGTCGCGGCCGCGCCGAACGGTATCAACGCCGTGCGACGCGGCGCAGCATGCCGGCGGATGTCCGCCTCATCGGGCCGCCCGAAAGGTCAGAGGTGGGCGTCAGCGCACGCTGGCGGCCGCGACCAGCGCGTCGCGCATCGCCGCCTCCGGCGCCGGCACGACACCCGTGAACTGCTCGAACTGGCCCAGCGCCTGAGCCAGCAACAGATCCAGCCCGGACGCGACATGGACGCCGTGCGCGACGGCGGCGACGGCGAGAGGGGTGGGCCACGGCTCGTAGATCGCGTCGAAGAGGACCGCGCCGGAGCGCCACGAGACGGCCGCCGCGAGCTCGTCGGCCGCGCCCTTGGGCACCGTGGAGATCACCGCGTCGGCGTCGAACGCCGACGCCGCGTCCGCCCAGGCCACGCCCGACAGCCGCAGACCGAGCGCGGCGGCGGCCGGCGCCAGCTCGGCCGTGGACTCCGCGCGGCGGGTCACCACGGTCACCCCGGCGGCGCCCAACCGGGCGGCAGCGGCGAGCGCGGCCCGTGCCGTACCGCCGCCGCCCAGGACGGTGATCGCCGGCGTCGGGCGGAGGCCCTGGTCGGTCAGCACCCGGACCATTCCGGGCACGTCGGTGTTGTCCGCATGCCACCCGCCGTCGGGGCGGCGTACCAGCGTGTTGGCCGCACCGATCGCCGTCGCCACCGGCGACGCCGACGCGGCGATCGCCAGGCCGACCTCCTTGAGCGGCATCGTCAGCGACAGCCCGGCCCACTCCGGGCCGAGGCCGCGGACCAGATCGGCCAGCTCCGCCTCGGCACACTCGATGGCCTCGTACGACCAGTCGAACAGTCCCGCCGCCGCGAATCCCGCCGTGTGGATCACCGGCGACAGCGAGTGGCCGATCGGCTTGCCACAGACCGCGGCCCGGTGCCGGGCGGTCACAGGACGCCGTTCTTCTTCGCCGTCTCGATGTTCTTGTTCTGCTGCTCGAGCGTCGTCGCGAACGCGGAGTGGCCCTGCTTGTCGATTGCCACGAAGTACAGCCAGGGTCCCTGCGGGGGGCTCATCGCGCCCTTGAGCGCCGCCTCACCCGGGTTGTTGATCGGGGTGGGCGTGAGGCCGGGCTTGCCGTGCGTGCGGTACGGGTTCTTCGGGTCGGTCAGGTCGGCGTTGGTCATCTGCTTCGACGACTTCGTCGGCCGGCCCGTGAGCTGGTAGTAGTAGTTGATCCCGACGTCGAACTGCAGGCAGTCGCACGGGAAGTTGTGGCTGTAGAGCCGGTTGTACGCCACCCGGGCGATCTTGCCCAGGTCGGCGTCGTTGCCGGCCTCAGCCTGGGCCAGCGACGCCACGGTCAACGCCTCGTACGGGCTGATCTTGCGATCCCGCTCCACGGTCTGGGTGAAGTCGATGTTGTCCGTCACCGTCATGAAGCGCTTGACCATGATCCCGAGGATGTCGGCGGCCGTGCTCCTGGGCGGGAACTCGTACGTGTCGGGGAAGAGGAAGCCCTCGATCGACTTCGTGACCTTCTGCTTGTCCGTACGGTTGAACCAGAAATCGGGCACACCGAGCGCCTCGGGGTCCTTCGCGGCGTTCTGGAAGTCCTTGACCGGGATGTTCGACGCCTTGGACAGCAGCGCGTACACCTGTAGGGCGGTCTTGCCCTCGGGAATCGTGACGCCGTTGACGACCCGGGACTTCGGGTCGAGCATCAGCGCGACCGCCGCCTTGGCCGACATCTGCCGGCGCATGAGGTACGTGCCGGACTGGATGTTCTTGCCCTTGGGGTTGTCCTCGGCCGCGTTGATGAACGCCTTCGTGCTCTTCACGACGTCGCTGTCGACCAGCGTGTTGCCCATCTCGGTGAGCGACGCGTCCTCCGCGATCTGCACGGTCACCTGACCTGTGCCGGAGCCGGAGTAGTCGGCCGCCGTGAAGAATCCCTTGATCCTGTTGAAGCCGAAGTACACGCCGCCGCCGAGCACCGCCAGTAGCACAAACGCCATGAGGAACGCGACGGTGGATCGGCCACGGCGGCCCTTCTTCCCGCCGCGGTAGCCGCGCCGGTGCCGGGGCCGCCCGCGCTCGGCCGGTTCGTCGAACGCCAGGTCAAGCTCGTCGATCATCGTGTCTGCCTCCGCTGCGCATCCAGCCAGCTCTGCAGGATCTCCACCGCGGCCGCCTGGTCGACAACCGCCCGTTGACGCTTCCCTCGGACGCCACGTTCGGCCAGCCTACGGGTTGCGACGACGGTCGACATCCTCTCGTCCGCCAAGACGACAGGAACGTGCCCGACCGCACGTGCCAGCCGCTCAGCGTACGCACGAATGTCGATGGCGGCATCTCCCTCGGACCCGTCGAGGCGTACGGGGAGACCCACCACGACCTGCACCGCCTCGTGTTCGACCACGAGACGGACGAGCTCGGCGATATCGGCGGGAACGGAATTGGCGGCCGCACCCATGTCACGGGCAACCGTAGCCAACGGGGTGGCCAGGATCCCGTCGGGGTCACTGAGCGCGACCCCGACACGGACCTTACCTACATCGACGCCCAGCCGCCTACCTCGCGGGAGGGGGTTCATGGTGGAAGCCCACCCTCCGTCTCAGGCGGACTCGCCGACCGCCTTCTCCACCGCCGCCAGCAAGGCCGGCACCTGATCGGCGGGCAGGCCGCCGCCCTGGGCGAGGTCGGCACTGCCGCCGCCGCGGCCGGATAGCGCGCCCTTGACCAGGTCCGCCGCGGACAGCCCGCGGTTCTTGGCCGCAGCGTTGAGCGCCACGATCAGCGACGCCTTACCGCCCGAACGCGCAGCAACCGCGACCACCGCCGGGCGCGCCGGGTCGATCTTGCCGCGGATCTCCTGCGCCAGCGTACGCACGTCGTTGGTCGCCGCACCCTCGGGCGCCTCGGTGGCGACGTACGCCACGCCCCGCACGTCGCGCGCCTGCCCGGCGAGCGCGGCCGCCCCACCGAGCACCATCTGCGCCCGCAGCTTCTCCAGCTCCTTCTCCGCGTCACGCAGCGCCGTGACGGTCTGCTCCACCCGCTCCCCGACCTGGTCGCCGGGCACCCGGAACAGCTCCGCGAGGCGGGACACCAGCAAGTGCTCCTTGGCCAGGAACCCGAACGCGTCGATGCCGACCAGCGCCTCGACCCGGCGGACGCCCGAGCCGATGGACGACTCGTTGAGGATCTTCACAAGGCCGAGCTGGCCGGAGCGGGCGACGTGGGTGCCGCCGCACAGCTCCCGGGCATAGTCGCCGACCTCGACAACGCGGACCTCGTCGCCGTACTTCTCCCCGAACAGCGCCATCGCGCCCAGACGGCGCGCCTCCTCCTGCGAGGTGATGAACGCGTGCACCTCGAGATCGCGCAACAGCACCTCGTTGACCTGCTGCTCCACGTCGTTCAGCACCGCCGGCGGGACCGCGCCAGGGGTGTTGAAGTCGAAACGCAGCCGGCCCGGCGCGTTCAGCGAACCCGCCTGGGTCGCCGACTCGCCGAGGAACGCCCGCATGGTCTGGTGGATCAGGTGCGTCGCGGTGTGCGACCGCGAGATCGCCTTACGCCGGGTGACATCGATCTCCGCGAAGCCCTCCTCGCCCGCGCGCACCTCGCCGCGGAGCACCCGCGCCTTGTGCACGATCAGCCCCGGCAACGGCTGCTGTACGTCGACCACCTCGAGCTGGCCGCCGCCCACGTTGATCCGGCCGGTGTCCGCCTGCTGGCCGCCGCCCTCCGCGTAGAACGGGGTGGTGTCCAGCACCAGCTCGACGAAGTCGCCCTCGGCCGCCGCCGGGACGCTCGCGCCACTGCTGCCCAGCAGCGCCCGCACCCGCGACTCGCGGGAGATCTCGTGATAGCCGGTGAACTCCACCGGGCCGCCCGCGTCCAGCACCGAGCGGTACGCCGACATGTCCAGGTGCCCGGTCTTGCGCGCCTGCGCGTCCGCCTTCGCCCGGGACCGCTGGTCCGCCATCAGCCGCCGGAAACCGTCCTGGTCGACCTGCAGGCCCTGCTCCGCCGCGATCTCCAGGGTCAGATCGATCGGGAATCCGTACGTGTCGTGCAGCTGGAACGCCTGCGCGCCGGTCAGCGTCGTCCCGCCCGACTTCCGGGTGTCGGCGATCGCGGTGTCCAGGATCGCGGTGCCCGCCCGCAGCGTGGACAGGAACGTCTCCTCCTCCTGGTACGCGTACGTGGAGATGCGGCCGAACTCCACCGCCACCTCCGGGTAGGACGGCGCCATGCAGTCGCGGGCCACCGGCAGCAGCTCGGGCATCGCGGGGCCCTGCCAGCCGAGCAGCCGCATCGCCCGGATCGCCCGGCGCATGATGCGTCGCAGCACGTAGCCGCGGCCCTCGTTGCTCGGGATCACGCCGTCGCCGATCAGCATCAGCGCCGTCCGGACGTGGTCCGCGATCACCCGCAGCCGGATGTCGTCGGGGTGCGACTCGCTCGCCGCGTGGCCGGAGTGCGCGCCGTACCGCCGGCCGGTCAGCTCCGCGGCGCGGTCCAGGATCGGTTTGACCTCGTCGATCTCGTACAGGTTGTCGACGCCCTGCAGGATGGACGCGATCCGCTCCAGGCCCATGCCGGTGTCGATGTTCTTCGCCGGGAGGTCGCCGACGATCCGGAACTCCTCCTTGCTCTTCACGTCGTCGATCGCGTACTGCATGAACACGAGGTTCCAGAACTCCAGGTAGCGGTCCTCGTCGACCTCCGGGCCGCCTTCGTTTCCGTAGTCGGGGCCCCGGTCGTAGAACAGCTCGGAGCACGGACCCGCTGGGCCCGGGATGCCCATCGACCAGAAGTTGTCCTTGTCGCCGCGGCGCACGATCCGCGACGCCGGCACACCGATGGCGCGCCACAGGTCGAACGCCTCGTCGTCGTCGAAGTGCACGGTCGGCCAGACGCGTTCCGGGTCCATGCCGAAGCCGCCCTGGGCGATCGGCTTGGTGATCAGCTCCCAGGCGAGCGAGATCGCGCCCTCCTTGAAGTAGTCGCCGAACGAGAAGTTGCCGTTCATCTGGAAGAACGTTCCGTGCCGCGAGGTCTTGCCGACCTCGTCGATGTCGGGCGTCCGCAGGCACTTCTGCACGCTGGCCGCCCGCGGGAACGGCGGCGTCCGCTGGCCCAGGAAGTACGGCACGAACTGGACCATGCCGGCGTTGATGAACAGCAGGTTGGGGTCGTCGACGGCCGGCAGCGGGGCGCTCGGCACGACCGTGTGCCCGTTCGCCTCGAAATGCGCTAGAAAGCGCCGCTTGATCTCTGCCGTCCTCATCGGTAACCCTCCTGGTGGCGCCCCCGGTGGGCGCTGTCACGCAGCTCGTCGAACTGGTCGTCGTACAACTCGCCCGCCGCGATCGCCTCGTGGATCTGCTGCTCGCGTTCGGCCATGCCGTCGCGGACGTCATCCACGAAGCTACGCAGCGATTCGACGAAGCCGCCAGCGGATTCCGACAGGGACGCGGCGATGCCCGACGGCGTGAACTCGTGGGCCTTCCGGCTGACCTTGCGGACGGTGATGGCGCCGACGGCCAGGCCGACGCCGAGCCAGAGCAGGCGCTTCATGGGTGGGCCTTCCCTTCGGGAGATCGGTGGATGGACGGCTCAGCCGGCGGCGCGGGCGGCCTTGCGGCGGCGCTTGATCCCCGCGCGGACCTCGCGCTCGTCCGCGGCGTGGCGGCGAGCGGCGGCCGCCTTGCGCAATCCGTACCCGAAAGAGGCCACCTTGACCAGCGGGTTGGCTGCGGCGGCGGCCACGACGGCGATCAGGTTCGCGATGTTGGCCGAGATGTTCTGCACATGGCTGGTGATCGTGTCGACCCTGGCCAGCTGGATGTTGACACCGTCCAATGAGGTCTGCACCTGGGCGAGCGCGGTGTTCGCGTTCTCCACCGTCTCGTTCACGTTGCTGAGCAGCGGGCCGGTCCGGTCGGTCAGGTCATTGATGGCACGCGTGGCGGCGTCGACGGTATGCCGCAGCTTGAGGATCGGTACGGCGAGCACGATCACGAGCATCAGGAATGCGCCCGCGGCGATCAGACCTGCGATTTCTCCGGCGCTCATGTGCGCGTCCCCTCTGGTTGGGCCTGTCGGTGGCCGGTGACAACGTGCAGACCCTACCGTCAGTGATCGGTTAGCGCGTCACGAAGGTAACGGTGTCGGCCCAGCCGTCACGACGGTGACGGTGTCGGCCCCAGTCGTCACGACGGTGACGGTGTCGGCCCAGCCGTCACGACGGTGACGGTGTCGGCTCCAAGAGGGGGTCATTGCTGAGTACCGGGTCCGGCGTCTCCCCGGTCAACCCGGGTTTCTCGCCGTCCGGTTTGCCGCGCTGGTCGGTGATCGCGTTCTGCACCTTGATGCTCACGGTCGATCCCTTGCATTTCTTCGGGTCCGCAGTCGCCACCACGCCGTTCGGGCCGGGGGACGGCAACGCCGCCGGGTCCTGCGCGGCGACCGCGTCCACGGCGCACTCGGGCAGCCGTACCCACAGGTCCAGCGTGAACTCGTCACGCCGCCAGCAGCTGTACCGGCCGTCCTGGGCACTGATCGGCTGGTCCGGGCACCCACTGACGTTCCAGGGGTGCCATCCCGCGGACCTTAGCGCGGCCGCGTAGGCCGTATCGGTCTGTGCGAACGGCTGATCCGACTGGGCGGTCCGCTCGCGGAACCGGCAGTCCATGAAACACCAGCGGCTGCCACTGCTGCGGTCCTCGACGTTCTTCGCAGCCCAGCGGGGCACATCGAGCGCGTCGAGCGAATTGAAAACCGGGTCGCGGCTCGCCGCCCGGATGCCGAACCACAACGGGAGCAGGCCGAGCACGACCACGCTGACCGTGACCAGCGTGATCACCCGCAGGCGTCGCTTCGCGCGCATCTGCCGGCGCAGCTCGGAACGCAGGCCCCCGCCGGTTTGGTCGCCGTCGGTCGCCGCGGCGGCCGGACTGACCGGCTTGTCGCCGGTCGCTGCCGACGCGGCGGCACTTACCACCGCGGCGGTGCCGGCGGCCGCGGTCGCCGGCCGGGCGGCGCCGGTCACGGCCCCGGTACCTCGGGCCCGGGCGGCACCGGGCCCGTCGCCGGTCGGGGTCGGTCGCGGTCCATCGTCAACCCGCGACGGTACGGCGAGACCTGTGGCCGACGCGGCGCCGGTGACGCGTCCGGTGCCCCGGCCGGGCCGTGGGACCTGGCCGGTCCCGCGTGCGGGCGAGCCAGTGGTCTCCCCCGGTAGGTCCGGTGCTGGTACGTCCGTTGCCGGCGTGTTCGAGATCGGTGCCACGTGCTCGGGCGCCACGCCCGTACGTGCGACACCCGATGCCGCGCGGCCGGGCGGCATGCCCGGTCGCGCCAAGCCCGTCGCGGCCGTCCCGGACGTCATGCCCGGTGGGGCCTGGCCCGGGGCGAGCTGTCCTCGTTCGGCGCCGGGATGGGGCTGGGCCGGCCGCACGTTACCGGACGTCGCCGGTCGCGCGACGCCCGCAGCCGCCGCTCCGGTCGTCGTGCCCGGCCGCGCTACGCCCGCGGCCGCCGGGCCTCCTGTCATCCCGGGCCGGGCCATACCCGCGGCCGCCTGACCCGTCGTCGCGCCCGGTCCTGCCCGGCCCGAGGCCATCTGTCCGTTCGCCGCGCTGCCGCTGGCCTGCCCGTGTGCCGGCTGGCCCGCTGGGCCCGGCCGTGCCTGGCCGAGAGCGGGTTGACCCGGTCTCGGCACGCGGCCGGTACCGCGATTTCCGATCCCGCCGGTGGACTCGCCGGGCCGCCGGATCACACCGGAGGGGCTGTCGGCCATAGCCCCAGCCCGGCCGGGGACGGCCGGGGTCCGCACCCCTTCCCGTCCCGGCACGATCGGCGGTACGACGGCGGCCGACGCCCTGGCCGTCCCTCCCGCGCCCGGCCCGGGGGCGCCCATCGCGCCGCCAGCCGCGCCCATCGCGCCGCCAGCCGCGCCCATCGCGCCACCGGCCGCGCCCATCGCGCCACCAGACGCGCCCATCGCCCCGCCAGCCGCGCCCATCGCGCCACCAGCGGCACCTATCGCGCCGCCAGCCGCGGCGGCGG
>DASYTU010000230.1:0-12213 GCA_036001925.1 Actinoplanes sp.
TGGTCGACCCACGACTCCACAATTTCCCGGTATCGCCGCCGGTAACGCGCCCAGAGCAGGGTGGCCAGCGCCTCCAGCTGACGGGCGAGAGCAGCGGCCCGATAGCTCCGGTACGTGTCCCAGGCAAAGCCGACCCGCACGTCACCTCGCCCTCGGGCGGTCGCCGTCAACCCGCCGTCGGGAGATCGTGCCTCGACATCGAGCAGGCTCAGCCGCTCCGCCAGTTCCCCCATGACACCTCCCTGCCAGTCCACAGATGCTATAGATAGCGGTCAATGACGCAGGGACCGCCATACGGGCAAAGCGTTCGGCGTCGACGGCTGGCGAGAACCCGCCACTACTAGCGAAGACTCGAAACTGAAGTGCGGCTGCAGTACTAGGCTCTTCCGACAGGTGAAGGGAGAGGCCATGGACAAGGTGGTCCACTTCGAGGTCCCGTTCGACGACGGCCAGCGGGCCACGACGTTCTACCGCGAGGCGTTCGGCTGGCAACTGAACTCGATGCCGCAGTTCCAGTACACGCTGGTGACGACGACACCGACGGACGAGAGCGGCAATCTGACCGAGATCGGCGGCATCAACGGCGGCATGCTCGCCCGGCAGGGACCGATCACCGCGCCGATCATCACCATCGGCGTGGAAAATCTGGACGACGCGCTGGCCCGGGTCGAGAAGCTCGGCGGTAAGGTGGCGATCGGCCGCCAGCCGGTCGGCGACATGGGATTCAGCGCGTACTTCCACGACACCGAGGGCAACCTGATCGGGCTGTGGCAGAACGCCTGACGATCAACCGTCGCCTGGGCCGGTGAGCGCGCCGGCCCAGGCGATGACCCGGTCCACGTCCGCGCGGGTCCAGCCGATCGCGGGATCGACCGACACCAGCAGGGTGGGCGCGGCCCGCTCGGCCGCCCAGCGGCGCCCGGCGTCCGTGTGGTTGTCGTCGATCCACGCGGCCGGGCGGTCGCCGGCGACCGCCGCGATGGCCGGGACCTTCCGCTCGGGCGGAAACGGCACCGGCGGGAAGGTGACCACCGGCAGCGGATCCACGCCGAGCTCCGGCAGGAACAGGCGGTTGGCGTCCTCGCCCCATGTGGTCGCCCACCACAACTCGCCCACGCCGGCCAGCTCACGAATCCACGCGCCGTGACCGGCGCAGTAACGTTCCGGTCCCTCGCCCGGGAAGAACTCACGCTCGAGATATCCGTCGGGACAGACCGGCGCCGCGAACGGGTTCAACACGCCGTCCAGGTCCAACAGCAGCACGGGCAGACTCTTGCTCATGGGCTTACCGTAAGCCGGTGCGGGTGATGACGTGGAACGTGTACTGGCGCTTCGGCGGCGACTGGCGCGAGCGCGAGACCGCCATCCTGGCCACGGTGGACGCCTACCGGCCTGACGTGCTCGGTCTCGTGGAGACCTGGGCCGGCGAAGGGACGTCGCAGCCTGCCCGGATCGCCGGCCCGCGCGCCATGCACGCCGCCTACGCCCGGACGTCGCTGCCGCCGGAGCCGGATCCCGTCGAGTACCCCGACCAGGCCGGCATCACCGTCGGGATCGGACTGGTCAGCCGGTGGCCGATCCTCGGCACGGAGGTGCACGATCTCCCGCACGAGCAGCGCGGCGGAGATCCGCCCACCGCATTGTTGTCCACACTGGACCATCCGCGGGGCGCGTTGCACGTCATCGTCACCTGCCTGGAGTGGGAGCCCGAGTTCGCCGGCGACCATCTCGCCCAGGCGCGGGCGCTCGCCGCCCTCGCGACCGACCCCCGGCTGGACGGCCCGCTCCCCGTGCTGCTCCTCGGGGACATGAACGCCGCGGTGGAACACACCGAGATCGCGCCGCTCGTGGACGTTCTGGTGGATACCTGGGCGGCCGGCGGCGGCGACCCGGCGGCCGCGACCATCGACTCCTCCATACCGCACGCGCCGGTCGAGGCGACCAAGCTCATCGACCGGCGTATCGACCACGTCTTCGCGCGCGCCGGCCGGCCCGGCCACGTGGTGACCGTGCATGGTGCCTTCCTGGCCGGCGACCGGCCGGTCAACGGCGTGTACCCATCCGACCACTACGCCGTCGGCATCGACCTCGACCCGTGAGCTCTGCCGGTCCCGGCTCCTGATGCGGTACGCCTGCCGCCGGAGTTGCGCCCGCCGTGCCCGATCGACGGTTGAGGGCCCGAACCCGAACTCCCACGGTTCCGGCTATGTCGGTCGGGGCTGTCGACTCGGCGGGCGGCTCGGTATGCGTCAGCCGTCCATGTCGCCGGTCCGTGGAATGTGCAGGGCGCAGCAGTACGACAAGACAGCGCACCGGAATGTGATGCGACACGCCGGCGCTGGTGGCCGGCGCGAAGATCGACAATGTGCCGGGTCCGCAGTCGCAGACCGTCTTCCCAGGCCCGGGGTTTGGGCCAACCCGACGGTCGAGCACGGCACCCGGGCAACGGCCACGGGTAGGCACAGAAATGCGCCGCCGTTCACGCGCCGTCACCGCCCGACCGACCCGACCGCCCTGGGTGGAAGATCGGTGGTGTCCCCCAGCACCACCGATCTTCCCCACAGTCGATGTGCCCGCCGTAACCGTCGCGGAACGTAGAGGCAGCCGGGTACAGGTACGGTCGCACCGCGGCTCACCAGCGCGGCCAACGGTCCGGCCTCCCGCACGCTGACCCGCGCCGCGCTAGCGATCGCCCCGCACGCACCCGAGCAACGTGGCGACGCCGATCCCACCGCACCCACCCGTCGAGCGTCAGAGTCCCGGACCGGCGCACGCAGAGTCCCGGACCGACGCGATCCCGCGCCCCACGCGGCCGGACGGTCCGCCCCCGACCACCCCGACCCGACAACTCCGACCGCCCCGACCACGCCGACAACCCCGGTGATCATGAGGTTAGCACGCCGTAATGCCCTGATTGTCCGGCCTAACCCCATGATCAACGGGGCCGAAAGGGGTCGGGGCGTCGTGGCGCGCCGGGGTGGCTCGGCTACAAGCCCCAGGTGCGGTACTGATCTCGGGCTGTCGGAGAGCGATTTCCCGGGGCAAATATCGTCGCGACGGTGTTGCCTCGCGTCGATATTCACTTGCCCGCGAAAATGGGTTCATGAATATTGACAGCGCGGATCGCGGCCACCGAGACTTCGATAGTGCATTCCGCGCCTCGACAGCTATTGATCTGTGCCGTCACGGCGGCGCTGCTGTCGACGGCGGCTTGTGCCGGCACGGATCCGGGCACCACGCCGGTCAATTCCGCGGCGACCGCATTATCCGGTGCGCCCGGCTACTTCGGCGGCACCGATCTGGCCTGGGTGGAGATCAACATCGCCATGGACGAGCAGTTGCTGCCGCTGCTGGACCTGGCGCCGGCCAACGGCGCGAAGCCCGCCGTCAAGGTGCTCGCCGCGCAGGTCAAGAGGGTCCACTCCGCGGAGTTGGCCGCTCTTCGACGGCTCCACGACCAGGCAGGACTCCCGGCCCAGAACCCGCACGAGGGCATGGAAATGCCGGGCATGGTGACACCCGACATCATCGCCCAGGCGGCGCGGACCAGGGGCGCGGACTTCGACACCCTGCTGCTGCTACACCTGAAGGCCCACCTCGAGCAGGGCGTGAACCTGGCGACCAGCGAGACGAAGGCGGGCATCGAACCGCAGACACTGGCGCTCGCCAAGCAGGTGCTCGTCACCCGTGCGGAATTACTTCCGCGGGTCGAATCGCTCGACGAGCGGTAAATCCGACCGTGCGAATTACGTCCACGGGTCACAACCGCTAAATCCGACCGTTCGGAATCACTTCCGCGGGTCGCAAGCGGTAAGTCCGACCGCGCTGAGTCACTTCCGCGGGTCGAATCACTCGACAAGCGGAAATCCGACCCGTGCGGAACTACTTCCGCGGGCCGATCACTCGACAAGCGGTAAATCCGTAGGCCGGCACGCCGTAGATTTCCGGGGCCACTACCCCCGTACGAAAATTGTGTTGTCCGCGGCGTCCGGAATCGTCCGGACGCCGCGGAAAACGATGCGCCAAGAGCTACGGCAGCTCGTAGTTCTCGTTGAGTGCCGCGCCGCGGTCGGGCTTGTACTGGTCGAAGCCGCGCGGGTCGCACTGGAGTCCGCCGACGATGCAGTGAGTGACCAGGGCGGCCAGCGTCGGCGGGTCCCAGGCGTTGAAGACGTCGTAGTGGAAGGAGTAGCCGCGCCCGCTGGAGAGACGGACCCCCGCCATGTTGCCGCTGACCGGGAACGCCATCTTGAACTCGATCATCGGCACGGCGACCGGGTGGTCGTTCGGGCAGATGCCCAACACCGGGTACGCCATGTGGCTCTTGTGGTCGGGCGTGTCCAAGTACAGGCCGTCCCAGCAGCTCGGCGACTGGAAGCGGACGTTGAGCTGGGTGCCGGCCGGGCAGTTCGCCGGGAAGTCCCAGTTGAACGAGCTGTCGCCGCACTCCCAGCCCTCGACCGCGCCGGGCGAGTTCTTGAACTCGTCGAGCGTGGCCGCTGGGCTGCCGACCACGTAGCGCAAGCCGGGCGGGAACGGCCGGACGCTGCGGTAGTCGATCACGCCGCTCTTGTAGTAGATGACCTGCGGGCCCACCGGCTGCACCGCGGCGTCGCCGTTGAGCAGGGTGGGCATCCAGTAGCCGGTCTTGTCACCCGGCGTGATGCATGATGTGCCGCCGGCCTGCAGGCTCGCGAGGGTGGTGGCCGCGTTCGTCGTGGTGTTGCCCATGAACGTGTGCGAGTGCGAGGCACCCGGCATGTTCGGGAAGACGATCGGGTCGTCCGGCAGGTTGGACCGGCTGACGGCACAGTTCGCCTGGAACTCATGATGGGTGGTCGGCGGGTTGGTGTCGGGCGGGACGGCGGTGGACGGCACGACGCCGGTCACCGGCGGGTTCGCCATCACGTACCCGGCTCCGCCGGTCGGCGGCGGGGAGTTGAGCGAGCCGTACACCTTCATCTCGTACAGCGAGTAGCCGTAGCCGGTGCCGCGCTGGGTGCCGTACATCCGGACGTACCGGCCGCTGCCGCTGACGTTGAGCGTCTGGGTGCCGCCGGTGCCCGACGTGGTGCTGTAGACGGAGCTCCAGGCGCTGCCGTCCGGGCTGGTCTGGATCTGGAACGCCTTGCCGTACGCGGTCTCCCATTGCAGTACGACCTGGGTGATCGTCGCGGCACCGCCGAGGTCGACGCGCAGCCATTGCGGGTCGCTCCACTGGCTGCTCCAGCGGGTGTCCGGCCGGCCGTCGAAGGCCGCGGCCGCGGGGGCGCCGCCGTTCTCGGTGGACGACGCCAGCGCCGGCCTGCCCTGGGACAGCAGCGCGTCGGCCGCGCGCGCCTGCTGGGTGCCGGGCGCGATCAGCGCCGCGGCCAGCGTGGCCACGCCCAGCGGCGCGATGAGCCGTCTGAGACGGCTCTTTGTAGTTGTCATGAGGTCTCCACGGGGATGGGACGGGTGCGTCGTGACCGGCGTTAAAGGGGAAACGGTCATGGACGCAGGACGTACTTGGAGAGCGCTCTCCAAATCTTGCGCCCTCATGGCGTCCACGTCAACATGTGGTCCCATTTGTCAAGGCGAGAAGGCGGCTGTCGGGGCGTCCGGGAGAGCGCTCTCCCGCATGTGCTATAAAAACTGTTATGGACACCGGAAGCTCGGCCTCATGACCGCCGCGAGCGGGCGCACCCCGGTCGGTGAGCGGCTGCCGACGCTGGAGGATGTCGCACGCGTGGCCGGCGTCTCCCGGTCGACCGTGTCCCGCGTCATCAACGGCATCCGCAACGTCGACCCGCAGCTCCACGAGGTCGTCTGGAACGCGGTCGGCGAGACCGGCTACGTACCGAACCGTCTGGCCCGTTCCCTGGTCACCCGCCGCACCGGCACGGTCGCCCTCGTGGTGTCCGATTCGGAGTCGCACGACGACGACCCGTTCATGGGGCGCTTCTTCGCCGACCCGTACTTCGGGCGCGTCGTGGGCGGCCTGATGAGCGTGCTCCGGCAGTCCGGCGTGCAGCTGGCCCTGCAGATCGTCGGCACCGAGGAGGGCCGCAAGCGGCTGGTCGGCGACCTGCGACACGGCCAGGCCGACGGCGTCATCGTGCTGTCGCTGCCGGCACACGACCCGCTCCCCGGCATGCTGACCGACGCCGGCGTACCCGCGGTGATGATCGGCCGCCCGGCCGACCCGGTGCCGATCAACTACGTCGACCTGGCGAACGACACCGGCGCGAGCCTGGCCGCGGACCACCTGGTCACCCGGGGCTGCCAGCTCATCGGCATGATCTCCGGTCCGGTCGACGTGCCCGCCAGTACCGACCGGATCTCCGGATTTCGCCGGTCGATGGCCCGGCACGGATACGGCTGGGTCCCGCTGGTCTCGGGCAACTTCACCCGGGAGAGCGGCGAGGACGCGATGCGCGAGCTGCTCGCCGAGAACCCGCAGATCGACGGCGTGTTCGTGGCCAACGACCTGATGGCCCTGGGCGCGCTGCTGGCGTTGCGCGACGCCGGCCGCCGGATTCCCGACGACGTCGCGGTGGTCGGCTTCGACGACAGCAGCGCGGCGGTGGCCGCGAACCCGCCCCTGACCACTGTGCGGCATCCGCTGGAGGACATGGCCGCCGAGAGCGCCCGACTGCTGCTGTCCCGGATCGAGGACGCCTCGATGCGGGTCTCCTCGGTGATCTACGAGCCGACCTTGGTGATCCGCCAGTCGGCCTGAGCCACGGGCGGTGCCGCCGACCACGGGGCGCGGAACCGCCCGTTGCGGCCCGGCTGCGGGCTGGCTAAGCGCTGGCCGGAAGGCCCGTTCCGGGCCGGCTAAGCGCCGGCCGCCGGGCCCGTCCCGGGCCGGCTACGGGCTGGCCGCGAGGAAGAGAAAGGCGGCCAGCAGGGCGATGAGCAGGGACAACCCGAGGACGCCGGTGCAGGTGATCATGACCGCGGCGAACACGGTGTCGCGGGCCAGCGACTGGGTCTTTCCGCCGCCGCTGATCATGAGCGTGACGATGAGCGCGACCTCGATGACCGTGACGGCCACGGCCAGGACCAGGGATCCGTACGGCTCGCCGACCTTGTGGGCGACGACCTCGGCGTGATGGACGGCGGCGAGAACCGCGGCGGCGAGAAGGATGGCGGTGAGCGCCACGATCGGCGGTGACAGCTCGCGACCCCAGGTGAGGACGAGCGCGGCGACAGCGAGGACCGGGACATAGGCGGTCCACCAGGTCAGGTACGAACTGATCTTGGCTGCCACCCGACAACTCTGCCAGACGAGGCAGGATGAGGTATGGCCAACCTCAATGCGTCCGGTGAATACAACCGGGACCAGCGCTACATCAGCACCCGCATCACCGCGGACGGGCGGGATGGCTATCCCGTCGAACCGGGCCGCTACCGCCTGATCGTGAGCCGGGCGTGTCCGTGGGCGAACCGGTCGATCATCGTACGGCGGCTCCTCGGACTCGAGGACGTGTTGTCGATGGGCATCGCCGGGCCGACACACGACGAGCGCAGCTGGACCTTCGACCTGGATCCGGGTGGGCGCGACCCGGTGCTCGGGATCGAGCGCCTGCAAGAGGCGTACCTGGCCCGCTTCCCGGACTACGACAAGGGCATCACCGTGCCGGCCATCGTCGACGTCTCGACCGGGCAGGTCGTCACGAACGACTTCGCGCAGATCACCATCGACATGAGTCTGGAGTGGAAGAAGTATCACCGCGAGGGTGCACCCGATCTCTATCCCGAACACCTGCGGGACGAGATCGACAAGGTGAACCGGTTCGTGTTCGCGGACGTGAACAACGGCGTGTACCGGGCCGGGTTCGCGACCACCCAGGAGGCGTACGAGAAGGCGTACCGCCGCCTCTTCGACCAGCTGGACAAGCTGTCAGCACACCTGGAGAACCAGCGTTACCTGGTCGGGGACACGATCACCGAAGCGGACGTACGGCTGTTCACCACGCTGGCCCGGTTCGATCCCGCCTACCACGGCCACTTCAAGTGCAACCGGCAGAAGCTGTCCGAGATGCCGGTGCTGTGGGCGTACGCGCGAGACCTGTTCCAGACGCCGGGCTTCGGCGACACGATCGACTTCGTGCACATCAAGCAGCACTACTACGTCGTCCACAAGCACATCAACCCGACGCAGATCGTGCCGGCCGGGCCCGACCTGGCGAACTGGCTGAGCGAGCACGGACGGGAGAAGCTGGGCGGCCGTCCGTTCGGCGACGGCACCCCGCCACCCCCACCGAAGCCCGCCGAGGTCGTACCCGCCGGACACGGGGCCGCCTGAGACGTCAGCGCAGGTCGCGGTTCTCGAGGATGTGGCTGCTGAAGCCGGTGCGGGCGGCGTGCAGCATGGCGCGGCCGAGCCGGTCGGTCGTGGTGATGTATTTCGGGGCGACGCGGTCGAGGACGGGATACAGCGGCCCGGTGACCGCGTAGAACCTGCGGTACCAGCCGGTCCTCGAGGTGGCGCCATACGTGGGCTGGATGAAGCCCGGGCGGAACGCGTACCCGTTCGGGAAGATCTCGATGATCGCTTTCTCGGTCCGGGCCTTGACCCGCGCCCACATCGCCCTGCTGTCCGGCTTGGTGCCGGCGCCGGACACGTACACGAACGTCATGTCGGGGTTGAGCTTGGCCAGGGTACGGGCGGCGGCGACCGGATAGTCGTACGAAATGCGGGTGTACGCCGCTTCGCTGAGGCCCGCGGACGAGACGCCGAGGCAGTAGAAGCAGGCGTCGTAGCCGGCCATCTCGTCCTCGATCGGCGTCAGGTCGGCGAAGTCGGCGTGGATGATCTCGCGGAGTTTGGCAT
Organism: Actinoplanes sp.; assembly: GCA_036001925.1. GTDB lineage: Bacteria > Actinomycetota > Actinomycetes > Mycobacteriales > Micromonosporaceae > Actinoplanes. Next base: position 8,822 of record DASYTU010000230.1, read on the forward strand.
GCCGGACGCGGGTCGGCGTGCGGACCACGACGAGCACCTGGTCGATGTCCCCGGCGAACAGGCTCTCGCGCAACACGCCCTGGCCGACCATGCCGGTCGCGCCGAAGATGATGACCTTCATGCCACGCCCCCCTGGGTCAGCTTCCGGATGGCTTCTACGACCGTGTGGCGTCTCAGCGCGACGTCACCCGCCTGGGTGACCGCGAGATCGGGCGTACCGAGGATGGATAGCCCGGTGACCAGGACCATCAGTTCCTCGGCCGGAAACGCGTCGCTGACGCGGCCGTCCTGCTGCGCCTTGGCGATGGCGGCGATCTTGTCCCGGTTGGCGGCGACGACCGCGTCGGGCAGCGCGGCGCCGCCGCGTTCCAGCGAGTGCCAGACCGCCAGGCGCAAGGCCTGCGGGTGGCTGAGGTTTCGGTCGAACAGCCGCCCCGCATACCCCGCCAGGTCGTCCGGATCGATGGGTACGTCGTGCACGGCGTCCACGACCAGCGCGTTGAAGACGGCGTCGAAGAGGTCTTCCTTGTTGCCGAAGTACGTATAGATCAGCGCCTTGTTGGCCTTCGCCGCCGCGGCGATCCGGTCGATCCGGGCGCCGGCGATGCCGCGCTCGGCGAACTCGGCGGCGGCCGCCTCGAGCAGCCGCCGCTTGGTGTCTTCCGCGTCCCGTCCCATGGGTGTGATCGTACTCTACTAACCAGTTAGTTGACAGCTTCGGCGGGCAGATGCTTCACTGACAAAGGTAACCAACTAGTCGGTTAGGAGAATCCGATGATCATTACCACGCAGGCCGGCAAACTTGCCGTGGTGACCGGCGCCAACAGCGGCGTCGGGCTCGAGACCGCCCGCAGGCTCGCCCTCGCCGGGGCCGAGGTGATCCTGGCGGTACGGACGCCGGCCAAGGGCGTCGCCGCGGCACGGGACATTCCCGGCGTCACGCGCGTCGAGGAGCTCGATCTGGCCAGCCTGGCATCGGTGTCCGCGTTCGCCGAACGGTTCCTGACCGCCGGGCGCCCGATCGACCTGCTCATCAACAACGCCGGCGTGATGGCCGTGCCGGCCCGGCAGACCACCGCCGACGGTTTCGAGCTGCAGTTCGGGACCAACTACCTCGGGCATTTCGCGTTGACCGCCGGATTGCTGCCGCTGCTGGTGGCCGCGCCCGCTCCCCGGGTCACGTCGCTCAGCAGCGGTACGCACTGGTTCGGCAGGATGGACCTGGACGACCTGCAGAGCGAGCGGTCGTATTCCGCGCACCGCGCCTACGCCCAGTCCAAGCTGGCCATGCTGCTGTTCGCGTCCGAGCTGCAGCGGCGCAGCGATGCCGGAGGGTGGGGCGTCATGAGCAACGCCGCCCACCCCGGCGCCACGCGGACGAACCTGCAGACCAGCGGTCCGACGCTGGGCACCGGGAGGACCGACACGGGCCTCTTCGGCCGGATCCAGATGCACGTCCCGGGCATGTGGCAGAACGTGGACACGGGCGCGCTGCCGACGTTGTACGCCGCGACATCGCCGGACGCGGTCGCCGACGGCTACTACGGCCCGGACGGGATCTTCGGCCTTCGCGGACAGGCAGGAGTCGCACGGCGATCGGCGCGGGCTCGTGACGCGGCCGTCGCCGGCCGGCTGTGGGACGCCTCGGTGGCGCTCACTGGCGTGACCTGGGCGGCGGGACTGCCTGCATGAAACGTCGTACCCATTGCCTATGTTCTGAGGGTGCCCGTTGAACGATGGTCCCCCGCTCAGGTCTCCGCCCTGGCGCCCGACGCGAGCTCCCTCGCCGGTGCGCGCAGCGTGGGCGGCGCCGGCCACTGGCTGGCGGCGGGCCGGCTGGACGAGGTCCTCTGGGGACTGTGCCGCGGCAGCGGGAGGAGCCCCTACCAGGTGTGCGTGGACCTGTCGGGCCCGGCGTACACATGCTCGTGCCCGAGCCGGAAGTCTCCCTGCAAGCACGCGCTGGGCCTGTTGCTCCGCTGGGCCGAGGGTCGGCCGCTGGACGCTCCGGCCCCGCCGTGGGTGGGTGAATGGGTCGGGTCCCGGGCCGCTCGCGCCGCCAGGGCGGCCACCGTCCGGTCGGGTGCTCCCGCCGACCCCGCCGCGGCCGCCCGCCGTGCCCAGCAGCGGGCCGAGCGGGTCGCGGCCGGGATGGCCGAGCTACGGCAATGGCTCGACGATCAGGTGCAGCAGGGGCTCGCGGGTGCCGCGCAGACCGGGCATCGACCGTTCGACGCGATGGCCGCGCGCCTGGTCGACGCTCAGGCACCCGCCGCGGCGTCGGCGGTGCGCCGGCTCGGCACCTACGCCGGCATCGGCCAGCAATGGGCCGACCGCCTGCTGGGCGACCTCGGTCTGCTCCGGCTGCTGGTGACCGCGCACGAGCGGCTCGACATGCTTCCCGCGCCACTCGCGGCCACCGTCCGGACCCGGATCGGGTTCCCGGTGAGCACCGAGGATGTCCTGGCCGGCCCGCGGGTGCGCGACCGCTGGCAGGTGCTCGGCCAGGTGGACACCGACGACGGCGCGCTGATCACCCGCCGGACCTGGCTACACGGTGCCGATGGCGGCCGGTTCGCGCTGCTGCTGACGTTCGCGGCGCCGGGCCAGACACTCGGCGCCGACGTGGTGCCCGGCACGGAACTGGACGCGGACCTCTGCTTCTACCCCGGCGCACTGCCGATGCGCGCCCTTGTCGCCGAACGGTACGGGACACCGCGCCCGCTGACCGCCCCGGCGGGTGCCCACGGATCACGGGCCGCGCTGGCCGGCTGGACAGCGGCCCTCGCGGCGGAGCCGTGGCGCTACGACTGCCCGGTCCTGCTGGCCGGTGTGGTACCGAGCGAGGACGGCTGGCTGGTCGACCCGGCCGGCGAAGCGCTGCCGCTGGCGCCGGGACATCGCGAGCCGTGGTGGCTGCTGGCCGCCGCCGGCGGCGCCCCGGCGACGGTGGCGGCGGAGTGGTCGCCGTCCGGCCTGCGCCCGCTCGCGGCGTGGGCCAACGGCCGCTACGTCCCCGCCGACCCGAGCGTGCCGGAGCCCGGAGCGGCCCGCCAGCCCGAGTTGCCGCCCGACCTGCTGGCGGCGGCGCTGGTAGGCACGGCCCGGCGCCCGTGGACCGCGAGCTCCGTGACGGTCGGCGGGCGGTCCCTGACGTTCGCGGGCGCGGGACCTGGTCACGAGGCCGCCGCCGGTCCGGACGGCCTCGCGGGCGCCGGGACCGGTCACGGGCCCGCCGCCGGTCCGGCCGGCCTCGTAGGCGCCGGGACCGGTCACAGGCCCGCCGCCGGTCCGGACGGCCTCGCGGGCGCCGGGACCGGTCACGAGGCCGCCGGCTCGCGCGGCGTCGCGCCGTCCGACGCGGAGCGCGACCGCGGCGGTGCCGGCTCGGG
>DASYTU010000231.1:0-6259 GCA_036001925.1 Actinoplanes sp.
TGTGGTCGGTGGTCCCGACCCGCGCGAGGATGGTGCGGCCGTCGCGGACGCCGGCGGCGCCCGCCAGGGCGCCTCGACGATCACCCAGCAGTACGCCCGGAACGCGTTCCTGACCCAGGACGTCTCGCTCGGCCGTAAGGCGCGCGAGCTTGCGCTGGCCGTGAAGTTGGAGCGGCAGTACGCCAAGGACGAGATCCTGGAGAAGTACCTCAACACCATCTATTTCGGGCGCGGTGCCTACGGCATCGCGGCCGCCGCGCACGCGTACTTCGGCATCCCGCCGGAGCGGCTGACCGCGGCACAGGGCGCGGTGCTGGCGGCCGTCATCAAAGACCCGTACCGGTACGACCCGGAAGTCGACGCGACCGCCGCACGCGACCGCTGGAACTGGGTAGTCGCGTCCGCCGCCGGGCTGGGCTGGCTCGACGAGACCCTGAGCTACCCCGCCGTCCAGCCGCGCGACAGCGCCGGCCTGGACGGCCCCAACGGCCTGGTCGTGGACCAGGTCGAAGCGGAGCTCAACGCGCACGGCCTCACCTCGCAGGCCCTGCACACCCGCGGCCTCTCGATCATCACGACGCTCGATCCGGTCGCCCAGGGCGCGGCGCTCACCCTGGTCGCCCAGCAGCTCAAGGCCCAACCGCGCGGCCTGCGGGCCGCACTGGTCGCCCTCGACCCCAAGACCGGAGCGGTACGCGCGTACTACGGCGGCGATCGCGGCCGCGGGTACTTCGACTACGCGGCCGCGCCACACCCGGCCGCGTCCACGTTCAAGCCCATCGTGCTCGCCGCGGCCCTGCGTGAGGGCATCGGTTACCGGTCGCGCTGGGACGGCAGTTCGCCGCGCATCTTCCCGGGCCGGCGCGGCGTGCCGTTACGAAATCACGACGACCTGCAGTGTCCGGACTGCACACTCGAGCGGGCCATGGTGGACTCGCTGAACACGCCGTTCTACGCCGTGACCGAGCGGATCGGCGCGGACCGGGTGCGCGCGATGGCGGTGAACCTCGGCATCTCCGGCACGTACGGCGGCCAGATGTCCATGGTGGACAGCCAAGGTGACCCGACGCCCGGCCGCACGCGTCCGGACATCGCGATCGGCAGGTACCCGGTGACGCCGGGCGACCTCGCCAGCGTCTACGCCACGTTCGCCGGCGGTGGGGTACGGCACGACCGCTACTTCGTACAGTCCGCCACGGCGGCGGACGGCACCGTGCTCACCTCGGCGGTGCCGATCGGGACCGTGGTGCTCGACCGGCGCGTCGCCGCCGACGTCACCGCGGTGCTCGGCGCGGTCCTCGAGGGTGACAACGTCACGCCAGGGCGGCCGGCCGCCGGCAAGACCGGCACGCAGCAGTGGGGCAACACGAAGGACAACCAGGATGCCTGGATGGCCGGGTACACGCCGGACCTTGCCGCGGCCGTCTGGGTCGGCAGGGCAGTGCCGGGGCCGATCCGCGACTGGACGAACAAACCCATCGAGGGCGAGACCGTGCCGGCCCGGCTGTGGCGGGACTTCGTCAGCGCGGCGCTGCGGGGCAAGCCGACGAAACCGCTCCCCAAGCCGGCGAATGTCGGGCGGACCGACGTGGGGGACGCCGGGCGCACGCACGGCAAGAGCCCGGACGACGTGACAAACGCCCGGCCCGCGACGGACGGATACGAGCCGGTCGTGCACACCGCTCACCAAGGCAGGCGGCTCGCGCTGACGTTCGACGACGGGCCGTCCGACGACACGCCGGCCATCCTGGACCTGCTGGCCACGTACCACATCAAGGCGACGTTCTGCATGGTCGGCGAGCAGGTCGACGCATACCCGAACACGGTGCGGCGGATCGTCGCCGAGGGGCACGCGCTGTGCAACCACTCCGCCCGCCACGACGACCTTGGCGGCCTCACCCCCGACAAGATCCGTGACGACCTCGCCAGCGCGGACGCGGCGACCGGCCGTGCCGTGCCGGGCGCGACGGTGACGTACTTCCGGGCACCGTACGGCGACTGGGGTGCGTCGGCAAAGGTGGGGGCCCAGCTCGGGCACACGCCGCTGGGGTGGCTGGTGGACCCGGACGACTGGACGCTGCCCGGTGCGGACATCATCGCCAGCCGGATCGAGCAGCAGCTCACGCAGCGCGCGGTGGTGCTCGTCCACGATGGCGGAGGTCCGCGGGATCAGACCATCGCGGCGCTCAAGAAGGCGATCCCGAAGCTGCTCCGCGACGGCTGGACGTTCGACCTACCGGCGGTCACGGTCACGGCGCACGCGTTGCCTTCGGCGAGCGCGACGCCATCCGGGGACCCCTCGGCGAGCCCATCGCGGGCGGCCACACCGTCGGCGCCGGGCCCGCCGACCCCGTCGGGCCCGCCGGCCCCGTCAGAGGCGGCACCGCGCTCGTCGGACGGCGGCACGCCGGACGTCATGGAGCCTCTGGGCCGGCCCGCTACAAGAGGGTGAGGCGGTGGACGAGCTTGTCGATCCGGTTCCGCGGCCCGACCAGGCTGACCGCGCTGTAGGTGAGATCCGCCGTGTCCGTCTCGCCGACCCGGCGCAGGTACTCGTCGTAGACCCGGGTCGTGTGCGCACTGGCCGGCATGTCCGCGACGAAGACGCCCAGGGCATCCGCGGCCTTCGCGCGGATCGCGCTCAGCTGCGCGGCGGACGCACCGAGCACGGCACAGCCCGCCCACGGCAACCCCGGGTGTACGACCCCGGCCGCGTCCTTGGCGTCCGGCCCGATCAGTCCCGGTACGGCGTAGGTCGTCGCCGCGGCCACGCACACCGCGGCGTTGACCGCGGGACCCGGCGGCAAATCCTGGTCGACCACGATGACCCACTTGAGCCGCGCCAACCGGGTCGGCTGGTCCGTCCGGATCTCGTCGGATTCGAAACCGACCGTACTTGATACGTTCATGTCATATGACGGTAGGCATCCACACGGCCTGACTACAAGAAATACGTACTTAATCCGGCTACGATGCGCTGATGGCGCATCTCGACGAACTTGATACGGCGATCCTGCGGGAACTGCAGGTGGATGCACGGCGCACGAACCGCGACGTCGCCGCCGCGGTCGGGGTGTCGCCCACGACCGCGCTCGACCGCACGCGGGCGTTGCGCGACCGCGGCGTCATCCGGGGCGCGAGCCTGAACGTCGACCTCGCCGCGATCGGCCGGCCGGTGCAGGCGCTCATCGCGGTCCGGATCCGGCCCCCGTCACGCCGCAATATCGAGGCGTTCCGCAACTGGGTCAAGGCCCAGCCGGACACGCTCGGCGTCTTCGTGACGACGGGCAACGAGGACTTCCTGATACACGTAGCGGTGCCGGGCAACGACAGCCTCTACGCGTTCGTCATCGACCGCCTCACCGAGCACCCGCACGTCGCCGACGTGCGCACGTCGGTCGTGTACGAGCATCTCCGCAACGACCGCATCGCCCCGGTCAGTTCGTGAGCTTATGGTCTGAGCGTGCAGATCAGAGAAGCGACGCCGGCCGACTGGCCGAAGATCTATCCGTTCTTCTCGGCGATTGTCGCGGCCGGCGAGACGTACGCGTACCCGGAGGGGCTTTCGGCGGGCGAGGCCGAGGCGCTGTGGATGGAACGGCCGCCGGGCCGGACCGTCGTCGCGGTCGACGGCGACGACGTGCTCGGCTCGGCGAAGATGGGCCCGAACCGGCCTGGCCGCGGCGCGCACATCGCCACCGCCAGCTTCATGGTTGACCCGGCGCACGCCGGCCGCGGCGTCGGTCGCGCGCTTGGTGAGTACGTCATCGAGTGGGCGCGGCGCAACAGCTACCACGGGATCCAGTTCAACGCGGTGGTGGAGACCAACGCCTCCGCCGTGCATCTGTGGCAGGCACTCGGTTTCGAGATCCTCGCGACCGTGCCCGAGGCCTTTGATCATCGTATGAACGGACGCGTAGGGCTCCACATCATGTTCCGAAAACTGTAACCCTGGCTCCCGTCCTCACGGGCAGGCGGATCGAAGCACTCGGCTTGGTCCTACGGTCCGGCCGGGCGCCGCCCTGAGCCGCGCCTCTGCGTCCTACCGTTGGCACATGGAACTCCTCGAGCTCTACCGGCGCAGCATCAGCGGCTTCCTCACCCGCGTTGAGCGGATCGGGGCCCGGGATTGGGACCGCCCCACGCCCTGCCCGGCGTGGACCGTGCGGGATCTCGTCAACCATGTCGTGTACGAGGACCGGTGGGCTGTGCCGCTGATGGCGGGCCGCACCATCGCCGAGGTCGGCGACCGCTTCGACGGCGACCTGCTCGGCGACGACCCGGTCGGCCGCACGGTCGACGCCGCGAAGCAGGCCGAGGCCGCCGCCGCCGAGCCCGGCGCGCTCGAACGCACCGTCCAGCTGTCGTTCGGTCCGACGCCCGCCGACGAGTACACGTGGCAGATGGTGGCCGAGCACCTCCTGCACGGCTGGGACCTGGCCGCCGCCACCGGCGCCGACCGCCGGTTGGATGCGGTGGTCGTATCTGCGTGCGCCGGTTGGTTTCTCGACCGCGAGCGACTCTTCCGCGACGCCGGCGCGATCGGCCCGCGAGTCGCGGTGCCGTCGGGCGCGGACGAGCAGGACAAGCTGCTGGCCGCGTACGGTCGCGATCCGGACTGGTCCCGCTAGCAGCGGCGCACCCGTCGCGCCCCGCCCTGGCCCAGCGTTCGTCGTTGTGCCGGTGAGGTCACAGCCAGCCCGCCTTCTTCAGGCGGCGGTACAGGAAGATGCCCGCGCCCAACATGACGATCAGCGCGGCCGCGTAGCCGTACTTCCAACCCAGTCCCGGAATGAACTCGAAGTTCATGCCGTAGATGCCGGCGATGACGGTCTGCACGGCGGCGATCGCGGCCCACGAGGCGATCTTGCGCATGTCGTTGTTCTGGTCCACGGTCACCTGGGCCAGCCGCCCCTGCAGGATCGAGTTGAGCAGGTCGTCGAAGCTGGCGACCCGGTCCACGGCGCGCGCGAGCCGGCCCCGCACGTCCACGAAGTACGGATGCAGCGGCGACGGCAGGCTCGGGAGGTCGAGCAGTCGCTGCAACGGCTCCTGGAGCGGCAAGACGGCACGCTTGAACTCCACCATCTCGCGCTTGAGCTGGTACATCTGCGGGATACCGGGGGAGCGGTCGGCGGCGAACGCGGACTCTTCCAGCCGCTCGAGGTCCCGTTCCACGTGGCCGGCGACGTCCAGATACAGGTCGACCATCCGGCTGCTGACCGCGTACGCGACGGCCCAGGGTCCCTCGGCGAGCAGGGTCGGACGCTGTTCGAGCTCCCGGCGGACCTCCCGCAGCGCGCCGGCCGCGCCGTGCCGGATCGTGACGACGAACCGGTCGCCGAGCAGCACCGTGACGTCGCCGGTGTCGACGACCTCCGAGGTCTCGGTGAGCTCCTCGTGCTCGACGTAACGGGCCGTACGCAGCACCAGCCGTGTGACGTCGCCGATCGTCTCGGCAACCGGCCGGTGGCCACCCACCAGCGCCTGCTCGACGGTCAGCTCGTGCAACCCGAAGGCGCCGGCGATCGCGCGCATCGTCGCGCGATCGGGTTCGTGCAGGCCGAGCCAGACGAACGCCCCGCGGATGCGCCGGGCCCGCCGGATCGCGTCGGTGTAGTGAACCTGGCCCGGCCTCCGGTGACCGTCGACATAGACGGCACAGTCAACGACCGCGTCGGGATTTCCGCGTCGCCGCACTGGAAGTGGATGCTCGGGCCGGACGAGGCCGCCGATGAGCCGGCCCAGCGGACGGGGAAGGAGCTCGGCCAGCGCCGGCTGTTGCCGCGTGGCCGAGCCATCCCTTCGCACCCATCCGAACATCCGCTGCCTCCGTTCGCGCCGTTTCGCGCATGACGGTAGCGGGCGGATGCTCTCGAACAGCGGACCCGGTGCCGATGGGCCGGATCTAGTCGGAGCGGCGCATCGCGCGGACGCCGACCACCAGGCCGAGTGCGCCGACGCTCACCGCGGCGATCGCGCCGGTCAGCGTCGTCGAGTTCCAGATGTCGCCGTTGAACAGCGTGCGCTCGGCGTCTACCACGTACGAAAGCGGGTTGAACTTGGACAGCGTCCGCAGCCAGCCCGGGCCGCCGTCGATCGGCAACAGCATGCCGGCGAGCAGCAGCAGCGGGAACAGCAGCGTCTGCTGCACGGTCCAGAACAGCCATTCCTGGTTCTTCGACGCGAGCGCGAGCGTGTACGAGAGCGCGCCGAGCCCGAGGCAGAACGCGGACAGGATCACGACGCCGACCAGCGT
>DASYTU010000232.1:0-48786 GCA_036001925.1 Actinoplanes sp.
GCCACGGACACCATCAGCCGCATCCTGGCGCTCGTACTCGCGACGTTGGTGTCGATGCTCTTCGGCGAGCTCGTACCGAAAAATGCGGCCCTTGCCCGCCCCATGCGGGCCGCGCTCGCGACCGCGGCCCCGCTCCGGACCTTCTCGAGGCTCTTCAGGTGGCTCATCGCGGCGCTCAACGGCTCCGCGAACTGGCTGGTCCGCCGCCTCGGCATCGAGCCGCAGCAGGAGTTGGCCAGCGCGCGCTCGCCCGAGGAACTGGGCCTGCTCGCCGCGATCAGCGCTCGCGCCGGCGCGCTGCCGGCCGAAACCGCGACGCTGCTGCGCCGCACCATCCGGTTCGGCGAGAAGCGCGCCGCGAAGGCCATGACCCCGCGCGTCGACGTGGTGGGCCTCAAGACCAACGCGAGCGTCGCGGACCTCATCGCGATCGCGCGCCAGACCGGACATACCCGATTTCCCGTGTACGAGGACACACTCGACCTGGTCATGGGCGTGGTTGGCGTGCCGGACGCGCTGGGCGTCCCGCCGGAGCGACGCGCCGCGACGCCGGTGTCCGCGGTGGCACGCGAGCCCGTGTACGTGCCGGAGAGCCTGGATCTGGACAAGGTGCTCGCGGCGTTACGGGCGGCCGACGCCGACCTGGCCATCGTGGTCGACGAGTACGGCGGCACCGACGGGGTGGTGACCGTCGAGGACCTGATCGAGGAGCTGGTCGGGGAGATCACCGACGAGTACGACATGGGCGTCACGGAAACCGGTACCGCGGAGTTGACGGCGCCGGACGGCGAACGTACGTACCTGGTCGACGGCCTGCTGCGCGAGGACGAGGTGGCCGAGCAGACCGGCTTCGAGCTGCCGGAAGGCCCGTACGAGACGTTGGCCGGCTTCCTGCTCGCCCGCCTCGGTCACATCCCGGTCGTCGGCGAGTCGTACGAGGAGGATGGTTGGGAATTCACCGTGACCGAGGTCGATCGGCACCGCGTCGAGCAGGTCCGGGTGGTCGCGCCGCCGGAATCCGGTGACTGAGATGACCAAGCTGCTGGTCACCATCTTGCTTTTGGTCGGCAACGGCATCTTCGTCGGCGGCGAGTTCGCGCTGATCGCGTCCCGCCGGACCGTGATCGAGCCGCTCGCCGCGACCTCCCAACGGGCCCGCTGGGCGCTGTCGGCGATGAACCAGATCCCGTTGATGATCGCCGGCGCGCAACTCGGCATCACGATCTGCTCGCTCAGCCTCGGCGCGATCGCCGAACCCGCGCTGGCGCACCTGATCGAGGCACCGTTCGCCGCCGCCAGCCTGCCCGCGGATGCCGTTCACCCGGTCGCGTTCGTGCTGGCGCTCGGCATCGTGGCCTCTCTGCACACCGTCGTCGGCGAGATGGTACCCAAGAACATCACGCTCGCCGGACCGGAGCGGTCGGCGCTGGTGCTCGGCCCGTTCATGCTGGCGTTCTGCACCGCCACGAAGCCCCTGCTCAACGCGATGCGATGGGTGGCCCGGGCGGTCCTGTCACTGTGGAAGATCGAGGCGGTCGACGCGGTCAAGACCGTGTTCACGGCCGACGAGCTGGCCGGCATGGTCACCCAGGCGCGCAGCGAGGGCCTGCTCGGCTCCGAGCAGTACTCGCGGATCCACGCCGCACTCGGCCTCAACGACCGGACCGCCGCGGACACGTTGCGGCCCTGGTCGAGCGTCACGACGGTCGCGGACGATGCGTCGCCGGCGACGATCGAGGCGCTCGCGACCCGCAGCGGCCGGTCGCGCTTCCCGGTGGTCCAGCACGAGACCCGGCGGGTGTTGGGCTTCGTGCACGTCAAGGACATCCTCGGGTACGGAGATGCGCAGCGGCACCGCCCCATCCCGGCCGAGGTCATCCGGCCGCTTGCTGTGGTGCCGCCGGACCAGACCCTCGCCGACCTGCTGCTGTTCATGCGCCGCGACCGCCGGCACATCGTGCTGGTCAGCGACGGCCGGCACCCCCTCGGCGTCATCACCTTGGACGACGTCCTGCATGCGGTGGTGGGAGAGCCCGCGACTGTCCAAATCCCGGTGGCAGCCGCCCGCGTACGCCAATGACGGATGACGTCCTCGCCGTCATCGATGTCTTGAAACGGTGTGAGCGAAACGTAGTTCGGACTACGCTCCGTCCTCCGGCTCGTCGAACGACAAGGACAGGACACTGCGATAAGCGTCGCCTGGTGCCGGTCCCTGGGGCCGGTCAATCGCATCGGATCCGTAGGGCCAGAACCGCACGGCTCGAAAGGGATATCCGTCCTGACCAGGGCTCTCCCACTGCAGCCACACCGCCTGACCGGCGGTGAAGGTCACGTAGCCGGACACCGCGGCGGAACTGAAGTGCGCCCAACACCCGCCTGGAGTTTCCTCAGAGTCGATGACGCCCCAGCCTTCGTCCTGGTGCCACTCGCGAACGGTCCCGACAATGGTCACGGCGTGACGTTACCTTCTCGGTACGATCACGTAGCCCCGCGCGAGCCGCCGGACCGACTCTGTCGCCCGGTCGGCCTGGCCTGCTTTCACCCTCACGACCTCCGGCACACCGGCGATTCGCTCGCCGCCCGCACCGGGGCCGACCTGGTGGTGGTGAGCATCCCGCCGCGGCCTATCAGGCGGTACCGGTGCGGCCGCCGGCCGGCAAGCCGGTCCTGGACACGATCAACTACATCCCGCCGCGCGATGGGCGGATACCAGGGCTCGGTGGCTCGCTGTCCAGCAGCGAGGTACTCCAGCGGCACCTGGGTACGGCTCGCCGCCCAACACGCGTGCGAGTCTGGGCACGATGCTCACGCTCCCGCGACTGAGACCTTCGAGCGGAAATGGCATTGAGGCACGACGGAAGGGACAGACGATGACGACACGTCACATTCGTTGGGAGCGCACTGCCGCTGATAAACACGCCGCCGCGTACGAAGAGGCTCGCGCGGCGTTGCTGCTCGGCCAAATGGTCCACGATCGGCGCGCCGAACTTGGACTGACCCAGGCCGACCTCGCCGAGCGCGCCGGCATGACACAACCGCAACTCTCCCGCCTCGAATCCGGCGGAGCCACCCCGACAGTGCCACTGCTGGCCCGCCTGGCGGCCGCCCTGGACGCAGACCTCGACATCGCGTTTCGACCCCATACCCCGGTCGCCGCTTGATCGAAGTCCGGCGCGCGACCGGTCCGCCGTGCCAGACCAGGCCGGCGCCTCCAGTGCGCGCGACCACCAGGCAGGTTGAGCGCGACCATAGTGCGACTCTCAGCCACTCGGACCGAACCAAAGGTTCAACCGCACGACCGCAGCTGCAGTGCCCGGGAACGGTGAACGCCCGGCCTCGGCAGCTACCGTGACTAGGCGTTTCGTCGTGTAGCGAGTGACGGGAACCCGCACTGTCAGCTTGGGAACCCTACAAGATCCCCTGACGGTATGGCTCGGGCGCAGGTCAGCGCGGCACGAAGTGGCCTGGAGTGACATCGGGCGGCCCACCCTAGTGGCACGCTAATGGCACGGAGATCTTGACGAGAGACCTCCGTGCGTTCCCCTGACTTGGGGGGCGGCAAGTACAAGGGATCATCTGCTGACCGGATCGCCCGCGCTGTGCGGCTGCGCCTGGTGATGTCCGGGTAGGTGTCCCAGGTTCTCTAGTGCGGGCGATGTAATGGCGTGATTTTGGTGGTTCGGGCGGATTGCCATCGGCGGCCCGCCCGGCGAGCCGTCCGATGCGAGGCCCCGGGCTGCAGATGTGGTCTAGGAGTGCCGTGCAGATGTGGCTGCGGCAGGATCAGCGCCAACCTCGGGAGCGGTTAAGGGCCGGTCAGCGACTCCACGTGTCCGATACCGAAGTAGTAGACGGCGTGACCTCCGTTGCTGGCCATCAGACGAGCGATTCCGTTCCGGTCTTGATACGACGCCGGCACGACGACCAGCGATTCGCCCTTACGCAGGCCTTCGTCGAAGAGCTTGATGATCTCGGCCTGGTAGCCCCAGCTCTCGAAGAACTTCAGGACCCGCTGCCCGATCCCGTGCGGTTCAGGGTCGAGAATGCGCAAGCCGTCGGCGCCGTGCAGGATCCCGACGGTGTCGGTTTCGATGTCGAGACCGGGCAGGGCCGCCATGATCGGCACACAGTGCAGGCCGCCCGGGATGAGACCGCCGACTGCCTCCACCGGGCGAAGATCGAAGATCTTGACGTTCTCGTGCGGCGCGGTCACGACGCACCGCCCCTGTTCGCCAGCCGCCCACGGGCCGCCCGCGCGACTGGCCCGCCATCGACCCCAGCCACGCGCACCTCGGCCATCTCCGCCAGATTCAGCTCGGGCGTCAACGGAGGAACTCCGTGAGCTGGTCAATGATGGCCGCTTTCGGCCGCCCCTCGGGGGTCGACGTGACCAGGTCGCTGCCGGCAAACGCACCCGCGCTCTGGATCAACTGCACTATACAAGTGTCCGCGGTCTCCTGATTCTCGTCAACGTTGAACTTGGCCACGATGAGTTCGCCGGTCTGGTCCTCAAGGATCTCCTCGAGCACCGGAGGGAAGACGAGTTGATCCGCGTCAACCCGTGCCGCGTGGTCGGCGCCGATCAGGAGAAGCCTGCCGAGCGGCCGGTGCTGTCGGTCCCGCAGATCTTCGCGTTGGCCGGGCGGATGTCGGACCGTTTTCGGGCGCTGATCCTGGTCGCCGCGTTCGGGTGCCTGCGCTGGGGAGAGGCGGTCGCGCTGCAACGGCGCGACATCGACCTCGTGGCGGGCACCGTGCGGATCCGCCAGGCGTTCGTCGAGCACCGGGGTACCGGGCTGATCCTCGGCCCGCCGAAGTCGCGGGCGGGGGCGCGGACCATCGCCCTGCCCAAGGCGGCCCTGCCAGTGCTGAAACAGCACGTAGACCGCCACGTCCGCGACGCCCCTGATGCGTTCGTGTTCACCGGCGAGAGCGGGCGCACGATCTGGCGCGGCAACTTCAACCAGCTCGTGAAGTGGTCGGATGCGGTCACCGCGATCGGCGCTCCTGGCCTGCACTATCACGATCTTCGGCACACCGGCAACACCCTGGCGTCGCGGGCGCCCGGCGCGAGCCTGCGCGACATCATGGCGCGGATGGGTCACGACAGCCCGCGTGCGGCGTTGATCTACCAGCACGCCAACCGGGAGGCCGACCAGGGCATCGCCGACGCGATCGACAAGGCGGTGAAGGCGGCCCGGCGCAAGCCGAGCAAGCGCAAGCCGAGGCGGCCCGATCAGGCCGACGGACCGGCCGCCGAGACCGGCTAATGGCACGCTAGTGGCACGCGCCCCTGTTTCAGCCCTCTAGCAACACGGATGCCCTGGCGGGACATTGGTCCTGACCAGGGCTTTCGTCGTTGGAGCGGGTGACGGGAATCGAACCCGCACTGTCAGCTTGGGAAGCTGATGTTCTGCCATTGAACTACACCCGCGAGCGGCCTCACTGTACCCGATTCCCAGGTATGGTGGCGCAGCGGCTCCGGGGTTGACGCCGGCCGCACGTGACGCTGTTGGTCTCCCTCCACAGCTCGACGGCAACCCGCCGCACGCAGGACGCGGTTGTCCTGCCGGCGCCTACGACGCGGTGGCCGCCAAAGGGCGGCCGGCTAAGCGCGCCGATGGGTCTCGCCACGTCCGGGTGATCGGCAGGGTGCGGGGCGTGATGGCCAGCGGCAGGGCGCCGGTGGGGCCGTGGCGGCGCAGCATGGCGGACTCCACCATCAACTCGAACAGCCGCCAGTCGACCTGGGGTGAAGCTCGCAGCGCGCCGGCCAGGTGGGCGATGACCGCCCGGTCGGTCACCGGTACGGCGTGGCCCGCGATGTACGCCTCGTCGTCACTCTCCTCCGGCGGATAGGAGTGCAGCGCGTACCGTCCGTCGCGTTCCAGGTCTCGGCGCTTCGGGGAGTCCACGAGGAAGCAGTACAGGCCCGTGCCTGTGATGACCGGCGACACCGGGTGCACGCGGGGGCCGCCGTCGGGGCGCACCGTCGCGAGGTAACCCATGCCAGGGCCGTACTGCTGGAGAAGCGCGCGGATCGCCGCGGCCAGCGCGGGCTCGGCGGCGGCGAATTCGGACCAGGAAGCCATGGCAACATCATATCGAACATATGTACGAGAAGGCCACCGCCACCTTGGAGTCAACCCCGGTCGGTACAGTGTGGCGATGCTGCTCTCCGACCGAGACCTGGTCTCCGAGATCAAGTCGGAAAACCTGGCCCTTGAGCCGTTCGAGCCGGCGCTCATGCAGCCGTCGAGCATCGATGTGCGGTTGGATCGTTTCTTCCGGGTTTTCAACAACCACCTGTACACCCACATCGACCCGGCCGTGCAGCAGGACGACCTCACATCGCAGGTGGAGGTCACCGACGGCGAAGCGTTCGTGCTGCACCCCGGGGAGTTCGTGCTGGCGTCCACGCTCGAGGTCATCACGCTGGGCGACCAGCTCGCCGGTCGCCTCGAGGGCAAGAGCAGCCTCGGCCGGCTCGGCCTGCTCACGCATTCGACGGCCGGCTTCATCGACCCGGGCTTCTCGGGACATGTCACGCTTGAGCTGTCCAATGTGGCCAATCTGCCGATCAAGCTCTGGCCGGGCATGAAGATCGGCCAGCTCTGCATCTTCCGGCTGTCGTCGCCCGCCGAGCACCCCTATGGCTCGGCCGTCTACGGCTCCCGCTACCAGGGCCAGCGCGGCCCGACCGCGAGCCGGTCCTCGCACAACTGGCGCACCTGGCCGACAAGCTAGCGCGCGGCGGCGCCGGAGTCTCCCTGCTGGCGCCGGGCACGCGCGCCGCGAGCCGGTTCGCGCACACCACAAGCCGTCCCGCGGCGACGCCGGAGGCTTCGTGCTGACGCCCGAGACGCGGGGTCGCAGCGCACCGCGAGCCGGTTCACCCACACCACAAGCTGTCCGGCGGCGACGCTGAAGAGCCGCGCCCGGCGGGCGCAACGTTTACAGCGTTCCCCGCGGTGCTACCCACTCGACGGGCTGGCCGGTCACCTCCGCGATGCGGTCGTAGTCGGCGTCGTAATGCAGCACCGCGGCGCCACCGAGCTCGGCGGTCGCGGCGATGATCAGGTCGGGCAGCCGGAAGTTGCGGTGCTGGCTCCCGCGCGCGAGCGTCCGGTGCGTCGCCATGGCACGGTTCATGGCCTCGGTGCTGACGTCCAGCCACCGGTGGCCGGTGAGAGCGCCCAGAAGGGTCTCGTAGCTCTTCCGATCCGGAGCGTTGTTGAGGAACTCGAGCGAGGTCATCTGGCAGGCGGCCAGCCGTCCCTCGGCCAGCAGCGTTTCGAACCGTCGCCGCACCTGCGGGTGCCGCCGTTGCAGCACGTAGACCGACGTGTCCGCGAGGTAGATCTCGCCGGCCATCAGGCTGATTCGGCCTGTCGAGCATCCTCCTCGAGCCGTGACAGGTCACGTCCCCCGCCATAGCGCCACGCATCGGGAGAGTCGGTGAAATCCATCTCGACGCTGTCGAAGGCCGCCACGATGTCGACCGCCCGGCGGCGGACCGCGAACGCGTGCAGGGCCGCGTTGATCGTCGCGACCTTGGTATCCGTCCCCAACTCCTCGCGTGCGGCCTCTAGCCACTCATCGTTGACGTCGACGGTGATGCGTGTCATGAGACCAACATAGCACCAAATCGAGCGTCGGGAGAGCACCAAGATCTCGGCGCTGAGCGCACCAACTCAGCCCATCAGCGCCTTGGCGATGGCTCGCCACTCGGCGCGTGGCAGGCCGCCGTGGGAGGTCGCGGACAACGCCTGCACCGCCACCTGGTCCGCCCCCGCGGCCAGGTGGGCGTTCACGCCCGTGCGGATCGCGTCCTCGTCGCCCCAGAGCACCACGGTGTCGACCCAGCGGTCACTACCGTGGCCGGTGAAGTCGTCGTCCGTCAGGCCGTAGCGGCGCAGGTTGTTGACGTAGTTCGGCAACGACAGATATTGACCTGCCGCCTTGCGGGCCACCGCGCGGGCCACCTCCTTATCTGTGCCCAGGAAGACCTTCTGCTCGGGGATCAGCAGGCGATCCGGGCCGAGGATCCTGCGGGCATCGGCCGTGTGTGCCGGCGGCACGAGGTACGGCAACGCGCCGGCGGACAAATCACGGGCCGCCTCCAGCGCCTTGGGACCAAGGGCGGCGAAAAGGCGTTCCTCGGGCGGTACGTCCGGCAGCGATTCGGCGAAGCTGCGCAGCTTGCTGACGGGGCGTACGTACTTCTGGCCCGTCGCCTCCACCGCTGGCGCGTGGCCCGAGCCCAGACCCAGGTAGAAGCGACCCGGGAACTGCGTACGGACTCGTTCGTGGCTGGCGTTGAGGACGGCCGCGTCGCTGCGCCAGATATTGACGATGCTGGTGCCGACGACGAGCCTGCTGGTTGCGGCGAGGATCGCCTCGGGCAGGGCGAGGTCGTCCGTCGGAGTGCCGCCGATCCACACGGAGCCGTAACCCAGCGACTCCAGTTCCACGGCCGCCTCGGCCAGCTCGCCCGGGTCCTCAGGCCACAGCCGGCGCGATGCCCACACGCCGTAGCGTCCGAACTCATCCACGGGATCGATCGTACGATTGCGGCGGGGTCCCGGCCGGGTGAGAGGAACGCCACGGTGTATCTGATGATCTCCACATATCTCGCGCCGCTCGACGAGGTCGACAAGGCACGCGAAGATCACATGCGGTATCTGGACGGGCTGGAGAAACGCGGCCTCGTCGTCGCCGCCGGGCGGCAGGACCCGCCTACCGGTGGAGTGATCATCTTCGATGTCGACTCCGAGGACGAGGCCCGCGCTCTCATCACCGACGACCCGTACGTCCAGCGCGGGCTCGCCACATACGAGCCCACGGGCTGGAAGCCGACACGCGGCGTGCTGGCGGGCTGGACCCGTTCTCGTACCTGATCGGATCCAGCCCTGGCCCCACCCAGGCCGAGCCCGGCCCACCGGGGCCCAGCCTGCGATCAGCCCTTGACCAGCTTCACCGCCGCGGTTGCCTCCGCGGTCCCGATGGTGTTGCCCGTCGAATCGGTTGCCGTCGCCACGGCGTGTACCTCGACCATGCCGCCCAGGAACGGCCTCGTGCTGTTGGGCGTGGCCGTGGCCTCCCACGCCGTGGGCGCGCCGGCGGTGCAGTCGATGTTTGCCGAGAACGGGCCCGTGACCAACACCCTGTTCTTCACCTGGGTGACCTCGCCCGCGACCGTTACCGGGGCGTCCACGCTGCAGGTCACGGTGCCGCCGACCGTGGCCCGGCCGTTCAGTTTGCTGAACGTGCCATGGGGTGAGATGCCGACGCCGAGGTCCACCGACGGCGGCGGGGTCGGGTTGCCGATGGTGACAGTGCCACGCAGGGCCGCCGCGGCGCCCTCGCAATGCTGCTCGAACGACGCCTGCATCTCCTCGACGGCGCCGTTGCTGCCGGGCTTGTACGACTGGATCGTGAACGACCCGGTCAGCGTGTTGCAGCCGCGGCCGTTCCCCGAGACGTCCAGGCCGGCGCCGCCGCCGTTGAACGGATACCGCGTCGCGCCCTCGTACACGCCTGGCTGCAGTGTCTGACCGGTGGGCGCCGCGAGGTCGAGCGACCACCAATCGCCGTTGGCGCCGTTGATGTTGAGGTGGAAGATCGCCGGCCCGCCCGTGGCGTTGAGCGTGTCGCCGGCGGCGGCCGAGTAGCTGTAGGAAAGCCCCTGGGTGATGTAGTCGCCGGCGTCGCCGCTCATGCTGAACGAGCCGTTGGTGACGACGTCGGCCTGGGCGACCGCGGGCACTGCCAGGGCCCCGACGGCTCCGGCGACGGTCGCAAGCGCCAAGACGGCGGACCGACGCATGGTGATGCTCATAGAAGTCACCCACTTCAATAGAGTGCCGATCTGGCATGCGGAGCATACGTGCGGGGTACGACAGTTTGGGACCCACTGTGGACGGTCTTATGCGGACGCTGCAGCCACTCTTCGGCAAGACAAACGGTGACCGACGAATGGCGAACCTAGCCCGGCGGCTCCAGGTCGCCGCCGGTGAGCAGGCTGCGGATGTCCAGCTCGGCCGTGACCGCCGGCGGGCACTCATCGACGATCACCGCCGTGCCGACCGGTGTCGCGCCCAGCTTGGTGATCAGGGCATACAGGCCGCGAGCCTGCGCGCCGGTCGCGGCCCAGTCGTCCACCACCAGGACGCGATCACCGGGACCCAGCAGGCGGTTGCGTACGCCGAGTCGCTGCGCGTCACCGCGATGGTCGGCGGGCACGTCCGCCCATGTCATCGGCTCTGCGATGGGCCTGCGGGCACCCGCCCGGTAGGCCTCGACGAATCCCACGCCCAACGCCCGTGCGACCAGCGGTCCAACAAGGAATCCGGTCACCTCCGGGGCGACGACGACGGTCGGTGGCGGAGCGTCGGCGAAGAGCGCCGCCAGTGCCGGCCCCAGTTCGCGCAATATGCGCGGATCACGCCACCACCCCGAGCGGTCGCTGACGAGAACCTGGCTGTCGAGGCCCGGGTCCGTCCACCGGAACTCGGCCCGCAGCCGATTACGCAGGTCGGATGCCACGCCGACATCCTGTCACCGGCGCGGGGTATAGGCGGCCGACCGAATGATGACGGCGTGCCGGGCGGTCAGAACCTCGTCAGACTACGGGTCAAGTTGATGCAGCCGCTCGCCTCGATCAGGCATGCTGTTCGGCGTAGCCATGCCTATTTTGCCGCCGGGCCGTCGCCCGTTGAGCCCAGGATCCCGCGCCGGCCTCGGCGCGGCCCTCGCGCTGCTCGCGGTCATCTCAGCGGTCGAGCTCGCCGACGGCCCCCAGGCCAACTACATCGGCCTCTTCGTGGCCGTCCCCTTCCTCGCCGCGGTGTTCGCGTCCTGGCAGACCGTGCTCGCGATCGGCGTGCTCACCACCGCGGTCGGCGTCGTCTTCGTGGCCGCCGACGGGCGGCTGGGCGTGACCGGCATGGTCAACGCGCTGGGCATTGTGCTCGCGACCGGCGTCGCCGCCGCCGTGGCGACGGTGCGGCAACGTCAGGCCGCTCAGATCGCCGAGCTGCTGCGCCTCGCGGCCGTCGCGCAGCAGGCCGTGCTGCGCCCGCTCGGGCCCCAACTCGGCTCGCTCCAGGTCGCCGGGCGCTACATCTCGGCGACGGCCGCGGCCGACATCGGCGGCGACCTCTACGAGGCCCTGGACACCCCGTACGGCGTACGAGTGATCATCGGTGACGTGCGCGGCAAGGGTCTGGACGCGGTCCGGCTGGCGAGCATCGTGCTGGGTTCGTACCGGCATGTCGCGTACGAAAGGCCAGATCTGCGGGCGATCGTGGCCGACCTGGACCGGGCGGTGGCCCGCAGCGTCGGCGACGAGGACTTCGTCACCGCGGCGCTGGTCGAAGAGCGCGGCGGCACGCTCACGATCGTCAATTGTGGACATCCCGCGCCGCTGCTGCTCAGGCGGGGTCAGGTCATCGCGCTCGAGCCGCCGGCGACCGCGCCGCCGCTCGGCTTCATGCCGGTTGCGCAGCCACGCGTCGAACGCCTCGAGCCGGGCGACCGCCTGCTGCTGTTCACCGATGGGCTGGGCGAGGCCCGCCGCGACGGCGAGTTCTTCCCGACCACCGACCGGGCTTGGCGCCTGCTGGGCCACGGCACCGTCGGCGACGGCCTGGCGTCGCTCGAGACCGCGCTCATCGACTGGGTGCACGGCCAGCTCGACGACGACATCGCGGTGGTGTTGCTGGAGTACGTCGGGCCGGACGACGGTGCCACCGTGCCCATGCCGAGCTGGGAGGTGGGCGCGGCCGGGAGCTAGACAGCGGCCGGCTGCGTCTCCTCGGCCGTCGGAGCAACGAATCGCGGGCCACCGACGGATACGGCCTGAAGCCAGGAACCCTCAATTTTGGTCGTTGATCACACATCGGCCGATGTCTTGTCGACCGCTACCGGCGGGTAATACAGTGAGAGTTACTGACGGGTAACTCGCGTCCGGAAAGCGGGGCAGGCACCGATGACTCACTACAAGAGCAACCTGCGCGACCTCGAATTCAATCTGTTCGAGGCGTTCGGGGCAGATCATGCGTTCGGCCAGGCACCGTTCGACGAGATCGACGTGGACACCGCCCGCGACGTGCTCGCCGAGGTCAACCGGCTGGCCCGCGAGGATCTGGCGCTCAGCTACGCCGACGGCGACCGCAACCCGCCTCGCTTCGACCCGGCCACGCACACCGCGCCGCTTCCGGAGTCGTTCAAGAAGTCGTACGCCCAGTTCATGGCCTCGGAGTTCTGGCGACTGGACCTGCCGAGCGCACTCGGTGGCACCCTCGCCCCCCGGGCGCTGTGGTGGGCGATCGCCGAGCATGTGCTCGGCGCCAACGCCCCCATCTGGATGTACTCCAACGGCCCCTCGTTCGCGCACGTGCTGCAGATCGAGGGCACCGAGGAGCAGAAGAAGTGGGCGCAGCTCTTCGTCGACAAGCAGTGGGGTTCGACGATGGTGCTCACCGAGCCGGACGCCGGCTCCGACGTCGGCGCCGGCCGGACCCGGGCCATCCCGCAGCCCGACGGCTCGTGGCACATCGAGGGCGTCAAGCGCTTCATCACCTCCGGCGAGCACGACCTGACCGACAACATCATCCACTACGTCCTCGCGCGTCCCGTGGGCGTGGAAGGCGCCGGCGGGCCGGGCACCAAAGGTCTGTCGCTGTTCCTGGTGCCGAAGTACCACTTCGACCCGGAGACCGGCGAGCTGGGCGAGCGCAACGGCGTATACGCCACCAACGTCGAGCACAAGATGGGCCTCAAGGTCTCCAACACGTGCGAGATGACGTTCGGCGAGCACGGCACGCCGGCGAAGGGGTGGCTGCTGGGCGACGTGCACGACGGCATCCGGCAGATGTTCATGATCATCGAGTACGCCCGCATGATGGTCGGCACAAAGGCCATCGCCACGCTGTCCAGTGGCTACCTGAACGCGCTGGAGTACGCGAAGAACCGGGTCCAGGGCGCCGACCTCACGGAGAACTCCAACAAGGCCGCTCCGCGCGTGACCATCACCCACCACCCGGACGTACGCCGTTCGCTGATGCTGCAGAAGTCGTACGCCGAGGGCCTCCGCGCCCTGGTCATCTACACCGCCACCTGGCAGGACAAGGTCGCCATCGCCCAGGCCGCGGGCGACACCGAGACCGCTAAGGCGGCCGGCCGGATCAACGACCTGCTGCTGCCGCTGGTCAAGGGCGTGGGCTCCGAGCGGGCATACGAGCTGCTCGGCGCCGAGTCGCTGCAGACGTTCGGCGGCTCCGGGTTCCTGCAGGACTACCCGCTCGAGCAGTACATCCGCGACTCCAAGATCGACACCCTGTACGAGGGCACGACCGCGATCCAGAGCCTCGATCTGATCTTCCGCAAGATCGTAAAGGACCAAGGCCAGGCACTCGCCGCGGTCGCCACCGAGATGCAGGCCTTCATCGAGTCCGAGGCCGGCAACGGCCAGCTCAAGGAGGAGCGGTTGGCGCTGGGCAAGGCGCTCGGCGAGCTGCAGGCCATCCTGGGCGTCGAAATGGGCTGGCTGCAGGCGGTCCAGGACGGCGACACCCGCGAGCTCTACCGGGTGGGCCTGACCTCTCGCCGCGTGCTCCTCGCGCTGGGTGACGTCATCATCTCCTGGCTGCTCCTGCGCCAGGCCGAGGTCGCCCTGAAGGCGCTGGGCGGCGAGCTGAGCCGAGCGGACGCGAACTTCTACGAAGGGAAGGTCGCGGCCGCCCGGTTCTTTGCCCGCGAGGTGCTGCCTCGGGTCGGCGCCGACCGCCGCATCATCGAGAACACGACCCTCGACGTCATGGATCTCCCCGAAGAGGCGTTCTGACCGTTCGTGAACGGCTGAGGCCGGCGGACAACGATGCCCGCCGGCCTTAA
This sequence comes from Actinoplanes sp., assembly GCA_036001925.1. Lineage (GTDB taxonomy): Bacteria > Actinomycetota > Actinomycetes > Mycobacteriales > Micromonosporaceae > Actinoplanes. The sequence goes on from DASYTU010000232.1 coordinate 13,900, forward strand.
CCGCGAGCGGTGTGCTCAGCGACGATTTCCATCGAGCCGGGCTCGGTCTCGGACCATGGACCGTCGGCCCGGTGCACGGCCATGCCGCACGTCTTGAGACCTTCCCAGCCTCCGTCGTCCCGGCGGAGCAAAATGGACACATCGGATATGGTCGGGTTGTGGCCGATAACCAGGACGGTGGCCATGCCGTCCGGTACCGCCCGTAACAGGTCGATGATCTCGGTACGGCCGCCGTCGTACAGGTCGCGCTCGTAACGCACCTCCGGGGCCTCGCCATCCGGGTCGGCCTCCGCGAGCGCCACGGCGACGCCGTGCCAAGTCTGCCGGGTGCGGGTCGCCGAGGAGCTGAGCACCAGATCGGGGCGTAGGCCCTGGTCGGCAAGCCAGGAGCCGGCGGCTTCGGCGTCCCGCTGGCCGCGTTTCGTCAGCCGGCGCTCAAAGTCCGGCTTTGCGTCGGGCGTCTCCGACTTGGCGTGGCGCAGCAGGATGAGGGTCCTCGTGGTCATGGCAGCGCCTCCTCAGCCATGCCCTCATGGCCCTCGCTGCGCTCGGTGCATTCGGTCATGGCGCCTCCATCTCCGGCATTGCCCTCGCGACGCTTGGTGCGTCGGTCACGTCCAGCTTGCCTGATTGAGGATTCGCGCGCCGGGGTAAACACGGCGTCGACGCATCGACCGCGGTCGCCTGCCGTGGCGGGGTGACTATCAAGGAGGGCCCCATGGGCATCGGCGGAAGCATCTTCCTTCTCGCGCTGGGCGCGATCCTCGCGTTCGCCGTGAACGCACATATCAGCGGCATCGATATCAACATCGTCGGCTGGGTGCTGATGGCGGCCGGCCTGGTCGGCCTCATCATCACGGTCTGGTACTGGAACAGCCGGCGGCGCACCACGGTGGTGAGCCAGAGCCGGCCCGTGGTACGCGGCGACGGCCGCTACGTCAGCGAATACCGGGAGACGCGCGAGGACCCGCCGCCGCCCCCGCCGCCCGGTTACTGACATTGAAGCGGGCCCCCTCCGAGGCCGGAGGGCGGCCCGCATCGACGCGCGGACGTGCGAGCTCGCGGACGTTACGCGTACAGCGCGAAGTAAATCGCGATGTGGTGGCAGAGCGCCGCGACCAGCGTGCACGCGTGGAAGAACTCGTGGTGGCCGAAGACGGTCGGCCACGGGTTCGGCCGGCGCAGCGCGTAGAAGACCGCACCCACGCTGTACGCGACGCCGCCACTTGCGATCAGCACGAGGACCGTGACGCCACCGCGATGCAGGACTTCGGGCAGCATCGCGATCGCGCCCCAGCCCAGCGCCAGATAGAGCGGCGCCCCGACCCAGCGCGGTAGGTGTGGCCAGATCATCTTCAACGCAACCCCGCTGATCGCGCCGGCCCAGATCAGGCTGAGGAAGAGTGCGGCCTTGCCCGGGCCGAGCAGCAGCACGCAGAACGGCGTGTAGGTGCCCGCGATGAAGATGAAGATCATCGAGTGATCCAGGCGGCGCATGATCTGGTATCCACGCTCGGACCAGATCCGCCGGTGGTAGAGCGCGCTGACGCCGAACAGCCCGCACACCGTCAGGCTGTAGACCACGCAGCTCAGCAGCGGCGCGATCCCGGGTCGGCTCGCGGCGATCGAGCACAGCACGACGCCGCAAGCCAGCGCGACGAAGAACGCGTACTGGTGCAGCCGGCCGCGTAGCCGCGGCTTGCCGAGGTCGGCCGGCTTCATCCGGAACGGGGCTGAAATCGTCACGGGCTCCAGGTTACGACAGCGTAGGTTACTCGCGGGTAGTGAACCCGCTCACGCGGCAAGATTGCGTCATGAACATACGACGCGCCGGCAGTTCCGCGCTGCTGATCGAATGTCGCGACGGCGCCCACGTCGAAGCGTGGCGGGTCGAGCTGTGGCGCCGCCGCGAGGCCGGTGAGCTCGCCGTCGTCGACATCGTGCCGGGCGCCCGTACGGTGCTGCTCGACGGCGTCGCGCCGGGCACCGCGTCGCTGCTGGGAACCTGGGCTCCCGAGGAGAACGCGGCGAGCGTGCCGGATTCCCCACTCGTCGAGATCCCGACCGCGTTCGACGGTGAGGACCTGGACGACGTGGCCGAGCGGTGGGGGATCACGCGGGACCGCGCCGTGGCACGGCTCACGGACACCGAGCTGACCGTGGCGTTCTGCGGATTCGCGCCCGGTTTCGCGTACCTCCGCAGGTTGAAGGACGAGTGGGCGGTGCCGCGGCTGGCCGCGCCACGGCCGCGGGTGCCGGCCGGCGCCGTCGCGCTCGCCGGCGGCTACGCCGGCATCTACCCCACGGCCTCGCCAGGCGGGTGGCGGCTGGTCGGTCACACGACCGCAAACCTCTTCGACGTACGCCGTGAGCCTCCGGCCCTGCTCACCCCCGGCACCCGCGTCCGCCTGGTGGCGAAATGATCACCGTCGTGCGGGCTGGGCCGCTGACCACCGTGCAGGATCTCGGGCGTCCCGGGTACGCGCATCTGGGCGTGCCGCGGTCCGGGGCGCTGGACCCGCCCGCCGCGCGACTCGCGAAACGCGCTCGTCGGCAACCCGGAGTCGGCCGCGGTCCTCGAGACAACGCTGATGGGACGCGCGTTGCGGTTCTCCGAGCCGGCCCGGGTGGCCGTCACCGGCGCATCCGCACTAGTGACAAGGCCCTGTAGTTAGGGCATGCAGAGAAACAAGTCGTAGCTTCGCGGGATTCCGGTCGTTGCTGTGGTATTGCGGTCATGGTGGAGGCTCGGGAGAAGCTTGCGGCGAAGTTCGAGGTGATCTTTCCGCATCTGGACGAGCGGCAGCGTCGGTTGCTGATGGCGGCCGAGGCGCGGGTGCTCGGTCATGGTGGGATCCGGGCGGTGGCGCAGGCTGCGGGGGTGCGGGAGGCGACCGTGTCGGCGGGTGTCGATGAGCTGGACGCGGGTGCGCCACCGCTGGGCCGGGTGCGCCGGCCGGGCGGGGGCCGCAAACGGGCTACCGCGCTGGACCCGGGCCTGCGGCCGGCGTTGCTGGCCCTGGTCGAACCGTAGGAGCGAGGCGATCCCATGTCGCCGCTGCGGTGGACGACGCATCAGGACAGCGCTGATCCGGTGATCAGTGTGGACACCAAGAAGAAGGAGCTGGTCGGCGAGTTCGCCAACGCGGGCCGGCAGTGGCGCCCAGCCGGCGAGCCGGTGGCCACCCGCACGCACGACTTCCCGGACGCGGAGCTGGGCAAGGCGGTGCCGTACGGTGTCTACGACCTGACCGCCGACACCGGCTGGGTCAACGTCGGCATCGACCACGACACGGCCGCGTTCGCCGTCGAGTCGATCCGCCGCTGGTGGACCACAGTCGGCCAGAACGAGTACCCCACCGCCCGGCGGCTGCTGATTACCGCGGACGCGGGTGCTCCAACGGCTACCGCACCCGCGCGTGGAAGGCCGCGCTGGCCGCGCTGGCCGTGCAGACCGGCCTGGAGATCACCGTCTGTCACTTCCCGCCCGGCACCTCCAAATGGAACAAGATCGAGCACCGGCTGTTCTCGCACATCACCATGAAACTGGCGGGGCCGGCCGCTGACCAGCCACGAAGTCATCGTGCAGTCGATCGCCGCCGCCACCACCCGCACCGGGCTGCGCGTGCACGCCGAACTCGACCTCAACAGCTACAACGCTGGCGTGCGGGTCAGCGACCGGCAGATCGCCGCGCTGCCGCTGCACCGCCACGACTGGCACCCCGACTGGAACTACACCCTGCTTCCCGAACCCTATGAGCAGGTCAACACCGCCCCGGACCCGTTCGATCAGCCCAGCCCCGACCTGGCCTGGCTGCGCCACCCCGCGCTGACCGGCCTACCCCAACCCGAATGGGACACCCTGCTGGCCACCCTGCTCACACTGCACGAACAGCAGCGCGAGACCAGCTTGCACCAACGCCGCGGTCACCGCCCCCGCCTGACCACGCCCGGCACCGGCCGCCGGCCCGTACTCACCCCCGCCGACCGGCTCCTGGCCGCCACCCTGCACCACCGGCTGGGCCTGCCTCAGGTGGCCCTCGCTGCCCTGTTCACCGTCCGACCCGAAACCATCAACAGGCAGCTCCGCGAGATCCGCCAGCTCCTCCAGCAGGCCGGACATACCATCCAACCCAGCCCGCACACAATCGCCACCATCCGCGACCTCTACAACTACGCGGCCGCCAACGGCATCACCATGCCACCGAACATCAAGACCGCGTGTTGAATCTCTGCAGGCCCTAACCGTCATACCGCCCGGAACCGAGTAGCCGACGACGAACGGCCGGCAGCGAAGGCTGCCGGGTCAGCGGTGGCCGTATCCGCCGCCGCCGGGTGTCTCGACTACCAGCACGTCGCCGGGTTGCACGTCGACCGTTTCGCATCCGGCCATGTCGATGACGTTGCCGTCCACGCGTTGGACCCGGTTGGTTCCCAGGGCACCAGGTGAGCCGCCGGCCAGGCCGTACGGCGGCACCCGCCGGTGGCTGGACAAGGTGCTGACCGTCATCGGTTCACGGAACCGGATGCGACGCACGGCCCCGTCGCCGCCACGCCACCGCCCGGCACCGCCGCTGCCCCGTCGGATGGCGAACTCCTCGAGCAGCACCGGGAGCCGCCACTCGAGCACCTCGGGGTCGGTCAGCCGGGAGTTCGTCATGTGGGTCTGCACCACCGACGCTCCGTCGAACCCGTCGCCGGCCCCGGAACCGGAGGCGACGGTCTCGTAGTACTGGTGCCATTCGTTGCCGAAGCTGACGTTGTTCATGGTCCCGGATCCCTCGGCCTGAATGCCCAATGCGGCGTAGAGCGCGCCGGTGATTGCCTGCGACGTCTCGACGTTGCCCGCGACCACGGCTGCGGGATAGACCGGCGCGAGCATCGAACCGTCCGGCACCACGATGCGCAGCGGGCGCAGGCATCCGTCGTTGAGCGGGATGTCATCGGCGACCAGGGTCCGGAAGACGTACAAAACCGCCGCGGTGACCACCGACGACGGCGCGTTGAAATTCGTTTCCAGCTGCGGTGATGTTCCGGTGAAGTCGATCGTCGCGCTGCGGTCGGCCCGGTCCACGGTGACTCGCACCGAGATCACCGCGCCGGAGTCCATTTCGTAGCGGTATTCGCCGTCGGTGAGGGCGTCGATGACTCGGCGTACCGCGCCCTCGGCGTTGTCCTGCACGTGTCGCATGTAGGCCTGCACCACGTCGAGGCCGAAGTGGTCGATCATCTCGCCGACCTCTTCGACGCCCTTGGCGTTCGCGGCGATCTGCGCGCGCAGGTCAGCCAGGTTGGTCGTCGGGTTGCGGGACGGGTACGGCGCCGCAGTGAGCAGCCGCAACGTCTCCTCCTCGCGGAATCGGCCGTTCTCCACCAGCAGCCAGTTGTCGAAGAGCACGCCCTCCTCGTGCACGTTGCGGCTGGTGGCCGGCATGGAGCCGGGGGTGAGCCCGCCGATCTCCGCGTGGTGGCCGCGGGAGGCGACGTAGAACAAGATTTTCTGTTCGGACCGTTCGGCGCCGAAGACAGGGGTAACGACGGTGATGTCGGGCAGGTGGGTGCCGCCGTGGTACGGGTCGTTGATCGTGTACACGTCGCCGGGCTTCGTGGTGGTGCCGCGGCGGCGGATGATCTCCTTGACGCTTGCGCCCATCGAACCGAGGTGCACCGGGATGTGCGGTGCGTTGGCGACGAGATTGCCGTCCGGGTCGAACAATGCGCACGAGAAGTCCAGCCGCTCGCGGATGTTCACCGACTGCGCAGTCGATTCCAGGCATGCGCCCATCTGTTCGGCGATCGCCATGAAAAGGTTGTTGAAGATCTCCAGACGCACGGGGTCCACGTCGGTGGCCGCGTTGGATGCCTGCGCGCGTGGCCGCACCCGTTCCATGAGCAGGTGCCCGTACGGTGTCACCGCGGTCTGCCAGCCGTCGTCGACTACCGTGGTCGCATCGGCCTCGGCCACGATCGCGGGGCCGCTGAGCATGTCGCCGGGGCGCAGGCGCTCCCGCACGTAGAGCGGCACCTCCCGCCACGCTCCGCCTGTGTACAACCGTACCGTCGCCACCGGCACCGCCTGCCTGGTCGGCTCGCCGCCGAGCTGGTCGGTCGGCTCGCCGGCGTGCAGCAGGTCTGGCTGCTCGGTCAGCCCGATCGCCTCGACCGTGACCGCCTCGGCGATCAGCGGCCGGCCCATCAGGAAGGAGTACGTTCGTCGGTGGGTCGTTTCGAACGCCGCCACCATGGCATCCGGTCCGACCAGGTCGACCGGAACCGCTGTGTCCGTGCCGTCGTACCGCAGCTGCACCCGCCGGCTTACCCGGATCCGCTCGGCCGGTATGTCCTCGTCCAGCAGCTCCGCGCGCGCCGCCGCCTCCAGGGTGTCCGCGATGTCGGTCAACCGCTGCATTACCGCGGGCTCCAGGCGGGCCTCTACCGACTGCTCTCGCATCGCGGTGGTGTCGGCGAGGCCGATGCCGAGCGCGGACAACACCCCGGCCATCGGCGGTACCAACGCGGTGCGGATACCGAGCAAGTCGGCCACCGCGCACGCATGTTGCCCGCCGGCGCCGCCGAACGTGGTGAGCACGTACTCGGTGACGTCGTGGCCCTTCTGCACGGAGATCCGCTTCACCGCGTTGGCCATGTTGGCGACCGCGATCTGCAGGTAACCCTCGGCGACCTGCTCCGGGCCCCGCTTGTCGGCGGCCTGCTGCGAGATGCTCGCCGCCAGGTCGGCGAACCGCTGTCGCACCACGGCAGCGTCCAGTGGCTGGTCGCCGTCCGGGCCGAACACGCGTGGAAAGTAGCCGGGCTGGATCCGGCCGAGCATCACGTTAGCGTCGGTGACCGTCAGCGGCCCTCCGTTGCGATAACAGGCCGGGCCCGGGTCGGCCCCGGCTGAGTCCGGCCCGACTCGGTATCGGGCGCCGTCGAAGTGCAGGATCGATCCACCACCCGCCGCGACGGTGTGAATGTCGATCATCGGTGCGCGTAGCCGTACGCCGGCCACCTGGGTGTGGAACACCCGCTCGTACTCTCCGGTGTAGTGCGACACGTCGGTGGAGGTACCGCCCATGTCGAAGCCGATCACCTTGTCGAAGCCGGCTAGCTGCGACATGCGCGCCATGCCGACGATGCCGCCGGCCGGACCGGACAGTATCGCATCTTTGCCGCGGAAATGCCCCGCCTCCGCCAGGCCGCCGTTGGACTGCATGAACATCAGCCGTACGCCGTGCAGTTGGTCCGCCACGGCGTCGACGTAGCGGCGGAGCACCGGCGAAAGGTACGCGTCGACCACGGTGGTGTCGCCGCGCGGCACCAGCTTCATCAACGGGCTGACCTCGCTGGAGCACGAGACCTGGCCGAAGCCGACCTGCGCCGCCAGTCTTCCGATCTGGCGCTCGTGTGCCGGGTGCAGGTGGCTGTGCATGCAGACCACCGCGACGGCGCGGATGCCCTCGTCGTGGGCGTGCTGCAGCTCGGTGACCAGTTGCCTGAGATCTGGCGCGCGCAGCACCGTGCCGTCGGCCGTGATCCGTTCGTCTACCTCGATCACGCGCTCGTGCAGCATGTCGGGCAGCACGATGTGCCGGTCGAAGATGCGGGGCCGGTTCTGGTAGCCGATGCGCAGCGCGTCACCGAAGCCTCTCGTGATGACCAGCGCGGTGCGCTCGCCCGTGCGCTCCAGCAGCGCGTTGGTGGCGGCCGTGGTCCCCATCCGCACCGCCTCGATCTGGTCGAACGGGATCGGCGTCGCGCCGGGGGTGCCGAGCAGCGCCCGGACACCCGCTACCGCCGCGTCGTGGTAGCGCGTCGGGTTCTCCGACAACAGCTTGTGCGTCACCAGCCGGCGATCCGGCATCCGGGCGACGATGTCGGTGAACGTGCCACCACGGTCGATCCAGAACTGCCAACGCCCCCCAACCACCCGATTCCCCCCTCCTGCACCGGCAAGCGATCGTCGACGCGTATCGTCCTTACTATCACCCGGAAGGTCACGCAGGTGATGAGAACCGTGAAGGTCGGCGTCTACACCGAAACCGCGCCCGGTGAACGACGCGTCGCACTCGTACCGAGGCCATCGGGCCGATTCTGGATCTAGGCCTCGACGTCCTGGTCGAAGCAGGGGCCGGGCGCCGGGCCTACTTCCTCGACAGCGGCTACGCCGACGGCGGGGCGAGGATCGTCTCGCGGTCCGACCTGTTCGACGCCGCAGACATCTTCCTCGGTGTTCGGCCACCCAACACCGCATCAACACACCGATTTCGCGCCGGACAAGCGCTGATCTGTCTCCTGCAACCGCTGCAGATTCCCCTGCCAATCCGCCGATGGGCCGACCAGGGTCTCACCGCGATCGGTGTTGACCTGGTCCCGCGCACACTCACCCATGCGCAACCGATGGACGCCCTCACCTCCCAGAACCAGGTCGTCGGCTACCAAGCGGTGCTGACCGCCGCGGATGCCTTCGGCCGCTGCCTCCCCGCGACCGTCCCCCGTCGGTGGGACCGGTGAACCCACCCAGGTCCTCGTTCTCGGTAGCGGCGCAGCAGGTCGCCAAGCGGCCGCGACCGCCCGGCAGTTGGGCGCGCTCGTCCACATCTCTGATGTTCATGCGGGTGCGCTACGTGAAGCCGCACGGCGCGCTCTACAACACCGCGGCCGTCGACGTGGGCCAGGCGTCGGCGGTGGTCGCGGCGGTCGCCGGCTATGATGCGTCGCTCCCGGTGCTGTGCCAGCCCGGTTCCGTGCTGGCCGCGACAGCGTCGGACGCGGGGCTGACGGTGGTCGGCGAGGGCTTCGCCGATCGCGCGTATCGGGCCGACGGCACGCTGGTCCCGCGCTCCGCTCCGCACGCGGTGATCCACGACGCCGACGCAGTGGCGGCACGAGCGGCGGGAATGGCCGTCGAGGGCGCGGTCACCGCAGTCGACGGTTCCCGGGTGGCGTCCGTGGTGCGGTCGATCTGCGTACATGGCGACACGCCCGGCGCCGTACGGCTCGCCGAGCGGGTACGTGCCGCGCTGGAATCGGCCGGCCTGACGGTGGCGCCCTTCGCCTAGCCCTGGGGAGGTGCGCCAGAGTCCATGCCCCGCAGGATCAGCGGCAGGCGCGCCGGGCCGTCCGGTTCGATCACCACCGGTACGCCCCAGTCCTGCCTGGTCAGGTGGCAGGCGGCGTGTTCCGCGTCCGCGTCGCAGGTCGCGGCCTGGGCTACCACCTGGAGGATGCCCTTGGAGATGGCCGGGTTCACCACGAGGCGGCGGGACAGGTCGGTGGTCACGCCGGCTCCGTCCAGCAGGAGTTCCGGCGGCGAGGCCGACACCTCGAGGCGGGTGGACGGCCCGAACGTCTCGTCGAGCTTCTCGCCGGGCGCCGGAGTGAAGACCACGTCCAACGTGACGTCGCCCGGCGACAGCCGGGATGGCGGCCGCTCGGTGCGGTGGCGTGCGCCGATGACCGTCTCGACCGCGCCGGGTGCCAGCCGGGTGAGACGGTGCGCTCCGGACTCGACGACGATGACGTCGCCCGTTGCCGTGACCAGTATGTCGCTGGGTTCGGAGAGGCCGCCCTGGATGGTGGACACCGTATCCGTGTGGGGGTCGTACCGCCGTACCGCGCCGTTGTAGGTGTCGGCGACCAACGCCGAACCGTCCGGCAGCGCCGCGACCCCGAGCGGGTGTTGCAGGAGGGCTTCCTTGGCCGGGCCATCGACGTGGCCGAAGTCGAAAAGGCCCTGTCCGACCGCGGTGTGCAGCTCGCCGTCCTCGATCCACCGCAGCGCTGAGGTCTCGCTGTCGGCGATCCAGAGCCGGTTGCCCGCCACGGACAGGCCGGACGGCTGGGCCATCCAGACGTCGGGGAGGGGGCCATCGCGCAGGGACTCGACCGTAGTGCCCGCGTAGACGCCGACGGTCCGCTTGATCGGATCGAACCACCACAACTGGTGGATCCCGGCCATCGCGACGATGACCTTTCCGCCGTACCAGGCCACGTCCCAGGGCGACGAGAGGTCGGCGGCCAGCGCGTCGTGGGCGTGGTCGTCAACGGTGGAGCGCCACGGCTTGCCCGTGCCCGCGATCGTGGTGACGTCGCCGCTGTCCAGCTTGAGGCCGCGTAACCGGTTGTTGACGGTGTCGGCGACCACCACGTCGTAGCCCGCCACCTCGGCAACGTGCTCCGGCAGTAGGCAGAGTCCCTGCGGCTCCGAGAACCGGGGCGGGCTGTCGGTGCTTCCGCGTTCGCCCGTCCCGATCCGCCGGACGAGTTGCTCGCCCTCCTCGCCCTCCTCGCCGGCGAGCTCGACCAGCGAGTGATGCGCCGAGTCGGACACCAGCAGGTTGCCGTTGGGCAGCTCGATCGCCTTGCCGGGGAAGCGCAGCGGCGTCTCCGGCGGGGCGGGCGGCACGTACGGGCCGTCGCCGCGGTGCAGCGTGCCCTTGGCCTCGTGTTCGGCGATCAGCTGGTCGATGAGGCGGGAAAGACCCTCGGCGTGGCCTTCGCCGGCCATGGACGCGACCAGGTATCCGGTCGGGTCGATCACCGCGAGCGTGGGCCACGCCTTGGCTGCGTATTGCTGCCACATGACCATGTCCGCGTCGTCCAGCACCGGGTGGTGGACTCCGTACCGTTCGACGGCTGCGGCCAGCGCGTCGGGGTCACGCTCGTGCTCGAACTTCGGCGAGTGCACGCCGACTACCACGAGTACGTCGCGATACTTCTCCTCCAGCGGCCGCAGCTCGTCCAGCACATGCAGGCAGTTGATGCAGGCGAAGGTCCAGAAATCTAGGACGACAAGACGACCTAGAAGGTCGGCCAGCGTCAACTCCTTGCCACCTGTGTTGAGCCACCCCCGCCCTCGCAGCTCCGGAGCGCGGACTCGTCCCCTAAGCGTAGGAGGCTGTGTCATGGCACCCAGTCTGCCTGACGTCGCGATCACCTGGTAATGGTCCTGGGGAAATTGGCTGTCTGGATTACCGCACGGGTCATGCAAGTTTCATTCGAACTAGAACAGCTGGCCCTCGTCTGACTCGTGCGTTGTGCCTCTCGGCTTTCGCGAGGCCGTCTTCCTGGCCTGCGGAAACGCGGTGCCAGGACCGTAGCGAACGGCAATCCCGCGGCTTTGCTCCGATGTCCTGGTTACAATTTTTCGAGATACCAGATCGCGCAGCATATCTCGGGCTGCATAAACGTCTACATCAAATAGCCGCTGTAGTGTCCTGTTGTTGATTTCTCCGTAGTCCCGAAGGTGCTCGACTACTTTGCGGTCGATCTCGTCGCTTGTCCTGCCGTGGTAGGCAACGGCATTGCCGAGTCGGGCAATAGCGTCGGCGGTCAACCGATACTTTGGACGAATTCTGTTGATCGTGCCCCGCGTTGGTTCAAGAATCGAGGTGGGTTCGCCCGACAACCGTCGTAGCGCTGCCTGCGCTTCGGCTTCTGAGCGCTGGACGATTGGTGCGAGCTCTCCAGCATCGATTGTGCGCTTTCGACAAAGCGTGAGAACGATCAGCAGCGTATCGGTGTCCTCTTGCTCCTCCAGCGGAAGTGCAGCAAGGAACTTGGTGATCCGGGTGTTTGGCGGCTGGCCGCGAAAGAGCACGGTGACCTGGTCTTTGTCCTCACTGATAACCGGAGTGTCGCGGCCTGACCGGATCATTTCTCGGTACATTCGGTCGACGCCCTGCCCAACTTCTTCCGCCAACCCCAGAAGTCGGAAGGCCGAGGCCAATGCGGGGTGACGGGCCCGCGATCCTTTGGTGAGAATGTTGTGCACCGTTATGCCCGATACTAGTGATCCCGGTGAGCTGATCTTTGCGTATTCCGACGAGTGCTCGACTGAGATCGGTTGACGGGCGCGCCAGTCGCCGTGGATCAGTGCGTTTGCCACCGCCTCCCGGACCCGCGGGCCACGAAGGTCGGGCATCAGCTGCTGGGCTTCAGGCAGAGCACCTGGGTCTTGCCATCATTCGTCGGGTTCACCACGTACGGCTGTCCGGGGTCGGCGCACTGCTCTTTGGTGTCGGCGATCGACACGACCTGGAACGCACCCGGGTCGCCGCACGCCGCCTTGACCGCCTCGTTCCCGGAGCGCTTGACGCAGTCGCCCGCGCTGACACTGATGCCGCCCGAGTCGGAGCCGCGCGAGATGAGCCAGACGATGCCGATCGCGAGCCCGACCAGCAGTGCGGCGCCGATGATGACGCCGAGCAGGACCGGCAGCATCCGGACGTGCGGCGTCTCCGGCTTGGCGGTGGCGTCCGGCTTGAACTGGTCGAAGCGCCCCTGTTCGGCGTCGGCGGGGCCCGCCGGCCAGCTGGTCGTCTCGTTCGGGCCGGGCGGCGTCACGGTGGCGCGACTCGCCGGGCCGGGGAAGACGCCGCCCATTCGCGGGCGGTCCGGACGCTCGATCTTCTCGTCGGCGTCCGGCGGTGGCGGGAAGCCGTGCTCCAGCGGCGGCCGGGCGTGCATCGACGGCAGCGCGGGCGCGGGCACGTACGGCTGCTCCGTCGCCTGGCCGCGGTGTGAGATGTCAGTAGTCAGCTCGCTGTAGGGGCCCGGCGATGCCGGTTTGCCGGGCACGTTCGCCCGGCCACGGCCGGCGACGTCCGGCGTGGGCTCGGGGTAGGGCGGCCCGTGCCCGGGCGCTGCGGGCGCCGCGGGCTGGCTGCCGGGCGGCGAGACGCGAGCGCTCGCGCTGGCACGACCCGAGACACGACCGGGTGGCTGCGGAGCCGCCGTTGCGCCGCCGCCGGGTCCGTGCTGGTCGGGCTCGGGATGGCTGTGGTACGGCGCAGCCGGCGCTGCTCCGCGCTCGCCGCCATCGTCGGTGTCGGTGGGCTGGGTTGCGCGCCCGTAGACGCGGGCTTGCGGAGCGGCAGACGGCGGCGGGATCTGGTCCCCCTGGGACGGCGCGACGCGGCTGGCGACGGGCACGGAGGCGCTGGCGGACACCGCGCGGGCCGACCCGACCGCGGGACGTTCGGCGGGATCGCGCGGCTGCGGCACGGCGCTGTTGCGCGGCTCCACGGCGGCCGGCATTCCGCTCGCGGCGAACGACGCGCCGGGAACGCGTTGGGCGTAACTGCTGGTTCCCGCCGGACCGGCGTTCTCGGGGCCTCGTGCGCCGAACGGGTGCTCGGCGGGCACGGGTCCGCCAGAGGGCTGATCGCTCGGCGTAGATCCGCTTGGCCGGCCGAACTGCGGTTCGCCGGGTGGTTCCTCCCCGAACGATCGACCTGTGAACGGAGACCGGCCGGATGACGCAGGCTGAGCCGGTGACCGGCCGGGCAGCGCGGGCTCAGCGGGCGGATATCCAGGCGATGACTGAACAGGCGGGACTGCTGCGGATGCGGCGGATCCGAAGCGTTGTCCGGGCTCGAAGTCTGGCGACGGCGCCTCTGGGGTGCCGAAGTCTGGCGAATCGGTCGCGCCGCCGGTTGGTTGCGCCGACCCGGACGGCCGGAAGCCCGGCGAGTGGGTGGAGCCGCCGGGTGGTTGCGCCGATCCGGACGGCCGGAAGCCGGGCGAGTCGGTCGCGCCGGCGAACGGCTGCGCCGAGCCCACGGGCCGGAAGCCCGGCGACGACTGGCGCTCAGCGGAATCGCGCGACGTTCCGAAGGGGAACGACGCTGGAGACGTACCGGACGCCGAGTGCGACTCCTCGTCGGCGGACGCCGGCTGGGCGGAAGACGGAGGCGCGGTGCCGTAGGGCTGGCTACGAACCGGTAGGCCGTTGTCGGTCCGGCGCGGGAGAGCGGCGCTGTCGGAGGCTTCCTGGCCGCTCGACGCGGGGCGTACGGGCCGGCCGCCGGCACTATCGCCAGCCCGGGGCGGGCGGGCGGCCGGCGGGGCGTCGGGCAGGCCGGTCAGAGTGGCCCCGGGAACGCGTACGCGTTGGTCGCCGAACGCTGAGATGCCCGGCGGCCGGACGCCACCTGGCGCGCCGGAGGCGGGGCGTTCCGGCAATGAGCCAGGTCGCCCGAGCGGAGCTACCGGCGGCAGGTCCGATGCAGAGCCCGGGACCTTGGAGGCCGCGGCGGGCCGGTCCGATGACGGGTCGGAGTACCCCGGCCGAGCGCCGGACTCCGGCGCCGCGTCGGCCGGCTCGATCCCCGCGGGACCGGAGCTTAACGCCGATGAGCTAGGCCGGCCGAAGGGCGAGGCGGACGGCGAGCTGGGCCGGTCGAAGGGCGAGGCGGACGGCGAGCTGGGCCGGTCGAAGGGCGAGGCCGACGGTGCATCGGGCCGATCGGAAGGGGTGCCGGATCTGTCGAAGGGCGAGGCCAAGGGGGAGCCGGGCTGGTCGGAGGGGCTGCCGGACCGGTCGAAGGGGGAGGCCGACGGTGCGTCGGGCCGATCGGAGGCGCTGCCGGATCTGTCAAAGGGCCAGGCCGAGGAGGAGCCGGGCTGGTCGGAGGGGCCGCTCGGCCGGTCGAAGGGCGACGCGAGGGGTAGGCCGGGCCGGTCGGGCGAAGACCCTGACTGCTCGAAGCGGGACGCTGCGGACGCACCCTGCGGATCCGCCGGGGAACCTGCCCGGCCGAAGGGCGAACCCGGCGAAGCGCCGAGCCGATCCGGGTCCTCCATGGCGGCCCGGCCCCTCGTGGGCGAGCCGGGGGCGAAGCCGGTGAAGCCGCCGGACGGACCGTCGAGCGGATCGCCCGAGAAATCGTCGGCCGATCGGTAGGGGTGCGGCTCGGGGGCCCGACCGAATGGATCGTTCGCCGTGGACGAGCTCGCCGGTCCGAAGACGCCCGGGGGCGGGGCCCAGGCTGACGGAGGCACGGTCTGGTCGGCCTCGCTTGCCCGCGAGTCGCGTGGCGGCGAGCCGAACGGGGACCCGGATCCGGCAACCGAAGCCGACCCAGAAGTAGCGCCGGGGAATGGGGCCGAGCCGGGGACTGATGCCGAGCCAGCGCCTGCGGAGGGGGATCCGGGGGTTGCACCTGGACCGGTGACGGGGGCCGATCCGTGGCCACCGGTCGAGGGGGCTCCGAAAGGTGCGCCGGGGCCAGCCACCGAGGCCGAGCCGGAGACGGCGGCAGAACCGGTGACGGGACCGCCAGGAGCCAACGAACCGCGCTGCGGAAGGGTGCTGTTGCGGTGAGGCAGAGCGCCGGCGTCCCCACCGGTACCCGGCACTCGCGCGGATCCCGTGGACGGTGGGGGTGGGGAGAATGGCGGAGGCGTGGTGCGGTCGGCAGGGTTGGGCAGCGGTGCCTGTCCCGGCTGGGCGGCGGGATTGCCGTACCGGTTGGCAGAGGCATCTGGGAGCGGCCGCCCCGATGAAGGCTTGTCGGCGGCTGGCGACTGGCCGAAGACCGTCGGCACGACGAAGGGCGAGCCACCGTTCGGGGTGGACTGTGGCGGTGGTGCGTACGAGGTGGGGAATCCGGCCGCGGGGGGCGATGACGCCCGCCCCTGACCGTCGGAGTCCGGCGGGAAGCCGTCGTCGCCGAACGGCTCGGCTTGGCCGCCCGACGTGGCCTCGGCCGGCTGTCGGCCGGCGTACTGCCCCTCGGACGTCATACGCGCCTCCTCCATCACCGTCGGCCGTGCCAGGTTCGACCCGGCCGTGGCCATCGGCTCGTGGGGAGCGAGACGGTGACCATCGGTCGCCGCCCTGGCTGGCGGAGCCGAGGTGGCAACCGTGCCCAACCGTACCGGGCGTTGCGGATGGTCGGAATCCCGGTGTACATCCGAAGAGGTCGTGGGCGGCTCCGCAAACCCGGACAGAACGATGCCGACCGGGCCGGGACCGAGACGACGAAGACGGCGGCGCCCAGCGAAACTCCGATTGAACGGCAGGACGGGGAGTCGACCGGGGTGGCAGGCCGGAGCGTGGCGCGGCCGCGCCCAGGATGACTCATTCGGTGTCGGTGAGCCGCGGCCGAGCCCGATGACGCGGCCGGCACGATGAAACGACGATGGCTCACCCGGTGAGGACCGGGCGGGCCGCTATGACTTCAAGCCGGCCGGCAAGATGAACGACGGCGGCCCGCCCGGTGGGATCGGGCGGGCCGTCGTGACTGTCAAGCTGGGCGGTGCGATGTCGTGGCTGTCGGGCCGTACGACGTCGCGACCGGATCAGTAGACCTTGCGCTGGGCAAAGATGGCAATCTCGTCGCGCATGGCCTGGGTGGGAGCCGAGTGCCACGCGCGGTCGATGGCGCGGTTCTGGCGGTTGATCATTCGGCGGTGTCGAATGCGGTCGATCATGCTCATGGTGGTGCTCACTTCTTTCCCCGGCCTCATCGGCCTCGTCTTTGTCGCGCGTCTTGTGCTAACCAATTGTGCGTCACTGGAAGACGAGTTGCCAATTGATTGCGAGGTGATCTCGAGCACCAGCCTAATGATCGAAGGCTGGGGAGTCCATTCGCCGAATGTCCTTCGGTATGCCTACGTCCAGGACAGCAGAGCCCCCTCCGGATCCTCGAGGAACGTGCCCACGTCGCGGAGGAACTTCGAGCCCAGCTCGCCGTCCACGATCCGGTGGTCGAAGGACAGCCCCAGCGTGGTGACCTGGCGGACCTTGATCTTGCCCTTGTGCACCCACGGCATCGGACGGATGGCCCCGAACGCCAGGATCGCGGCCTCGCCCGGCGGCAGGATCGGCGTCCCGGTATCCACGCCGAACACGCCCACGTTGGTGATCGAAAGCGTTCCGCCCTGCATGTCGGCTGGCGGCGTCTTGCCGGACTTCGCGGTCTGGACCAGCGCGTTCAGCGCCTCAGCCAGCTCGCGCAGCGTCAACCGGCCGGCGTCCTTGACGTTCGGCACGATCAGCCCGCGCTCGGTCGCCGCGGCGATGCCCAGGTTCACGTAGTCCTTGACGACGATCTCGTTCGTCTCGCCCAACCAGGTCGAGTTGACCATCGGGTGCCGCCGGACCGCGAGCAGCACGGCCTTCGCGACCAGCAGGAGCGGTGAGACCCGCACCTCACGGAACTCCGGCCGCGCCTTGAGCCGCGCCAGCGACTTCATCGAACGCGTCACGTCGACGGTCAGGAACTCCGTGACATGCGGCGCGGTGAACGCGGACGCGACCATGTTCTCGGCGGTGAGCTTGCGCACGCCCTTGATCGGGATCCGCTGCTCGCGGGACGCATCGAAGACCGCGGCCGGCGCGGTGACGACCGTCTCGGCCGCCTCGGCCTCGCCCGAGGCGGCTTTCTGTACGTCATCACGCGTCACCGAACCCAGCGGCCCGGTACCCGTGACGGCGCCGAGATCGATGCCGAGATCGCGTGCGAGTTTCCGGACCGGCGGCTTCGCGAGCACCGGCGCGGCGGGTCGCCCGTTGGTCGCAGATCCGGCCGGAGCAGGGCTGACCGGCACGGCCGGAGCCACGGGCGCGGCTGAACCCGCGGGCGCCGGAGCCGCGGGCGCCTCCGGTGTGGTCGGGGCCGCGACCGGACCGCCGGCAGCCGCCGCAGGCGGTGGAGCCGGTGGTGCGGTTGGGGACCCTGCGGGCGTACCGGATCGGGGTCGGCGTTTTGCGGTTGTGGTTTTCGGGCCGTAACCGACCAGCACGGCCGTACGGCCGCCCGGAGCCGGACCACCGATCATGCCGGGCTCGACCGCACCCTCCTCGGGCGCCTTCTCGACGGCCGCGAGGGATTCGGCGGAGGGAGCCGGCCCGGCGTCGTCGGACGGCAACGGGCCGGCGGACGGTTCGGTGTCGATAGCGACGATCGGCGATCCGACCTCGACGGTCGTGCCCGGTTCCGCGTAGATGCGG
Source organism: Actinoplanes sp. (assembly GCA_036001925.1). Lineage (GTDB taxonomy): Bacteria > Actinomycetota > Actinomycetes > Mycobacteriales > Micromonosporaceae > Actinoplanes. The sequence goes on from DASYTU010000232.1 coordinate 31,643, forward strand.
GTGACGACGCCGGCCCACTTCGCCGGGATCTCGACCGCGGCCTTCGCGGTCTCCACCTCGACGATCGGCTGGTTGAGCTCGATGGAGTCGCCCACCTTGACCAGCCACGACAGGATCTCGCCCTCGGTCAGTCCCTCACCGAGGTCGGGCAGGTTGAACTCCTTGATCCGCGACATCGGCCTCACCACCCGAACGTGCGGTCGACGGCGTCCAGCACCCGGTCGAGATCGGGCAGGTAATCCTCCTCGACGCGCGCGGCTGGATAGGGCACGTCGAAGCCGGTCACCCGCAGCACCGGCGCCTCGAGCGAGTAGAAGCACTCCTCGGTGACCCGTGCGGCGATCTCGGCGCCCAGACCCAGGTTGCCCGGTGCCTCATGCACGACCACGCAACGACCGGTCTTGCGGACCGACTCGTAGACCGGGCCCATGTCGAGTGGCGACAGCGTGCGCAGGTCGATGACCTCGAGTTCGCGGCCGTCGTCGGTGGCTGCCGACGCGGCGTCGAGGGCGGTGCGGACCATCGGGCCGTAGGCCAGCACGGTCGCGTCCGTGCCTTCCCGAATCAGTCGGGAGGCGTGCAGCGGGAAGTCGGGCGCGGCGTCGAGCTCGACCGGGCCCTTCTCCCAGTACCGGCGCTTGGGCTCGAAGAACAGGATCGGGTCGTCGGACGAGATCGCCTGCTGGATCATGTGGTATGCGTCGGCCGGGTTCGCACAGGTGACCACCTTGAGGCCCGGCGTGTGCGAGAAGTACGCCTCGGGCGACTCGGAGTGGTGCTCGACCGCACCGATGCCACCGCCGTACGGGATGCGGATGACGATCGGCAGCCGTACGTTGCCCAGCGATCGGTAGAACATCTTCGAGACCTGGGCGACGATCTGGTTGAACGCCGGGAATACGAACCCGTCGAACTGGATCTCGCAGACCGGCCGGTACCCGCGGATGGCCAGGCCGATCGCGGTGCCGACGATGCCGGACTCGGCAAGCGGGGTGTCGATGACCCGATCCTCGCCGAAGTCCTTCTGCAGGCCGTCGGTAATCCGGAAGACGCCGCCGAGCTTGCCGACGTCCTCGCCCATGATGATGACCTTGGGGTCGTTCTCGAGCGCCCGGCGCAGCCCGTGGTTGAGGGCCTTGCCCAGGGTGACTGTCTCGGCCATCAGTGCACGCTCCCCTCGAACGATGCCTGGTACGCGGCGAACTGCTCGCGCTGGGCGTCCACCTCGGGCGAGCCGTTCGGGTACACGTTGTCGAACATCGAGATCGGCTCGGGATCGGGCATGGCGAGCACGCGTTCGCGCAAGTGCAGCGCCAGGTCCCGAGCGGAGTCGTCCACCTCACCGAAGAACGTGTCGTCGGCGATCTGCTGCTTGACCAGGAACGCCTTGACCCGGGCGATGGGGTCCTTGGCCTTCCAGGACTCGACCTCGCTGGCGATCCGGTAGCGCGTCGGGTCGTCGGAGCTGGTGTGTGCGCCCATCCGGTACGTGTACGCCTCGATCAGCGTCGGACCCTGACCCTGACGGGCCTGGTCGAGCGCGGCCCGGGTCACCGCGAAGCTTGCCAGCACGTCGTTGCCGTCGATCCGTACGCCCGGGAAGCCGTAGCCGGCCGCGCGCCGGTAGAGCGGGATGCGGGTCTGGCGCTCGAGCGGCTCGGAGATCGCGTACTGGTTGTTCTGGCAGAAGAACACGATCGGGGCGTGGAAGACGCCGGACCAGACGAACGCCTCGTTGACGTCGCCCTGGCTGGTCGCGCCGTCGCCGAAGTAGGCGATGACCGCCTCGCCGTCTGCGTTGCCGGTCTTGCCGTCCATGGTGATGCCCATGGCGTAGCCGGTCGCGTGCAAGGTCTGCGCGCCGATCACGATCGTGTACGTGTTGAACTTGAACTTCACCGGGTCCCAGCCGCCCTGGTCGACGCCGCGGAACAGGCCGAACGGCATGATCGGGTCGATGCCTCGGGTGTAGAGGACGCCGTGCTCGCGGTAGGTCGGGAAGGCCATGTCCTGGGGCCGCATCGCCCGGCCGGAGCCGACCTGCGCGGCCTCCTGGCCCAGCAGGCTGGCCCAGATGCCGAGTTCGCCCTGCCGCTGCAGCGCGGTCGCCTCGGCGTCGAGCCGGCGGACCGTCACCAGGTCCCGGTACAGCTCGCGGTACTCGTCGTCGGTGAAGTCCACCGAATACGTCACGCCGTCCGCGGTGGTGACGCTGTCGACGCGCTCGCCCTCCGGGGTCAGCAGTTGCACGAACTCGCCGGCTGGTACGTCCGTTCCGGGTTCGCTCTCGCCGTTCGCCATCCGTGTCTCCCTGTTCATCTCTGCGCCCACGGCGGGTGTTGCCCGTCCGCGGCTGACCGCTGTGGCGCCGCGCCTGACCCGGGTGAGGTTGCCGCGCGGCGGTTCGGCGCGGGCCATGGCCCCGCCGGGGAGTGACGGTCCCCACCGCGCCCCGCTGGTCGGCGGAGGACGGCGGCGGTGCCGTCGCCTCCATCCTGGCAGAGAACGTGAGAGCCGCCACACATCGGGTAGATCACAGTCCCGAAATTAGGCGTTAGTTCGCTATCCGTACTTGTCCGGGCGGTCCGGCGAGGCGTACGGCCGGGTTAGCCGCCACCACGCGGAGCACTAAGACGGATCGTCGGTGAGGCGGTGGCGGTTCGTCTCGATCCAGGCGTCGATCGCCGCGGCGTCGTTGGGGTCCACGCCCTCCGAGATGAGCTGCGCCACCGCGGCCGTGGCCGGGCTGCGACGCTCGCCCGTGGCGTAGAGCCGGGCGAACTCCGGGATCATCTCCTCCACCACTCCGAAGGTCTGCTCCGCGGCGGCTTCCGGGAGGTCGCGCTTTCGGGTGGCGTACGCCGACCAGGCACGCGCCACCCGGGGGAGCATGGCCGCGTCGTCCATGTCCAGGACGGCGCGCCGGTGCACCCAGTCGAGCAGGAACAGGCCGGCCACCGCCGGGCTCCAGCGCAGCGGATCAGGATCCGGGAGGCTCGCCGCGTGGTCCATGATCAGGCTCAGACAGAAGTGCAGTGACGCCAGCTCGTCGTCGGCCGTGACGCCGTCCAGCCCGTAGCTGGCGGCCTCGGGCGACGCCAGGAAGTCGCGCAGGATGCGTTCGCGGTCGGGGCCGGACAGCTCCGGCGGCTCGGCGAGCGGCGGGACCGTCGACATCGGCAGCAGTGCCAGGCGGGCCGCGGCCAGCGCCCGGTCCGTGGCCAGCGAGCCGTCGGACGGCAGATCGCCCAGTTCGTCGGTGACCTCGAGATAGCGGCTCACCTCGCCGCGCAGGCGGCCCGGATCCTCCTCGCGGAACCAGGTCAGGTCGTCGGCGGCGCACATCTCCCGGACCTGGCCCAGGATGCGGTCGGCCGGACCGCCGACGAAGACGTCCTTGGTGATGCCGATGTTGTGATCGACCAGCGCGACGACCGCGTGCTCGGGGCCGCCCTCGCGGGTGTCCTCGTACGCGAACGTGACGAGGTAGGACGTCTGGTCGCCGTAGACGTCGCCGTACGCGTAGCAGCCCGTCGGCCGGACCCGGCCCAGCTGGGAGACCCAGTCCGGCGCCTGCGGGCTACGGCGGACCTCGTCCGCGCCCGCGGCGTCCGGCACCAGTTTCGCGAAGACCTCACGGATCGTGGTGGCCGCGGCGGTACGTCGCCGGGTCGTCGCGCTGAGGAACTGTCCGACGAAGTCGCGGACCGCCCCGGCACGATCAGTCTCGGCCACGGCGTAGACGCTGCCCAGCAGCGCGGTGCCGAGCATCTCGGCGTCCAGGGCGCAGTCGAGCTTTGCCACGTCACGGGCGGCGTTCAGCACTGCTTCGTACGGGGTCTGGGGTGCCGCCATGCCGCGAGCGTACCCGCCGGGAAGGCCGCCGGACCTATTCAGAACGCACAGCCGTGAGAGCTTCGCGCGCCTGGGCGTACGCGTGCAGCACGTCCCGGACCGGCGCCACCACGTACTCGCGAGCCACCTCCGTGATGGCGGCACGCAGCCGCTGCTCCGCCCGTCGCTGGGCACGGCGGGCGGCCCAGTTGACGATGGGCTTGAGCAGCAGCCAGAACAGGAACCCGAGCGCCAGGCCGCCAAGCAGCAGCAGTGTCGGTATGGGTGCCTCGCCGACCTTGGGATAGTTCACCGCGGGCAGCCCCAGTGCGCGGAGCGCGTACCCGGTGATCAGCCAGCCGAGGCCGGCCAGCGCGGCCAGCACGAACGCCCACTGCAGCAGCCCGACCGCCCGCCACCAGAACGGCTTGCGGCTGATGCCGAGATCGGTCTTGGCGACCGCGCGGTCGAGCGCGTCCGGTAGGTCCGCGATCCGGGAACGAGCCGCGGCGTTGAGCGGCGGCGCCCACACGGCAGGCAGCGGCGCCGCGGCCCGCGCCGCGACCGCGCGTACGGACAGCCCGACCGCCGACCGCTGCGCGGCGTCCGCCTCCGGCACCGAGGTACGCGGTACGACATCGGTGGTCGGCGGCGCCGAGTCCAGGTGGAGGCGACGTAGCGGATCGGGGCGCAACCTGCGTAGCCCGCGGACGACGGGCCACCCGGTGCTGGCCGCGGCCCGATGCCGGTACGCGTTCCCGGTTGCCTCCGCCACCGCGGGTACCCCGGCCGACACCGCGAGCGCCTCCGCCAGCTGCCGTACGGTCGCGCGGTCCACCTCGTCTTCGGCGGCCGGCGGCCCCATCATGCCGGCCAACTGCTCGCCGACCGTGTCCAGGTCGCCGGACAGCCGGCGCAGCGCGGCCTGCCGTTCCGCCACCGTCTTCTCCAGCGTCTCGCGCAGCTCGGTGAGCATTCCCGGCTGCTTCGCCGAGGTCGCCATGACCGGTGCGGTCGGCAGCCCATCCTCCTCGAGCAGATGCTTCAGGTCGGTCAGCACCACGTCGGTGTCGGCCGTGGACAGCCGGTCGGCCTGGTTCAGCACCACGATCGTGATGTCGGCGTGCGCCCGGAACTGCCGCAGGTAGGCGTTGTGCAGGATGCGGTCGCCGTACTTCTGCGGATCGACCACCCACACCACCTGGTCGACCAGGCCGAGCAGCCGGTCCACCTCGAGGCGATGACCGCGTTCGACCGAGTCGAAGTCGGGCAGGTCCAGCAGCACGAGGCCGCGCAGCGCGGCCTCGTCGTCGCCGTCCAGCGCGCTCTCCCGGACGAACCGTTGCCGCGGCAGTACGCCGACCCAGTCGAGGAGGCGGTTCGCCTGCTCCAGCGGTCCCCAGACGCAGGCGTACGCGGCGCCGGTGGTCGGCCGGCGGACGCCGACCGGCGACAGCTTGAGCCGGGCCAGCGCGTTGAACAGGCTGGACTTGCCGCTGCCCGTGCTGCCGGCCAGCGCGACGACCGTGTGGTCCTGGGAGAGTGCGAGCCGGCCGCTGGCGCGTTCGACGAGCGTGTGTGCGGCTACCAGGTCGCCGTCCGGCAGGTAGGGGTCCACCAGCCGCAAGAACCGCGACAGCGCGTCCAGCCGCTCGATGAGCTGCTGAGCATCCACCCGCCCGTCGTCACGGACGAGCGCACCCCGCACCTTGTCGACCAGACTCATCGTGTGCCGCCCGGCGGGAGGGCAGCGATAGCGGCGGCGGTCAACGCGAGTTCCTCCCTGGCGTTTTCCACGTCCGCGGCGGCGCGCCGCAGTCCGGCGCCGGGCTCGGCATCGAGACCGGCCGCCGAGGTCCGGTCGGTGTACCGGGCCGCCTCCGCGTCGAGCAGCAGGTTAGCGCGGATCAGCAGTTCGTCGCGCGCGCGGTTCGCGAGCGTGCGGATGGCCTGGTCGCCGAAGATCGCCTCGAGCACTTTCTGGGCCGCGACCGTGGTGCCGGCGCCGACCGCGACCTCGACGCCGGTCGGGATGAACGCCGTCGCCGTGAACACCGCGATCATCACGGTGAGCCCGAGGCCATTCACCGCGTACGCGGCGCCGCGGGCCACGACTCGCTTGTCGCCGGCTTCCGCGCGGACCAGGTCGAGCACCCACAGCTGCCAGTCCCGGACCATCCGGTCGGCGCGCTGCGGCAGGTCGGCCGACGGCTTCTGCAACGACGGGACCAGCAGCGCGGCACCGGCCGGATGCGCCTGCCATGCCGAGTACGTCTGCTCCGCCGCGTCCGCCGCCACCCCGCACAGCAGCGTGACGAGCTGCGACTCGAGCGCGGCCTGAAGACTGCGGCCGGGCGCCGGACGGCCGGTGAGCGCGGCGACCAGCCGGTCCCGCAGCTGCCCGACCCGCGATTCGAGCGTGCGCAGGAACTCGCCGGTGCCGACGAACTCCTGCCAGCGGGCCAGCACCTCGCCGCGCAGCAGGCGCCCGTCCTGCAAACCCTGCTCGACGGTCCGCTTCGCGGTCCGGTAGGCGGCGGAGACCCGTTCGTCCAGCACCCGGGCCGCCAGGGCCTGGTCGTCGGCGGCGTCGGCCAACCCGTCGACCGCGGGACCGAGCGCGGCGAGCGCGCCGTCGAGCGTCTGCCGGACCACCGCCGAGCGCGCGTTCGCGTCCGCCGCCAGCTGCGCGAACCAGTCGTGCAGCGGCCGGATGTCCGCTTCCGAGAGCAGCCCTTGACCGTCCAGTGTGGTCTCCGGCAGCACGAACAGCGGAACCGCGGCCATGTCGTGCGCCGCGAGCATCTCGCCCAGATGGGCGGAGATCTCCCCGGCCGCCCCCGGCGGTACCCGGTTCAGGACCAGCGCGATCACCGTGCCGCGCAGCCGGGCCGTGGTCAGTAACTCCCACGGGACGGCGTCCGCGTACCGCGCGGCGGTCGTGACGAACAACCACAGGTCGGCCGCCGCGAGCAGCTGCGCGGCCAGCTGGCGGTTGCGGTCGACCACCGAATCGATGTCCGGCGCGTCGAGAAGGGCGAGCCCCGCGGCGAGTGCCGGCGCCGCGACCAGCTGCAGCGTCCGCGGGTCGTCCGTGGAGTCTGTGGTGCGGATCAACCCTGGCAACAGCTCGCCCTTGCGGAACCACGGCAGGTCGGCCGGGTTGCTCACCAGCACCGCCGAGCGGGTGGTCGGGCGTAGCACGCCGGTTGCGCTCACCGGCGCGCGGACGAGGCTGTTGACCAGCGTCGACTTGCCCGCGCCGGTCGAGCCACCGACCACCACCAGCAGCGGAGCGTCGAGCCGCGCCAGGCGCGGCAAGAGATAGTCGTCCAGCTGCGACACCAGGGCCGCGCCGACCCGTCGCGCCTCGTCGGCCGACGGCATGACCAGGGGGTACGCCGCCCCACCGATCGCCGCGCGGAGCCGGGACAGCGCCTCCGCCAGCGCGCCGACAGCCGGCGGCGGCTCGACCGGCATGGGCGGCTCGAACACGGCCACGGCCGTCTCGTCGTCGGCCGGAGGCCCGACTGTCGGGGCGGGCACGTTGTCGGCCGTGGCGGTGGGTTCGTCGGCCGGCGGCTCCATGGCCGCGGTGGGCTCGTCCCCAGCCGGCGCCGGAACGTCCGGGTCAGACGCGGCCGGTGGCGGGACGTCCGGGGGTGACGCTGCCGGCGGCGGGACGTCCGGGGCTGACGCGGCCGGCGGGGGGACGTCCGGCGTGGACTTTGCCGGTGCGGCGACCGGTTCGGCCGGCGGGTCGGCGGGCGCCTCGAGCGGCGCGACTACTGGATCCTCGGGCGCGGCCTTGCCCGTACTGTCGGATGGTCGTGGCGACGGCGGCCGGACGCCGACGATGTCAGGCTGAGCAGCATCGACATCGTCGTTCTGCAGAATCGGCGCGGGGGCGGCGGCGGAGGCCGACGGACCGACCGCGTCACCGTGCGTCGTCACGGTTAAAGCGTGCCCGATCTATGCATCGCAGACAACAGGTACGGCATGGCCGTGACCGGACGGGTACCTTGCCATTCCCCAGGGATCGACTTGCGTCTCCTTGGCTCAACTTCAACTTGACGGGGTGATCGGGCGTGGCATCATTGAGTCCGGTCCACTCAACTTGTGGAGCGCGCCCTCGGGCGGCGCCGAACGGCCCGAACTTACTGAAGGCCCGTGAGAAGCGAGGAAGCGAACATGGCACGTGCGGTCGGAATCGACCTCGGCACCACGAATTCCTGCGTCAGCGTTCTTGAAGGAGGCGAACCCACCGTCATCGCCAACGCGGAGGGTTCCCGGACGACCCCGTCCATCGTCGCCTTCGCGCGCAACGGTGAGGTACTGGTTGGCGAGGTCGCGAAGCGTCAGGCGGTGACCAACCCGGACCGGACCATCCGTTCGGTCAAGCGGGAGATGGGCACCAACTGGTCCGTCGACATCGACGGCAAGAAGTACACCGCGCAGGAGATCTCGGCGCGGGTGCTCATGAAGATCAAGCGCGACTCCGAGGCCTACCTGGGCGAGCAGGTCACCGACGCGGTGATCACCGTTCCGGCCTACTTCAACGACGCGCAGCGCCAGGCCACCAAGGAGGCCGGCGAGATCGCGGGCTTCAACGTCCTGCGCATCGTGAACGAGCCCACCGCCGCCGCGCTCGCGTACGGGCTGGACAAGGGCTCCAAAGAGCAGACCGTCCTGGTCTTCGACCTCGGCGGCGGCACCTTCGACGTCTCCCTGCTGGAGCTGGGCGAGGGCGTCATCGAGGTCAAGTCGACCTCCGGCGACAACCACCTCGGCGGCGACGACTGGGACCAGCGGATCATCGATCACCTGATCAAGACGTTCCGCGGCGAGCACGGCATCGACCTCGGCGCCGACAAGATGGCGCTGCAGCGCCTCCGTGAGGCGGCCGAGAAGGCCAAGATCGAGCTGTCCGCGGCGACCACGACCAGCATCAACCTGCCCTACATCACGGCCGGCCCGGCGGGCCCGTTGCACCTGGACATGTCGCTGTCCCGGGCCGAGTTCCAGCGCATGACTCAGGACCTGCTGGATCGCACCAAGGCACCGTTCGAGCAGGCCATCAAGGACGCCGGCATCAAGGTCGCCGACGTCGACCACGTCATCCTGGTCGGCGGTTCGACCCGCATGCCCGCCGTCAGCGACCTGGTCAAGCAGCTCACCGGCAAGGAGCCGAACAAGGGCGTCAACCCGGACGAGGTCGTCGCGGTCGGCGCCGCGCTGCAGGCCGGCGTGCTCAAGGGTGAGGTCAAGGACGTCCTGCTGCTCGACGTGACTCCGCTGTCGCTGGGCATCGAGACCAAGGGCGGCATCTTCACCAAGCTCATCGAGCGCAACACCACGATCCCGACCAAGCGCTCGGAGGTCTTCACCACGGCCGACGACAACCAGCCGTCCGTGCTGATCCAGGTCTTCCAGGGCGAGCGGGAGATCGCGGCGTACAACAAGAAGCTCGGCACCTTCGAGCTCACCGGCCTGCCGCCGGCGCCGCGCAACGTGCCCCAGATCGAGGTCACCTTCGACATCGACGCCAACGGCATCGTGCACGTCGCCGCGAAGGACATGGGCACCGGCAAGGAGCAGAAGATGACGATCACCGGCGGCTCCGCGCTGCCGAAGGACGACATCGAGCGCATGATGCGCGACGCCCAGGACCACGCCGAGGAGGACAAGAAGCGGCGTGAGGACGCGGAGACCCGCAACCTGGCCGAGCAGCTCCAGTGGCAGACCGAGAAGTTCCTGGCGGAGAGCGGCGACAAGCTGCCGGGGGACAGCAAGAACAAGATCAGCGAGGCGCTGGGCGACCTGCGTGGCGCGCTCGGCGGTTCGGACATCGACAAGATCAAGGCCGCACACGAGACCCTGGCCAAGGTCTCCCAGGAAGCCGGTTCACTGCTGTACGCGCAGCAGAGCGCGGACGGCACGCAGGGCACGCCCGGTCCCGATGGCACCCAGGCGCCCGGCGGTGGGGCCGGTGCGAACCCGGGCTCGGCCGGCGGTGACGACGTGGTGGACGCCGAGATCGTCGAGGACGACAAGAAGTGAGCCGCGCGGACGACGAGAACGACGGTCAGGCGACCGAGCGGGTCGTCATCCGTGACCGCCGCAAGATCAAACCGAACGGCAAGGCAGTAGAGGAATCTGTGAGCGAGGACGAGAAGGCCAAGGAGCCGGCCGGCGGTGCCCATCGCGCCGCCGAGCCGGAGGAGAACGCTCAGGCTCCGGCCGAAGCCCCTGCCCACCCCGGACTCGGTGCCGAACTCGAGGCGCTTCGGAGCGAGCTCGACGAGCGTACGCGCGACCTTCAGCGGGTGACGGCCGAGTACGCCAACTACCGCAAGCGGGTCGACCGTGACCGGGGTGCGGCCGCCGAGCAAACCACCGGCGCGGTGCTCGCCGCGTTGCTGCCGGTGCTCGACGACCTCGATCGCGCCCGCGAGCACGGCGACCTGGTCGGCCCGTTCGCCACTGTGGCGGAGGCGCTCACCGCCGCCACCGGCAAGTTCGGGCTCGTCGCGTTCGGCGAGAAGGGCGACCCGTTCGACCCGACCCGTCACGAGGCCGTCGCACACCAGAGATCGGCCGACGTCACGGAGCCGACCTGCGTCGAGGTCATGCGCCGCGGCTACACGCTGGGCGAGCGGCTGCTGCGGCCCGCCCTGGTCGCGGTGGCCGACCCCGAGTGACCGGATACTCGCGTCCCGCTCGCCGGCTACCGGCGGGCGGGACTTCCGGGACTTTCCTCAGGAGGAGGGGGTGGACTAGATGAGTTCGAAGGACTGGCTGGAGAAGGACTTCTACACGGTTCTCGGGGTGAGCAAGTCCGCCTCCACCGACGAGATCAAGAAGGCGTACCGCAAGCTGGCCCGGGAACTCCACCCCGACCGCAATCCGGGAAACACGGATGCGGAGGAGAAGTTCAAGGCGGCGTCCGAGGCGTACGACGTGCTGTCCGACGACAAGAAGCGCAAAGAGTACGACGAGATGCGCTCGCTGTTCGGCTCTGGTGCGTTCCGGCGCGGTGCCGGGCGAGCCGGCTCGCAATTCGACCCGTCGGACCTGTTCGGCGGGTTCAGCGGTGCCGGCGCGAGCGGCGGGAGCGCCGGCGACCGCCGGTTCGGTGGAGCCGGCTTCTCCGACATCTTCAGCTCGATCTTCTCTGGCGGTGGAGCCGGCACGCGGCGTGGTCCGCAGCGGGGACGGGACGTCGAGGCGGAGGTCACGCTCGACTTCGTGCACGCGGTTCAGGGCACGACGCTGCCGCTGACCCTGCGCTCGCCGGGGGTTTGCGACACCTGCCACGGCAACGGCGCCAAGCCCGGTACCACGCCACGGACCTGCCCGAAGTGCCACGGGTCCGGGCTGATCTCCCGTAACCAGGGATCGTTCAGCTTCTCCGAGCCGTGCCGCGAGTGCCAGGGCTCGGGCAGCATCGTCGACGAGAAATGCCCGGAGTGTCGCGGCACCGGCGGGGTCACCAAGAACCGCACGATCAACGTCCGCTTCCCGGCGGGCGTGGCCGACGGGCAGCGGATCCGGCTCAGTGGCCGGGGCGAGCCGGGCGAGCGCGGCGGACCGGCTGGCGACCTGTACGTGCAGGTCAAGGTCCGATCTGACGAACTGTTCGGGCGCAGCGGCGACGATCTCACGCTGACCGTACCGATCACGTTCGCGGAGTCGGTGCTGGGCACGGACCTGCGCGTGCCGACGCTGGACGGTGTCGTGACGCTGCGGGTGCCGCCGGGCACGCCCAGCGGCCGCACGCTGCGGGCGCGCGGCAAGGGCGTGGTGCGCCGCGACGGCCAGGCGGGCGACCTGCTGGTCACCGTCGAGGTGCAGGTGCCGTCCGGCACCGTCATCACGGACGAGGCCAGGGACGCGCTGGAACGGTTCGCCAAGTTGACACCACCGGCGGGGCGGGAGCGTATCGAAGCGCGTCTCCGCCGTTTCGGATAGAAAACCCTGGATGGAACCTTCGATAAGGAGGTGGCGCATGTGGGAAGAGATCGACATCTCGATGGAGCAGGCCTCCGACGCGAAGGTGCTGATCATCTCGGTCGCGGCCCGGCTCGCCGGGATGCACCCCCAGACGCTGCGCCAGTACGACCGGCTCGGTCTGGTGCAGCCGGGCCGGACCGGCGGCGGCGGGCGCCGGTACAGCCAGCGGGACGTGGCGCTGCTGCGCGAGGTGCAGCGGCTGAGCCAGGAGGACGGTGTCAACCTGGCCGGCATCAAGCGGATCATCGGGCTCGAGCGGCTCGTCGACGACCTGCAGGAGCGGGTGGCCGAACTCGAGCGCCAGCTGGACGACGCGTACACGCGGATCGCGCAGCTCGAGGCGGTCGTCCCCTACACGGGCCGAGACCTGGTCCGGAAGGACCGGTCGTCGACCGCCCTGGTGGTGTGGCGGCCGCGCCGACCACGGGACAGGTAGTACCGGCCCCTCAGCCAGTGGCTGAGGGGCCATTCACTGTCTAGCGGCGGCCGAACAGGCCGAGCCGGCGCGGGTGCCGAACCAGGCCACCCTCGATCCACTCCTCGTAGTCGAAGAGCTCGGGGCGGGTCATCAGCACCCGGCAGTTGTGTGCCCAGATCGACATCGGCTCGTCGCCGACCTCCTCGGCGCGTTCCACGTACTTCTTCAGCCGGCGCTTGCGCTGCGAGGACGCATTGGGACGGACGCCGTCGGCGGCGTAGATGTACATGCAGTGCTGGGCGAACCGGCGGGCCGGACACTGCCGGTCCATGGCCAGCTCGAACAGCGTCGGAGCGAGAACGTCACCGGCGATCAGCAGATCCCAGTCCGGCGGCATCGCGTCCAGCGGGACCGCCTCGGGGTGATACGCCCATGCTTGTAACTCCTCCGGCCGAGGATCGACCGGGTTCGCGAACCCGAAGAATGTCGACTCACGCACGCTCACGCCGCCGCCTCGCCTCGCCGCATAATTCAGTGACACGAATCATTCGAGGCGAAACCTAGCGCGCGCAAGCAGCGCGCGAAAGTCGTAGAGGATCACAATCCGATACTGGTCAGTAGCTTTGAGCAGCCCGAAGGGCGTTCGTGTCAGTCGCTGGTGGCCAGCGGGCCGGCCGCACGGCGCATTGCCATGCGTCTTCGGACTCTCGTCTTGAACCAGGCGTAATCGGGCAGCCGTGCGAGCATCGGCCCGCTGACCACGGTGATCAGGACGTACGCGGTGGCGAGCGGCGCCAGTTCCGGCTCCACGCCGGACGCCACGGCGAGCCCCGCGATGACGATCGAGAACTCGCCCCGCGGGATCAGGGCGAGCCCGGCGCGCAGCCGGCCGGGCAGCGCGATCCCGCGCCGGCGCGCGGCCACATAGCCGGTCGCGACCTTGGTCAGCATTGTCAACACGGCTAGCGCGAGCGCCGGCAGCAACACGGGCGGCATCTCGGCCGGGTCGGTCGACAGCCCGAAGAACACGAAGAACACGGCCGCGAACAGGTCCCGCAGCGGCGACAGGATCTGCGAGGCGTGGTGTGCGACCGGCCCGGACAGGGCGATGCCCACCAGGAACGCGCCCACGGCCGTGGACACCTTCAATTCGGCGGCCACGCCGGCCACGAACAGCGTCAGCCCGAGCACGCTGAGCAGCAGCGCCTCCGCGTCCCGCACCGACATGAAGCTGGAGATCGTGCTGCCGTACCGGATGGCCACCACCAGGACCGTGACCACCGTGACCACGGCGACCGCCAGCGCCTTCATCCCGCCGATCAGGCCGACGCCGGCCAGGACGGCCGTGACCAGCGGAAGGTAGAAGGCCATCGCCAGGTCCTCGATGACCAGCACGGACAGGATGATCGGCGTCTCGCGGTTACCGAACCGGCCGAGGTCGCTGAGCACCTTGGCGATCACGCCGGACGACGAGACCCAGGTGATGCCGGCCAAAACCAGCGCCGCCTGCCAGCCCCAGCCGAGCAACAGCGCGAAGCCCGCTCCGGGTAGCGCGTTGAGCCCCGCGTCGAGCGCGCCGGCACCTGCGCTCGAGCGCAAGTTGCCGACCAGCTCGCTCGCCGAGTACTGGAGACCCAGCATGACCAGCAGGAGCACCACGCCGATCTCCGCGCCGACCTGGATGAATTGCTCGCTCGCCGACAGCGGGAGGAGGCCGCCGTGCCCGAAGGCGAGCCCGGCCAGCAGGTAGAGCGGGATGGGGGAGAGTCCGACGCGGCGACCGAGCCGACCGAGCATGCCGAGCGCGAAGAGGAGCGCGCCGACCTCGATGAGCAGGATCGTCGTGTCGTGCACGCGTGCCTCAGCCGCCGGTCTCGCCGGTCGCGAGGATGCGGGTCACCCCGTCCAGGCCCTCCCGCGTACCGACCACGACCACCACGTCGCCCGCCTCGAACACGAACGACGGGCCCGGCGACGCGATGACCTCGCGGTCGCGCAGCACGGCGACGATGGAGGCGCCGGTCAGCGTCCGCGCGCGGGTGTCGCCCAACCGGCGCCCGACGAACGGCGAGCCGGCGCTGATCGCGACCTGCTCGGTCAGCAGCCCCGCGGCCTGCTGCCGCAGGCCGGCGAGCTGGCCCAGCATGAGGGACGCGCCGAGCACGTCGGCGAGCGCCTCGGCCTCGTCGTCGGTCAGCGGGATCGACGCCAGGCGCGCGTCGGGGTCGTCCACGTCGTACAGGACGAGGTCGCGACGGCCGTTGCGGTGCGAGACGACGCCGACGGTACGGCCCGAGGACGTAATCAGGTCATGGCGGACGCCGATGCCTGGCAAGGGGGTCTGTTCTACCCGTACGCGCACGTCTTGAACGGTAACCGAGCCGTCACGCCGTTCGGGGAACGTGGTCGTTCCGGACCACCGCCAGCAGGAGCAGCCCGGCCAGGCACAACGCGGTCGCCATGGCGTACGCCAGCCGGTAGCCGAACTGCTGGGCCAGGCCGAACAGCGGGCCGGCCAGCACCGCCCCGATCGGAAACGCGTTGCTGTACAACGTCGACGCCCGGCCCGGCTGCCCCGGGAGCATGTCCTGCACATAGGAGATACCCACGCCGGACACCGCCGCGATGAACAGCGCGTCGACAAGCTGGCCCGCGACCAGCAGCCAGATGCTCGAGGTCGCGGTGGCCAGCCCGTAGTAGACGGCGCCGCTGGCGGCGCCGGCGAGGACGAGCCGGCGCAGCGGGATCCGGGTCGCCAGCGCGCCCAGGCCCAACATCAGCGGTATCTCCAGCGCCGCGCAGAGGCCCAGGATGAGGCCGGCCTCCGCGGCGTCACCGCCCAGGTCGTCGCGGATGAACAGCGGTAACGCCTGGACGGTCAGCGTGAGCGGGCACATCAGCAGAGTGAACGCAGCCCCGGTCAGCAGCAGGTCGGTGCGGTTCGCGGCCGGCACGGGTGGCTCGTCGGGGCTCGCGGCCGCGGCCGGGCCGACCTCGTCCAGCCAGAAGATCGCCACCAGCGCGGCCAGCGCGTACGTTGCGGCGGCCATGCCGTACACGTACGCGAAGCCACCCGCATGCAGCAGGACGGCGGCGAGCGGCGGTCCGGCGACCCAGGCCAGCGAAAAGACGGTCCGCAACGTGCTGATGCCCATCGCGGCCTGGTGCGCGGTGTCGCGCTGCAGCACCTGCCGCGCGTACGCGAACGTCTGCGGAAACATCGTCCCCGCGAGTGCCGTGGCGGTCATGGTCAGGCCCAGCAGGATCCAGTAGTCGCGGATGAACACGGTCAGCGCGCTGCCGACGAGGCCCGCCAGCGCGGCGCCTATCAGCAGCCGGCGCCGGATGGCCCGGCGGTCGGACAGCCGCCCGATCAGCGTGCCCATGACGACACCGGACAGCGGCGCGACGATCAGGAACACCGTGACCTTCGCCGGCCCGGCATGCACGGCCGTGCTCAGAAACAGCGACAGAAACGGCACGACCACGGCCGTCGAGCTCCCGACCGCGAGAAAAACCAGGCCCAGCGGGAGCAGCGCGCGGCCGGCGCGCCACTCGCGCAGCGTTGTATGGAGGGCCATGGCTCAGCACGGTACGGGTGTTCAGGAATTCGTGATGTTCTGGCGTCGTCGACCTAGAGTTGAGTGGAATAGGCTCAACTTGCCAAGAGCTGTATGCGGTGGAAGCACCGATCCAGGGGAGCAGATGAACGCCGAACGTTTGACCACGAAGAGCCGCGACGTGATCACGGGCGCGGTCGCCAATGCCAACCAGCGCGGGCACGCCACCGTCGAGCCATGGCACCTGCTCCTGTCGCTGCTGGACACCGGCGGATCCACGGCTCCGGCGCTGCTGCGCGCCGTTGGCGCCAATCCGGCCGACGTCCGGCGCGCGGCGGTACGGGCCGTCGAGCAGATCCCATCCGCGCGGGGTACGAGCATCGCCGAGCCCAGCCTGTCCCGCGAGTTCGTGAACACGATCGGCGAGGCCGAGCTGATCGCGAAGCCGCTCGGCGACGAGTACGTCTCCACCGAGCACCTGCTGGCCGGCCTGGCCCGCGTCGGCGGCACGGTCGGCAAGGCGCTGCGCGACGTCGGCGCCACCGAGGAGGCCTTGGTCGCCGCGTTCCCCGAGGTACGCGGCGGCGACCGGCGGGTCACCACCGCCGAACCCGAGCAGACGTATAAGGCGCTGGAGAAGTACAGCGTCGACCTGACCGCGTTGGCTCGCGAGGGCAAGATCGACCCAGTCATCGGCCGGGACACCGAGATCCGGCGTGTCGTGCAGGTGCTCTCCCGCCGTACGAAGAACAACCCGGTCCTGATCGGCGAGCCCGGGGTGGGCAAGACCGCGATCGTGGAAGGGCTCGCCCAGCGAATCGTCGGCCACGAGGTCCCGGACGTGCTGGCCCAGAAGCGCCTCCTGCAGCTGGACCTGGGGGCCCTGGTCGCCGGCACCAAGTACCGCGGGCAGTTCGAGGAGCGGCTCAAGGCGGTGATGAAGGAGATCCGCCAGTCCGAGAACGTGGTGCTGTTCCTGGACGAGCTGCACACCCTGATCGGGGCCGGGGCCGCCGAGGGGGCCATCGACGCCTCCAACATGCTGAAGCCGGCCCTGTCCCGCGGCGAGATCCAGACCATCGGGGCCACCACCCTGGACGAGTACCGTAAGTACATCGAGAAGGACGGCGCGCTCGAGCGGCGCTTCCAGCCGGTCATCGTGCGGGCGCCGTCGGTGACGGAAGCGGTCGAGATCATCAAGGGCCTCCGCCACAAGTACGAGGCCCACCACCGGGTGAAGATCACCGACGGGGCGATCGACGCGGCGGTGAAGCTCGCCGACCGCTACATCACCGATCGGCAGCTCCCCGACAAGGCTA
>DASYTU010000233.1:0-2090 GCA_036001925.1 Actinoplanes sp.
CAGGCCCGGAAAGACGGCCCTGTCGATGGCCTTCGCGTACTCCGCCTTGGACATCAGCATCGCGCCACGCGGACCGCGCAACGTCTTGTGCGTCGTCGTCGAGATCACGTCGGCGTGTGGGACCGGCGACGGGTGCGCCCCCCCGGCGACCAGCCCGGCGATGTGCGCGATGTCAGCGGCGAGGACCGCACCGACCTCGTGCGCTATGGCGGCATACTGCTCGAACTCGATCACACGCGGGATCGCCGTGCCGCCGCAGAAGATCAATTTGGGTCGCTCGGCGAGCGCGAGCGAGCGCACCTCGTCGAAGTCGACCCGGCCGGTGTCCTTGCGCACGCCGTACTGGACCGGCCTGAACCACTTGCCCGTAACCGACACGTTCCAGCCGTGGGTGAGATGGCCGCCCATGGGGAGCGCCATCCCCATGACCGTTTCGCCGGGTTGCAGGAACGCGAGGTAGAGCGCCAGGTTGGCCGGAGATCCTGAGTAGGGCTGGACGTTGGCGTGGTCGACGCCGAACAGCGCCTTTGCCCGTTCGATCGCGAGCTGCTCAACCTGGTCGATGACCTGTTGGCCCTCGTAGTAACGCCGGCCGGGATAACCCTCGGAGTACTTATTGGTCAATACGGTTCCGGTCGCTTCAAGAACGGCCCGGGAAACGTAGTTCTCGCTCGGGATCAAGCGGATCTTCTCCGCCTGCCGGCGGCCTTCCGCGTCGACCAGCCGGGCGATCTCCGGGTCGGCCTCGGCAAGGCTGGCAAGGAGGCTTGAGGTCTGTGTCATGTCGGCCATATCTCCACCTGGTAACGGCAGTGGCGGCGCCCCTGAGACTAGCAGCGCCGGGCGTACGATCACCGGCGACGGAACCCGCCCCAGCAGTCCAACCCAGGCGCAGCGAGGTCGCTATGAGACTCAGAGGTTCTCGCGACCGCGCTCTGGTATTGAGCGCCGGCGTGGTCAGCGTCGGGCTGGCCGCCGCGGGCCTGGTCGGCTGCGGTTCCTCGGGCGAGCACGCTCCGCAGGAGACGTCGCCACGACCGCTGCCGGCCATCGCTGTGACCAGCAGCGCCTTCGGCGAGGGCCAGCCGATCCCGAAGAAGTACGCCTGCAAAGATCGCGGCGGCGACAACCTTTCGCCCCCGCTCGCCTGGTCCAGCATCCCCAGCGGCACGACGAGCATCGCGGTGGTGGTGACCGATCCCGATGCCGATGACTTCGTGCACTGGGTGCTTGTCGACGTACCGCCGGCGGCAATGTCCTTCACCGAGGCTCAGGTCCCGGCCGGCGTGCGCAAGGTCAGGGAGTGGATGGGACCCTGCCCGCCCAGCGGTCTGCACCATTACGTCTTCACCGTGTACGCACTCAGCCGGGCCATTCCGACCGATGTCACCGATCCGACAGATGTGATCACCGCAGTCCGCGACGCCGCCGTGGGTCGCGGTGAGCTCACCGGCACCTTCAGCCACTGACTCAGCACGTCACTCGGCGACTTCGGAGTCGGGGGGACAGCGGGTCAGCCTGAGCGCCGGCCGGAGAGGCCGGTGCATGAGCGCAGCGCCTTCCAGTCCTGTACCGCGGTACCGGCAGCGCTGCCAGTCACTACCTGCGGGAGGCCGCCGCCGAGGGGGATGCGGGCCGGTAGCCAGCTCACCTCGCTGACGGCGCCATCGCTCACCGAGAGCGTGAGCACGCCGGTGGTCGCCTCGCGCTGAGAGTTCGTGCCGTACCACATGAAGTTGCCAAGGCCGTAGTCGACAAATGTGCGGTCGAGCCAGCCGGCGCCGAGCAGCACATGCGCGTGGGCGCCGACGATGATGTCGGCGCCGGCGCGGGCGAGCGCCTGCGCTAGCGTGCGCTGCTCGGCGGTTGGGCATCCGACCCGTTCTGTCCCCCAGTGCAGGAAGACCACCACGATGTCGGCCCTCTCGTTGGCTTTCTCGACGGCGTCGATCAGACGTTGCGGCTCGCGCGCGGATGCCACGCCCGGCGTCGACGGACTGGCCGCCCACGTGGCCGCCGTCCAGTCGGGTACGTGAGTGGCAGCGAGGACGGCCACCGTCCGGCCCTTGATCGTGGATGTGTACGGCGCG
>DASYTU010000234.1:0-2294 GCA_036001925.1 Actinoplanes sp.
ACGGTGCAGCCCTGGACTGCCCGGATCTCGGCGGACAGCACCGATGCAACTTACCTGTCGGCGCATGCGCTCACGCCCGAAGCGCGGGTCAAACGGGTGCCGTATTACACGGGATAAGCCTGTGCCCTCGACTTTCTCACCTACGCGGCAACGTTCTCCCAGGCCAGCCGGAGGATGCTGATTTCTGCTGGTGTGGCGGGCTGAGGGCCTGAGCGCCGAAATTGCGCGGCGATGATCACCCGGCGGAGCTTGGCGAGCATGTCGAGGACCGACGGCTGGGTCTTCTCCCGGTACCAGGGGGCCAGTTCCCGCACCGCTTGGACGTCGTCGGGGTGGTGGCCGGTCGTGGCGTACCAGCAGACCGCGAGGCTGTTCACCACGAGCCCGAACGGGACCGTGCGCTGCACCGCCTTGGGCAGCCTGTTGCGCGCCTGGCCGACGCCAGCGGTCTGCTTCGCATCTTCGATCGCCACCTCGATCGACCACCTCGCGGCGTAGCGTTCGACGAGTTGCGCCGAGGTAGCGTCCAGGTCGGTGCTCACCAGCGCCACGTCGTAGCCGGTCTTCGCCTTGTCACGGAGGAACACGACCTGCACCTGCTGCGGGCCGAACACGCCGTACCACAGGCAACGGAGCACAGCGACGTGCACGGTGGCGGTGCCGCCGTAGCGGCGGACGGCGGTCTGGGTGAACGTCGCCGACGCGGCGAGCTCGGTCAGTTTGGGCAGCTTCTTGCCCCTGAGCCGGGGCCGGCCGCGCTTACCGGTGCGCGGCGGGGCGAGCTCGTACAGCGACGCGTTGGCGCGCAGCCGGGTGGTCCAGGTCACGGCGGTGGGCAGGTCGCGCAGCGCCTTGCCGGCGTAGGCCGAGTCGGCGACCACGTCCAGGCGGCGGCCGGGCAGCGCGGCGGCCAGGTGCTGGACCAGCCGGCGGGCGGCCTGCAGCCGCGAGGAGTCGTCGGATCCCTTGCGAATCAAGGCGAAGGCCACCGGCAGCGCCATCGGCCGGTCGAGGAACGGCAGACCCACGACGATCGCGGCGAGCACCCAGTTATTGCCGTAGCCGACCTTCTTCCCGCCGTTGGCCGACCCGTCGTGGAACCAGGAAGCGGCGTGCACCTGCGGCCCGCGGCGGTGGAACAGGGTGTCGTCGACCGCCACCGTGACCGCCCCGTCGGCCGGCACCAGCAGGCGAACCACCAGCCGGGCGAGGGTCGCCGACACCTGGTCTGCCGACCAGCGGGCGTGGCTGAAGAACCGGTGCGCCCGGTGGTGGCTCCACACCCGTGACAGCCCCGCCCCGACCAGCATGCCGCACACCGTGCGCCGCGCGGTCTGGGCCAGCAGCCCGCCGGCCAACGCGCAGAACACGGGAAACGTCCGTGCCGTGAAACACGGCCGGAACTCGGCCAGCAGCGCCGCCCACGACGCCGGGGACGCTAGGGTCGCGTCCCGGGGCGTCGGCGCGCCCAACCGCTGGGGAAGACACGCGTCGACGCCCTTCCTGTTTGCCGCAGCCTCGGGGGCCGCGTCCCTTGGTCGGGGTGACGGTGATCGGGGTGACGACCGGCGCGATCCTGGGGAAGACATGCCGTCACATTGGTCACTCCTGTCACAGAGATCACGGAGGCGCGCCGCGATGCGGGCGGTCAGCGATCGCCAACGAGTCCTCCTACCTCCTTCGACCTCGCCTCATCCCGTGTCAGCGGTCCCATGAGAACGGCGTCAGAACTGCGAAAGTCGAGAGCTGACGACGGAGGGTGTAGATCTGTCTGCCGGACGCAGCGCCGCTGGGTTTGGGGAGAGCCGGGGTTCGCCCGGGCGGGGGAGACGCAGTGCGATTACATCGATGGATGTCACACAAACCGACGCAGGGTATGCACAGGCCGGTCGCGTGGAAGGCCACCGGATTAGGCAGTACGGGATGACGCCCACGGAGGTGGACACGCAATGAAAGCGCTCCGCACGCTAACGTCAGCCGCGGTGCTCACCGCAGGCCTGGCCGTCTTCCCCGCCTCGGCCACAGCCCAGACCACGACCTTTAGGTATACGTATAACGTCTGGGGCACGGAGGTGTACGCCACCTCGACGAAGGGCCGCTTCGTCGGAACGGCGTCCGGCAGCGCGGCCGGCACCTGGTACGCCGAGGTCATCCACGACGAGCTCCGCCCGGACGGCAAGATCAGACCCGGTGGCTCGTTCGGCATGGTCCTCAACAAGGCGGCACCGGCCTACACCGTCGGCGGCCGGTTCTCCGGCGGCATGATCACGCAGAGGGATCCGGGTACGAATTGC
>DASYTU010000235.1:0-32323 GCA_036001925.1 Actinoplanes sp.
GAGAACCGCCTGCGGGAGCCCGACGAGCAGGCCCCACTCGGAGTCGGTGAAGCCCAGCCTGGTGTACATCGGTTCGTCCGTCACTCGATGTCCCTCACTCACGTCTTGTCGGTGACCAGCAGCGCATTCTCCCGCACCACCATTACGGACTGCGTCTTGTACCCCCACCCCGGCGGCGAGAACCGCGCGACCGACGACCAATCCAGCCGAGCCGCTCGGCCCAGCCGGCGCGAGGACTGCCGACCAAGCCCGCCCAGGCAGGCCCGGCGGACGGCCGCAGGCAGGCATCGTCGCGAGCCCCACGTGCTTCGGCGCCACCGAAGAGGAGAACAAATCGTGCCGCCCCGGCCGGCAGGCCGTAGAGCCGTCACCGTTGCCGTCGACGCGAGAGACGCCGAAGAAAGGCCCGAACATGCGCTCGCGCCGAACGACGAACGATGCCGACGATCGTGGCGCGCATGCCCTGCTCGCCGCCGGCGCGCTCGACATGGGCGGCGCGAATATCCGTCCAGCGTGTGTAGCCGGTCATGGTTCGTTGCCGTCCTGCTGGTTGGTCAGCGCTCCCGGGTCAGCAAACCCTGCTCCACGACGACCGGTACGGACAGCGTCTTGTATCCGACCTCGTCGAACAGCACCGTCATCCGTTCGTGCTCGTATCCCATCACCATGCCCGCGCCCCACTCGGCGTGCCGCACCTTGCCATGCACCGGAAACGGTTCGTGCGTCGTGACAGTGGACTCGACGCCCTCCACGCAGTTGTCGCAATGGCCGCAGCGATCCTTCAGCTTCTCGCCGAAGTAGGCCAGCAGGACCTGCGACCGGCATCCGCGCGTCTGGGCGAAGCTACGCATCATGTCCATCCGCGAGCGCTGGACGACCTGCTGGCGTTCGTACTCGGCGATCGCGGCCTCCGCGGCCGCGGCCGGGAGTGGTGCGAAGACCGGAACCGTCCACTTGTTGCCTTCGCCGGCCGTGGCCGCGCCCACCCGTTCCAGCAGGCCCAGCATCTGGCCGAGCTTGCGCGGGCCGAGTCTGGTCTTCTCCTTGAGCGCCGTCTTGGTCTGCGGGCCGGTGCGCAGTGCGGCCGCGAGGTCGCGAATCTCCACGAGGTCCGGCGCGCCACCGGTGAAGAAGCGCTGGATCGCCTCGTCCTCGGCGCGCCAGAGCAGCAGCGCGCGAGCCGGCTCGCCGTCGCGGCCGCAGCGGCCGATTTCCTGGAAGTAGCTGTCGGGGGAGCCGGGCAGCGCGACATGCCCGACCCAGCGAATGTTGGCTTTGTCGATGCCCATGCCGAACGCCGACGTGGCGACCATGATGTCGATCTTGTCGTCGGAGAATGCCTCGTGCCGCTGCTCGCGCGCGCCGGCCGCCATGCCGCCGTGATAGAAGTCGGCGGCGTAACCGGCTTCGGTGAGGCGTCCGGCCAGTTCCTCGGCGGCTCGCCGGGTGGCTACGTAGATGATGCCGGGCCGGCCGGCCTCGTCGAGCAGTGCGGTGAGTCGCCGCCAGCGGTAGTCCTCGTCGGGGCAGTACGCCACCTCGAGGAACAGGTTGCGTCTGTCCAGCCCGGACACATGGATCTCGGGTTTGCGCAGGTGCAGTCGCTCGATGATGTCCTCGCGCACCGGAGGCGACGCGGTCGCGGTCAGCGCCAGCACCGGCGGCCGGCCGATGCCCTTGATGAGGTCGCCGAGCGCAAGATAGTCGGGCCGGAAGTCGTAGCCCCACGCGGAGATGCAATGCGCCTCGTCCACCGCGACCAGTCCCGGCCGGAGCGAGCGCACCTCGGCCAGCCGATCCGGGTCGCTGAGTTGTTCGGGCGTGATGAACAGGAACTCCGCGCGGCCCTCGCGGATCTCCCGGATCGCCTCGCGTTGCTGGTTCGGGGTCTCGGCGGAACTAACCCGGACCGCGCGGATCTTCGGGTCGTCGCGCTCGTTGAGCGCCGCGATCTGGTCCTGCTGCAGCGCGAGCAGCGGCGAGATCACCACGGTCGGACCCGACAGCAGTACGGCAGGGATCTGGTAGATCGCCGACTTGCCGCCGCCGGTGGGGAGGACGACGAGGGCGTCGCGGCGGCGCAGCACGGCGCGCATGGGCGCGAACTGACCGGGACGCAGCGACGGCCAGCCGAAGTGCTGCCGGGCGACCTTGCGCAGCCGGGGGCCGTAGATGGGTAGCTTCATCGAGCGGCCATTGTGCCCCAAGGCCAGGCCGGGCAAAACGCCGGACGGACGTGGAGACCACGGCGGGACGGCCGGATCAGCGCTTGCCGCCGAACATGCGCCGGATCGCCCACACCAGGATCAGCGCCCCGAGCGCGACGCCCAGGAGCTTGACCGCGTGGACCTGGTTCCAGTCGACGCCGGACGCGCCGAGAAGGTGACTCTGCACGTCCGCACTGTATCGGCCGACACACTTGGCAGGGCTAATAGAAAGGTTTGTTGACTGAAGGCCGGACAGATGTGACCATAGGTCCGTCGCCGCGCCCATGACGGTTGTCGGTTGTCCACCACGGGGAACGCGCTCAGGCGGCGCGTGTCGATCGTCACCGGAGGAACGGGGGCCCATGCCGAACCATGGCGAATTGCCGGAACTCGCTGCGGCGGTGTTGCAACCCGGATTCGTCGGCACGACCGTGCCCGACTGGGTGCGCCGCTGGCTCGGCGAGCGTCTCGGCGGAGTCGCGCTCTTCGCCCGTAACGTGGAGTCGCCCGCGCAGGTCGCGGCGCTGACCGCGCAGCTGCGGGCCGAGCGGCCCGACGTGATCGTCGCAATCGACGAGGAAGCCGGCGACGTCACCCGCTTCGAGTCGCGGCATGGCAGCTCGCGGCCCGGCAACCTGGGCCTCGGCGCGATCGACGACACGGCGCTGACCGAGGCGGTCGCCCGCGACCTCGGCCTCGACCTGGCCCACGCGGGCGTCACGCTGGACTACGCCCCGGACACCGACGTCAACAGCAACCCCGACAACCCGATCATCGGGGTACGGGCCTTCGGCGCCGAGCCGGACTTGGTGGCGAGGCATTCCGCGGCGTTCGTCCGCGGCCTGCAGGACGCCGGCGTCGCCGCGTGCGCGAAGCATTTCCCCGGCCACGGCGACACCGCGGTCGACTCGCACTTCTCCGTGCCGGTCATCGACCGCAGCCGGGAGTTGCTCGACCTGTGCGAGCTGGTCCCGTTCCGGGCCGCCATCGCCGCCGGCGTGTTGTCCGTGATGACCGGGCACCTGCTCGTTCCGGCGTACGACCCGGAGCTGCCGGCGACGCTGAGCCCACGGCTCCTCACCGAGCTGTTGCGCGACGAGCTCGGCTTCGATGGCCTCGTCGTCACCGACGGTATCGAGATGCAGGGCGTGCGGCGCACGTACGGGCTCGAGGGCGCCGCCGTCCGCGCGCTGGCCGCCGGGGCCGACGCGATCTGCGTGGGCGGCGAGCACGCGGACGAGCACACCGCGATCCGCCTGCGGGACGCGATCGTCGCCGCGGTGCGCAGCGGCGAGCTGCCCGAGAAACGCCTGCACGAAGCGGCCGAGCGGGTACGCCGCCTGGCCGCCTGGACGACCCGGACCCAGACCGCCATCGGGGCCCGGGCGGTCGCCGACGCGGCCGGCATGGCCGGTCCCGACGTGACCGTCATCGGCGGCTCCGCGGTGGGACTGGCCGCCGCCCGCCGCGCCGTGAAGGTGACCGCGGCCGCGGACTCGACGGTGTTGCCGGTGGCCTGCCCACCGCACGTCGTCGAGTTCGCGCCGCCGCGCAATATCGCCATCGGCGCCGAGACACCGTGGGGCGTGGGTGCGCCGCTCGACGTGCTGCTGCCGGGGACGACCTCGGTCCGGCTCTCCGCCGACGACCTGGCCGGTGTACCCGACCCGGTGGCGCCCGTCCTCGCCGGCGCGGGTGGTCGCCCACTCGTGCTGGTGGTGCGCGACGCCCATCGGCACCCGTGGGTCGCCGAGGCGCTCGCCCGTACGCTCGCCGTCCGGCCGGACGCGATCGTCGTCGAGATGGGCGTGCCGGTGTCGATCGCCGGCGGCGTGCACCTCGCCACGTACGGCGCGACCCGGGCGTGCGGTCAGGCGGCCGCGGAGATCATCGCGGGTTCGCGCGTGCCCGCCCCGGCGGCGCGCTCCATGGCCGCTTAGCGGTTCGCGACGATGTCGTCGTACTCGGGATGCTGAGCCACGTACTCGGCGAAGAACGGGCAGACCGGGACGACCTTGACGCCGCGCTCGCGCAGCATGTCCAGCGTCTGCTTGGCGAGCTGGCCACCGACGCCCTGACCTCGGTACTTCGGATCGACCTGGCTGTGGGTGATGGTCACCAGACCGTTGCGGGCCCGGTAGTCGGCGAATCCGCCCAGCTTGCCGTCGACGATGACCTCGAAGCGGTGGCGGTCGGTGTTGTCATGGACCTTGGCGTCCATCGCACCTCCTGCGTTCGTCGTCCAGCCTAGGCCGGGCGACAGGCAGCACCGGCACGGGTCGGTGGCACGCCGGGCAGGTTTGGAGTTTCTTGTCCTCGGTCAAACAGGCAACATGACCTCCGCAACCTCGAACCTGCGATCCACCGCGTCGCGCGCTGCCGACAGCAAGCCGCTGGAGTACCTGGCCCGGGCGGGCTTCATCTGCTACGGCATCATTCACCTGCTGGTCGCCTGGCTGGCGCTGCAGGTGGCCTTCGGCAACTCGTCCCAGGAGGGCGACCCGTCGGGCGCACTCCGGACGCTCGCGTCCGAGCCGTTCGGGAAGGGGCTCGTCGTGGTCATCGCCATCGGCATGTTCGCGCTGGCGATCTGGCAGGCATTCGCGGCCGCCATCGGCGAGAGCGGAGTACAGGACAAGGAGGCGATCGCCGAGCGCGTCATCTCCGGTGCCCGGGCGATCATCTATCTGTGGCTGGCGTGGATCGGCGTCAAGGTGTTGCGCGGTGCGAGCGAATCGCAGGCTTCCAACCAGCAGCAGAAGACCTCCGACCTGATGAGCTCGACGGGCGGCCGGTGGCTGGTCGGCCTCATCGGCCTCGCGGTCGTCGGTGTCGGCATCGGACTGATGTGGTACGGCCTCACCAAGCGGTTCGAACGTCACCTCAACACGTGGCAGATGAGCTCCGCGGTGCGCAAATCGACCCGGCGGCTCGGCGTCGTCGGCTACGTGGCCAAGGGCGTGGCGTACGCGATCGCCGGGGTGTTGGTGGTCGCCGCCGCGGTGACGTACGACCCGGCGAAGTCGCGTGGTCTGGACGGCGCGCTGAAGACGCTCGCGGGTCAGAGGTTCGGCGTGTGGCTGCTCGCACTCGTTGCGGCGGGCATCGCCGCGTTCGGGATCTACTGCTTCTCCCAGGCTCGCTACCGGAAGGTCTGACCTTCGGGTAGCGGGTTGCACCCACAGCCGGGACAGGCAAGCTAGACGTCTCTGGCTGTGGGAGGCTTCGTGAACGGCGTCGGAACCGCTCTGCTTGCCGTCGTCGTGGCGGCGGGCGCCGCGCTCATCTTCGCCGAGCTGGTGCACCTGCTCGTCACCCGGCTCGGCCGGCGTTCGGTGTTGCTGAGCGATCTGGCCCGCAACGCCCACAGCTCGTTCCGCGTGCTTGTCATCCTGTTCGCGGTCCAGCAGGCGCTGCGCAGCGGCGTGGGCGAGTTCCCCGGACGGGCGGCCGTGCTGCACGGGCTGGTCGTCTGCATCATCGCCGCGTCGGCGTGGTTGGTCGGCGACCTGCTGCTGGTGATCGAGGACGTCGCGTTCACGAGGTGGCGCACCGACGTCCCCGACAACATGAAGGCGCGCAAGGTAAGGACCCAGGTGGTCATCCTGCGCCGGGTCACGGTCGCGGCGATCGTCGTCGTCGCGCTCGGCGCCGCGCTGATGACGTTCCCCGCCGTACGCGCGCTCGGGACCAGCGTGCTCGCCTCCGCCGGTCTGATCAGCGTGGTGGCCGCCGTGGCCGCGCAGAGCACGCTCGGCAACTTTTTCGCGGGCCTGCAGCTCGCCTTCAGCGACGCGGTGCGCATCGACGACGTCGTGGTCGTCGAGGGGGAGTGGGGCAAGATCGAGGAGCTGACGCTCACGTACGTGGTCGTCCAGATCTGGGACGACCGGCGGCTGATCCTGCCCACGACGTACTTCACCACGAAACCGTTCCAGAACTGGACCCGGACCGGATCTGCGGTGCTGGGCACAGCCGAGGTCGACGTCGACTGGTCGGTTCCGGTCGAGGCGTTGCGCACCGAGGTGCGCGCGGTCTGCGAGGGCACCGAACTGTGGGACGGCCGGGTGTGCGTGCTGCAGGTGACCGACGCGGTAGGCGGCAATGTCCGGCTGCGGGCGCTGGTCAGCGCACACGACGCGGCCGCGCTCTGGGACCTGCGCTGCCTGGTCCGCGAGCGGCTCGTCGCGTACGTCTGGGAGAACCACCAGGCGGCGCTGACCCGCGTCCGGGCAGAGCTGGAGAGCCTGCAACCGCAGCCGGCCGCGCCGCGGGCGGAGCCGAAAGAGAAGCCGGCGCCGCAGCCGGAGGCGTCCGAGGGTGCCCGTGTCTTCAGCGGCGGCGAGGACGCCGAGGAGCGCGGTGCCCGATTCGCAGGTCCGGAAGAACCGGTACCGGATCCGACGCACTGAGTGTCCGAATGTTCCCAGCGTGAGGATTGACTTCGCGCTGCGTAGGGCATACTGCCGTCACACGGAAAGGAGGACACCATGGCCGATGTCCTGAACGGTGGCGCGGCCCGTCCGGTCACCGACCAGTCCACCTCCGAATTGGTCCAGCGGGCGAGCGAGCAGATCACCCGGCTCGTCCGTGACGAGATCGCGCTGGCCAAGGTCGAACTCATGGAACGGGCCAAGCACGCCGGCATCGGTGTGGGTCTGTTCGGCGGCGGTGGGGTGCTGGCCGTCTACGGTGTGGGAGCATTGACCGCCACCATCATCATCGTGCTCGACCTTTTCCTGCCGCTGTGGCTCGCCGCCCTCATCGTCACGGTCGTGCTGTTCGCCGTGGCCGGGATCCTCGCGCTTTTGGGCAGGAGGCAAGTGAGCCGGGCGGTCCCCGCGGAGCCGCGGGAGGCCGTCGCGAGCGTGAAGGCGGATGTCGACGAGCTGAAGCACGCGGTGAAGGACAGGGGTAGGGCATGAGCCAGAAGAACGGCGCGTCCAACGGCAAGCCGGACGTGGAGGCACTCCGGGCGGAGATCAAGCAGACCCGGGCCGAACTGGGCGAGACCGTCCAGGCGCTCGCGGCGAAGGCGGACGTGAAGGCGCGCGCCAAGGAGCAGGTCGAGCAGACCAAGCAGAAGGTCCGGGCGCAGGCCGTCGAGGCGACCGAGAAGGTACGTGACGCCGCGCTGGTCGCCACGGACAAGGTGCGGCACGTGGCCGCGCAGGCGGGCGCCGCGGCCCGCGGCACCGCCGAGCAGGCGACCGACAAGGTCAACGACTCCGGGGCGGTGGAGCGGGCGCAGGACGTCCGGCAGCGGGTACGTCGCAACCCGATTACGCTCGCCGCTGTAGTCGCGACGGCGGTCGCGATCGTCGGCGTGATTCTTGTCGTCCGGGGGAGGCGCCGGTGAACTCCAAGCTTGAGAAGGTTGAGAAGGTCTCGTACAAGCCGGTCGGGCTCCTGCTCGGCATCGCCGCCGGCGCGGTCGCCGGCCTGATCTTCAAGCAGGTGTGGAAGCTGGCCTCCGGTGACGACGACGCCCCGGACGCCACCGACGAGAACCGGGGCTGGGGCGAGATCATCATTGCTGCCGCGTTACAGGGCGCCATCTTCGCGGTCGTGAAAGCGCTCGTCGATCGTGGCGGCGCCACCGGTGTCCGGAAGATCACCGGGACTTGGCCCGACTGAGCGGGCGGGAACTGGCCAGACCTCGACCGGCGGCGCGGCGCCGGGCTATCGATGTGGTGGGCCTTTTCCGTGTCTGCCAGGGTTCATTGGGTTCGTTCGAGGGGCAGCTTTGCGGCCCCATTTTCAGGTACAGTGTGGCCAGTTTTTGCGTACGTGGTGTGCTGCTTCCGCCCGTCGTGTGGACGCCGGGAGGCGTCCCGGGATGGTCGGATGGGACGTCCTGATGAAAGGCCGCCTCAAGGGCGCCGCTGCTCGAAAACGGCCATCGGCCCCGCATCACCGGGCCGGCATTTTCAGAAGGAGAGTTCAGCATGGCGCAAGGAACCGTGAAGTGGTTCAACGCAGACAAGGGCTTCGGCTTCATCACCGTCGACGGCGGGGGTGCTGACGTGTTCGTCCACTTCTCGGCCATCCAGACGAGCGGTTACCGCACTCTGGAAGAGAACCAGCGGGTCGAGTTCGAGATCGCCCAGGGCCAGAAGGGCCCGCAGGCGGAGCAGGTCCGCCCGCTCTGAGACCAACCCGCCGGCGGCGACGCCGGCTGCCGACCGCCTGGCGGAGGTCGGCCTACCAGCCCCGCATCCCCACGGATGCGGGGCTTCCTCGTACTTCAGGTCAGCGTGGAGTTGTGGTCAGGTCCGCTTGGAGCGGCTGCGGATGCGCAACCCGATGACGATTGTGGTTCAGGTCCGCTTGGAGCGGCTGCGGATGCGCAGCCCAATGACGATCAACACCAGCCCGACGAACGCCACGATCGGGCCCACGATCGCCCACACCGTGACGCCGGTCATCACGCTGCCGGCCAGGATGTCCAGGCCCTGCAGCGTCCACACCGCGCCCAGCACGATCGCGAGCAGGCCGACGGCCATCGGGAGCCAGCCCTTCATCGTCGTCCCCTCACCACTTGTCATGGACCTGGGGGCGGATGAGCTCGTCGTAGACGGCGTGCACCGCGTCGAGCGTGGCGGGCGGTAGCGGCGCCAGCCCGGCGGCGGCCGCGTTGCTGCGGGCCTGCTCCGGATTGCGGGCGCCCGGGATGACCACGGTGACGCCCGGCTGGTCGAGGATCCACCGCAGCGCGAACTGAGCCATCGTGGCGCCGGGCGGGACGAGGGGACGCAGCCGGCGTACCGCCTCGAGGCCCGTCGCGAACTCGACGCCCGAGAACGTCTCGCCGACGTCGAACGCCTCGCCGTGCCGGTTGTACGTGCGGTGGTCGTCCGGCGCGAACGTGGTGTGCTCGTCGTAGCGGCCGGACAGCAACCCGCTGGCCAGCGGGACGCGCGCGATGATGCCGACCCCGGCTGCCGCCGCGGCCGGCAGGACCCGCTCGAGCGGCTTGCGGCGAAACGCGTTAAGGATGATCTGTACGCTCGCGGTGCCCGGCCGGGCGATGGCGGCCAGGGCCTCATCGACGCGTTCCACGCTGACGCCGTACGCGGCGACTCGCTTCTCCTGCACGAGCGTGTCGAGCGCGTCGTAGACCGCATCGGTGGAGTAGACCGGTGTCGGCGGGGTGTGCAGCTGTATCAGGTCCAGCGTGTCGACGCCGAGGTTGGCGCGGGAGCGGTCGGTCCAGGCCCGGAAATTGTCCAGTGTGTACGCCGACGGCTCCTGGGGCACCCGCCGGCCCATCTTGGTGGCGACGGTGATGCGGGAGCGGTTCTTGATGAACGAGCCGATGATCTGTTCGCTGCGGCCGTCGCCGTACACGTCGGCGGTGTCGACGAACGTGACACCGGCGTCCGCGGCGGCCTGCAGCGTGGCGTGCGCGTCCTCCTCGGTGACGTTGCCCCAATCCGCGCCGAGCTGCCAAGCGCCGAGTCCGATGACGCCGACGTCGCGGCCCATCCGGTGAAACCTGCGATTCTCCACGGGCGCCAGCCTAGTCGGCCTCTGTTAGTCTCCAGCAAGACGTACGTACGGTTTGGAGGCATGCTCATGTGGGATCCTGCCGTCTACCGTCGATTCGGCGCCGAGCGGTCCCGCCCGTTCCTCGACCTTGTCGCCCGGGTCGGCGCCGACAAGCCGCGGACCGTCGTCGACCTCGGCTGCGGCCCCGGCGACCTCACCGCCACGCTCGCCGAACGATGGCCGCACGCGCGGATCACCGGGATCGACTCCTCACCCGAGATGATCGCGCGCGCTGCCGAGTTGGGCGGCCCCGTCGACTACCGGGTCGGCGACGTGCGCGACTGGCGGCCCGGGCCGGACACCGACGTCGTGGTCACCAACGCGACGCTGCAGTGGGTGCCGGGCCACGAGGAGTTGCTGACCCGGTGGGCCCGCGCGCTGCCCGCGGGAGCGTGGCTGGCCATGCAGGTGCCCGGCAACTTCGACGCGCCGTCGCACCGGGCGCTGCGCGAGGTGGCGCGCAGCGCGCCGTTCGCGGCGGCGGTGGGTGACGTGCTGCGCGAGACGCCGGTCGACGACGCCGCCGGGTACGCGGCGCGGCTAACCGGCGCCGGGGCCACCGTGGACGCCTGGGAGACTACGTACGTGCACCTGCTGCCCGCCACCAGCGACGAGCATCCGGTGCTGCATTGGATGGAGGGGACCGCGCTGCGGCCGGTCAAGGCTGCCCTGGACGAGGCCGGGTGGCGGGAGTTCCGCACCGCGCTCACCGCCAGGCTGGCTGCCGCCTATCCGGCCCGCGGCGGCGTCGTGCCCTTCCCGTTCCGCCGCATCTTCGTCGTCGCGAAAACGGAGGAATCTCATTGACCGAGTTGGCCTCGTTCATCGCCGGTCTGCCCAAGGCCGAGCTGCACGTACACCACGTGGGGTCAGCGTCGCCGCGCATCGTCGCCGAGCTGGCGGCCCGACACGAAGTCAACAGCCCGGTGCCGGCCGATCCCGCCGCACTCGCCGACTACTTCGCGTTCCGCGACTTCCCGCACTTCATCGAGGTCTACCTCAGCGTGGTCGACCTGATCCGCGACGCCGAGGACGTGCGGATGCTCACCTACGAGATCGGCCGCGAGCTGGGCCGCCAGCAGGTCCGGTACGCCGAGCTGACCGTCACGCCGTACTCGAGTGTGCGGCGCGGGATTCCGGCGCCGGAGTTCGTCGCCGCCATCGAGGACGCCCGGGTCGGCGCGGCCGCCGACTTCCGCGTCGACATGCGCTGGTGCTTCGACATCCCAGGAGAAGCCGGCGTGCCGGCCGCCGAGGAGACGCTGCGCATCGCGCTGGACGAAAGGCCGGACGGACTCGTCAGCTTCGGCCTCGGCGGCCCGGAGGCGGGCGTGGACCGGCCGCAGTTCAAGCCGTACTTCGACAAGGCGCGCGCGGCCGGGCTGCACAGCGTGCCGCACGCCGGCGAGACCACCGGTCCGGAGACTGTCTGGGACGCGCTGCGCGTCCTCGGCGCCGAGCGGATCGGGCACGGCATCGCCAGCGCGCGGGACCCGGAGCTGATGGCTTACCTGGCGGAGAGCAAGATCATGCTCGAGGTGTGCCCGACGTCGAACGTGCGCACCCGGGCCGTCGCGTCGCTCGAGGAGCATCCGCTGCCCGCGCTGGTCGCCGCGGGTGTGCCCGTGTCGATCAACTCCGACGACCCGCCGATGTTCGGCACCACGCTCGAGGAGGAGTACGCCGTGGCGGCCCGCCTCCTCGGCCTCGACGAGGCCGGCGTCGCCGACCTGGCCAGGGCGGCCGTCACCGCGTCGTTCCTGCCGCCCGGCGGCCAGTCGGCGCTGCTGGCCGAGATCGACGACTACACCGCAAACCACCACACGACCCGCGATCGCGCGGAGCGAAGCGGAGCCAGCCAGTCCCGCGATCGCCGCGGAGCGTAGCGGAGCCAGCCGGCCCGCTCGCCGCGGAGCGAAGCGGAGCCAGCAGCTCAGTGCAGTCCCGCGTACAGCGGCTCCTGCCAGATCGCCAGCACCGCGAGGATGCCGATGGTCAGGATCGCCACCCAGCGCACCACCCGCCGTTTGTTGAATCTCGCTGGTCCCTCGTCCGGCTCGAGATCCGGCTCTGTCATCACGTCCGTATCCGCCACGCTGCGTTCCCTTCCGCCCGGCCGGCCCGCCGGGCTCTGGTTGCCTCCGACCGGCCGGTGCCGTCCGGTCGTACCCGTACCTGTCAGCCCGGCACGGCCGTCCAACTCTGGTGCCGCGATCCGTTGCCGTTCTGCAGAACCAGCACCCGGTCCGCGCCGAACCGCTGCGTGCCGACGCCGACCACCAGATCCCCGACCGCGGTGCGCAGCGTGAATCCGTCCCCGGAGAGCTGCAGCACCCACCGCGGCCCGCTGTCGGCGGAGCAGTCGCCCTGCACCAGCGGCGTCCCCGCCACCGGGTTACCGCCCTGGGGGACCACGCACTTGCCGGTGGCCCTCGATCGCAGCGAGAACGTGCTGCCCCCGGTCGGAGTCAGCTGCCATTGCTGCTGCGCGTCGCCGTCGGATCCACCCAGCGTGACCGGGGTTCCGTTCGCAGTGCGTGCCGCGTACAGGTCGGCGGCGCCGCCGGTCAGCGAGTTCGTCAGCACGAACCACGAGTTCTTTGCGGGCCGCGCCGCCGGTGCGGTCTGCGCCGACGCCGTGGCGAGGTAGTGGTGCGCCGCGTCCCGGATCGTCACCTGGTATTTCGAGTCCGGCTTGAGCCCGATCAGCCTCGCCCGCGTCGCCACGGTCGTGGCGACCGGCACGCCGTCGACCGCGACCTCGTACGTCGCCTTCGGCGCCGCGGCACTCCACGACATCCGGACCGCGGTACTGGTGGGGTCGCGGATCTCGAGTACCGCTTGGACCTGCTCGGCCGCTGCCGGGTCGGTCGGCACGCTCCTCACCGGGTTGCCGGGCGACGGCCCGTCCCCGCGGTTGGGGAGCGCGGGCACGGTGGTCGCCGGGGTTGGCGCGGTCGGCGGCGCGTGCCCGCGTTCGGCATCGCCGGCGTCCGTCGGGTCCGGGTCGGGCGCCTTCGTCGCGGGCGGCGTCGCGGCTGGTGGGTCCGTCGCGGGGGCATCGGTCGGGGTGGTCGGGGCGGTGGGCGCCGCGTTCGGGGCATCAGGTACGTCGTCGCCGCCGTCGCTGCGCAACAGAAACTCGCTCTGCGCCACGTTCCAGTGGTTGGCCAGGTAGCTGCCCGCCCGCGGGTTGGTGCTGAAGTAGTCGTCGTGGCCGCAGTCGAGGCGGTTCTCGTGCTTCTTCGGGCACACCGCACGGACCGTGGCGCCCGAGCGGTCCGGGCCGCAGAGCAGGTCGTAGTCGTCGGTGCAGCGGCCGGCGCCGCTGGAGTGGGGCGAGTCCTCCAGGATCGCGCCCAGTGTCTGGGTCAACTCGTGCGCGGCCATGATCGAGCTCCAGCAGCCCGCGTCGATTCGGCCGTACGACGGGCCGCCGTTGTTGCGGTTGCCCAGCCCGGGACGATTGTCGGCGATGTACGTGCCGATGCCGCAGTACACGTTCGTGTCCGCGAAGATCAGGTACTTGCGGTCGGTGCGGTTGTAGCCGAGCGTCTGCAACGCGTTGATGTTGCGCGAGAACGACGCGAGGGCCCCCTCCGGCACCTGTACCTCTGTCACGTCCACTTTGCACTGTGGGGTGGTCACGAACCGCACGTGGCGGGAGCCGCCGGTCTCCGCGGCGCTCGCGTCGAAGATCTGGTCGACGCCGGCCGACCAGACCCGGATCGAGCCGAGAAAGTCGGTGTACCGGCTCGGCGTGCCGAACTCATGCAGGTACAGCACCTGGACGCGCTTGCCGTTGCGGCCGTCGCCCTCGCAGGCGACATCGTGCGTACCCATGACGAAGTCGGCCTCGCCCGGCGCCGCGTCCGGGATCAGCGCCGGCGCGCCCGGGGTGAGCGCGCTGCCGCCCTCGTCGCGCACGATCTCCGCGTCCGGAGGCACCTGCGCCGGCTCGCGCGTCGGCGTGACCGGCTCGGGCGCCTTCGCGGTCACCGGCACGACGTCGTGGCGGACCCGGAGCCCGGCCGGCGCCGCGTCGGGTCCGTGCGTGCAGGTCTCCGGATCCAGTTCGTACGCGCCGGCGCAGAGCGAATCCTTGCCGGCCGGCGACAGGCCGTCGTAGATCATGCCCGCTTCCGGCGCGTCTTTGGGCAGCGCCGCAAACGTGATCTTCTCCCGGCCCGACGTGCCGCCGTCGCCGTTCCAGCCGTTGCCCACCACGCTGGGTCCGGCGAGCGCGCCGATCCCGAGCATCGCGATCCCGAGGGCCACCGGCAGCGCCCGGTATGAGCGAGACCGCGCCCGGCGGCGTCGCGGCACGGTCGAGGCGCGATGCCGAAGGGCCGCCTTTACGCGCAACGCGGACCGTCGATGCGCGGCCAAGCCGACTCCTCGTGATGCGGGGGCGCGGTGGGAGGGGGTTATGGGGTGACCACCTCCCACCGCTCGGGAGCTCCACCGGTCCGGGTAGAGGGGACGAACTGCGGGCTCCGAACCGGGAAGCCGGATGGGATCGCCTGGAAGCGTGCCAGTCCGTGCCCGCCAGGGGAACGTCCTTAATACAGATCTAAGCAAGTGTTGTACCGTCCGGAGTAATTCGCCCGCGGCGGGCGGTTTGTGGGTCTCGTCAGGCCTCGTCGGCCCGTTGATGCGGCCATTTCCTCCGTACCGGATCTCGTTCCCTGGCCAGCCGTCCGACCAGGCCGAACCGGCTCGCTTGCTTGGGTGGCGCCTCGGCGTCGGCGAGCAGCATGACGACGCTGGCACCGCCCATCACGGCCCGGTCCAGGCTCACCGAGCCGCCGGCCGCCTGCGCGGCACGGCGGGCGATGTCGAGGCCCAGGCCCGTCGACCCCTGGTTGCTCTCGCCGCGCCGCATCGCTCGCTCGGGATCCGCGATGCCCGGTCCCGCGTCATCGACCCGGACGGCGACCCAGCCGTCACGGCGCGAGATGCCCACCTCGAACGCGGTGCCTTGCGGGGTGTACCGGAACACGTTGCCCAGCACGGCGTCGAGCGCGGCGGCCAGCTCCGCGCGCGCCACCGGGACCGGGATGCGGGTGTGCGCGCCGACGACGCGGTACTGCCGGTTCTGGTCGCCGGCCAGCGCCGACCAGAACACCATCCGGTCGCGGACCACCTCGCTTGCGTCGCACACCCCTTCCTGGGGTGCGGCGACCTGGGCGGCGACCGCCTTGCGGGTGGTGTTGATCAGCTGGTCGACCTCGCCCTCCAGCGTCACGATCGCCTGTCGGATCCGTCGGATGCCGCGCCGCCGGTCGAGCTCGGCCGCCGAGAAGTGGCCGATCTGCGTGTCGTCCGGATCGAGCGCCTCCGCGTCCAGGCGCAGCACGGTCAGCGGCGTGCGCAGCCGGTGCGACAGGTCGGCGACCAGTTCCCGTTCGCTGGTGCGCGAGGTGATCAGCCGGTCCGCCATGCGGTTGAACGCGTACCCGGCCTCGGCCAGCTCGCGCGGGCCGCTCGGCTGGATCCGTACGCCCAGGTCGCCGCCGCCGACGGCCATCGCGGCCTGCACCAGGTTGCGCGCCGAGGCCACCGCGCCGCGGGCCAGCCGGTCCACGACGATGACGGAGCCGATGACCAGGCCGAGCGCGATGCCGAGCAGGATCCACCAGTCGCGGGCCGTGCCTTCGGCGAGTTCGCTCTTGGGCACGAACGCCTCGACGACCGACGTCTTGCCGTTCACCGTGACGGGCTGTAACCGGACGAGGCCGCTGTCCACATCGACCGCGATCGGTGCCGTGCCCCGCGCCGCGCGGGTGACGTCGCCGGGCGCCGCCCGGCTCCCGTCGGTGTCGCCCGGGGCGTGCACGACCACGCCGCCGCCGGCACTCCTGATCGCCGCATCGACGCCCTTGTTGTTCGCGCCCGTGGCCAGCGCGCCCGCGACCGTGGCGCTGCGCTGCTCGGCCGTGGATATCGCCGCGTCGCGGTGGTCGGCGCGCAGCTCCCAGCCGAGCGGAATCAGGAACGCCAGGGCGGCGATGGCGGTGGTGGCGGCGGTGACGTAGGCCAGCCGCACCCTCAGTCCGGCGCCACCAACCGGAATCCGACCCCCCGCACGGTGCGCAGGTAGCGCGGCTTCGCCGCGGACTCGCCCAGTTTCCGGCGGAGCCAGTACAGATGAACGTCGATCGTCTGGTCCTCGCCGACTGACGGTTGCCGCCATACCTCCTCCAACAACTCACGCCGCGAAACAACCCGGCCCGGCCGGGCGGCGAGGTACGCCAGCAGGTCGAATTCCTTACGGGTCAAGGCCAGCGGCGTCTCGCCGAGGCTGGCGCTGCGCTCGCCGATGTCCACGCGCAGGTCGCCGACCTCGTGCACGGCCGGTTGTGCCGTACGGCTGGCCCGGCCCACCCGGCGCAGCACGGTGGTGATGCGCGCGTCCAGGTGGGCACCGGTGAACGGCTTGACCATGTAGTCATCGGCGCCCGCCCGCAGCAACCTTACGACGGTCTGCTCGTCGTCTCGCGCGGTGGCGATGATGATCGGCACGTCGGTGATGCCGCGCAGCATCCGCAGCGCGTCCGAACCGTCCAGGTCGGGCAGACCGAGATCGAGAACGACCAGGTCAGGCGTCTCGGCAGCGACGCGGCGCAGCGCGTCGAGGGCGGTGCCCACCGCGTGCACGGCGTGCCCCCGGTCGGCCAGCGACCGGAGCATCGCACCGCGCACCACGTGATCGTCTTCGACGAGTAACACCGTGGCCATGCGAAGACCGTACTGCCACTGGCAAGCCGCACCTAGCCACGGATGCATCCGTGAGCTGCCCACGACAGACAGTAACCACGCACCCCGGCCCGCGTCGGGGCCCGTTGATCATGAAGCTGCTGTTGCGATGAGGCCGATGCGGGACAGCAACTTCATGATCAACCGGGCGTGGCGGGGCGGGGCGCGGGAAGGGGCGGGGCGGCGGGGCGGATAGCATCGGTGGGGCCGGAATCGCCGGCCGACCATGCCTGTAAGGAGAACTCCGTGTCTGCACCCCGTACCCATGCTGTGGCCGACCCCGTCGTCGTCCCGGCCGGGACGACGGCGGCTGACGCGGTGGCGGCGGCCGGTCTGCCCGCCGCGGGCCCGAAGGCGATCGTGGTGGTCCGCGACCCGTCCGGGCGGCTGCGCGACCTCGACTGGATCCCCGAGCTCGACACCGAGGTCGCCCCGGTGGCGATCGACGAGGCGGACGGGCTCAGTGTGCTGCGCCACTCGACCGCGCACGTGCTCGCCCAGGCGGTGCAGGACCTCTTCCCGGAGGCCAAGCTCGGCATCGGGCCGCCGATCGAGAACGGCTTCTACTACGACTTCGACGTCCAGAAGCCGTTCCACCCCGACGATCTCGCGAAGATCGAGAAGCGGATGCAGGAGATCGTCAAGGCCGGCCAGCTGTTCCGCCGGCGGCGCTACGACTCGCTCGACGCGGCGAAGGTGGAGCTGGCCGACGAGCCGTACAAGCTCGAGCTGGTCGAACTCAAGGGCGAGGTGGATGCGGACGAGGTCATGGAGGTCGGGGCCGGCGAGCTCACCGCGTACGACAACATCGACGCCAAGGACGGCCACCGCGTCTGGGGTGACCTGTGCCGCGGCCCGCACCTGCCGTCGACCCGGCTGATCGGCGCGTTCAAGCTCATGCGCGGCGCCGCGGCGTACTGGCGGGGCAGCGAGAGGAACCCGCAGCTGCAGCGGATCTACGGGACGGCGTGGCCGACCCGGGACGATCTGAAGGCGTACACCCGACTGTTGGAGGAAGCCGCGCGCCGCGACCACCGCAAGCTCGGCGCCGAGCTCGACCTGTTCTCCTTCCCCGAGGAGATCGGCTCCGGACTCGCGGTCTTCCACCCGAAGGGCGGCATCATCCGCCGGGAGATGGAGGACTACTCGCGGGTCCGTCATGAGCAGGAGGGTTACTCCTTCGTCAACACCCCGCACATCACCAAGTCGAACCTGTTCGAGACGTCCGGGCACCTCGGCTGGTATGCGGACGGCATGTTCCCGCCCATGGAGCTGGAGGGCGCGAGCTACTACCTCAAGCCGATGAACTGCCCGTTCCACGACCTGATCTACAAGTCTCGCGGTCGGTCGTATCGCGAGCTGCCGCTACGGCTGTTCGAGTTGGGCACCGTCTACCGGTACGAGAAGTCGGGCGTGGTGCACGGCCTGACCCGGGTGCGCGGGATGACCCAGGACGACGCGCACATCTTCTGCACTCCCGAGCAGATGGCGGGCGAGCTGAAGTCTTTGCTGCGGTTCGTGTTGCAGCTGCTGCGCGACTTCGGCCTGGACGACTTCTACCTGGAGCTGTCCACCCGCAACCCGGACAAGTCGGTCGGCACCGAGGAGAACTGGGAGCGGGCCACAGAGGCGCTGCGGCAGGCCGCGGCCGACTCCGGCCTCGACCTCGCGCCCGACCCGGGCGGCGCCGCGTTCTACGGCCCGAAGATCAGCGTGCAGGCCAAGGACGCCATCGGCCGTACCTGGCAGATGTCCACCATCCAGGTCGACTTCAACCTGCCGGAGCTGTTCGAGCTGGAGTACTCGGCCGCGAACGGCGGCCGGGAGCGGCCCGTCATGATCCACCGGGCGCTGTTCGGCTCGATCGAGCGGTTCTTCGGCGTCCTCACCGAGCACTACGCAGGCGCGTTCCCGGCCTGGCTGTCGCCGGTCCAGGTGGTCGGCATCCCGATCCGCGACGACCACGCCCCGTACCTGGCCGCGTTCGTCGACCTGCTCAAGAAGGAGGGCATTCGGGCCGAGGTGGACGAGTCCGACGACCGGATGCAGAAGAAGATCCGCACGGCCCAGCAGCAGAAGATCCCGTTCATGGTGATCGCGGGCGACGACGACATGGCCGCCGGCACGGTCTCGTTCCGCTACCGGGACGGCTCGCAGCGCAACGGGGTGCCGATCGACGAGGCGGTCGCGCACGTCGTCGACGTGGTGCGGTCCCGGGTCAACACCGGGCCGTCCGCGTCCTAGATCCGCCGACGGGTCAGCTCAGCGGCGAGATCCACGTGTCGGGCTGGTGGCAGTCGCCGATCGTCATGCCCTCGACGATGCGCTGCAGTGCGGCGCGGGGGGTGCGCTCGCGATCCGCCGCATCGACCGTGAGGGTGCAGCCCCCCGCCGTGACCGTGAGCCTGCCGCCGGTTCCTTCCGCGGTCAACGCATTGGGGCCGGTCGTGTACCACGCGTCGTGGCCCGCGACCGTGAAGTCGGGCGGCTTCCGCGGGTCGTCCGGGCCCGGCACGGCGGCCTTGATCGACACGGCTGTGCCGGGAGGTGGGGCGTCGTACCCGGCGGCGTCCGACGGTCGGCGGTCCGCGGCGCTCAACCCCATGGTGGCGAGGCTGCGGCCCGTTTCGACGGCGGCGGAGCGCAGGTAGGTCGGCGTCAGGCCGGCCGGCAGCGGTCCGAGCCGGAACGGCGCCCGCAGGTCCGCCCGCTCTCCGACGGTCACGGTGTCGGCGAAGCGCAGCAACTCGTCGCGCGACACCGTGGTGCCCGGCGCGGCGTAGACCAACACCCAGACGCCGGACACGTCCTGCCAGCCGATCACCTCGGTGCGGTACGGCCTGCCGTCGCCGCTCGTGGATTCCGGGAACGTGAAGTCGGTGACGAGCGACGCCTGGTGGTCGCGCACGGCCAAGGGGGTCGCGTCGCGCAGCCGAGCGGGATCGAACCTGCCGGCTTCATACACGGTCACCTCGCCGCCGTAGCGGCGCTTGTCGCCATCGCCGAACGCCAGGTTCTGGGCGGTCAACGTCTGGCGGCCCACGTCCGAGGTGCGGACCGTCGCCGTGTACCCGGTTCTCGGGTCCAACACGATCGTGTGCCACGACAGCTGCTGGGTCGGCGGCGACGGCTCGGCGGGGGCTGCCACGGGGGGCGGCTGCGCTCCGTCGTCGCCGGTCGACAGGACGACGATGACGATCGCCGCGACGACGCCCAGGACGAGCACCAACACAGCCAGGGTGAGCCCGACCGAGCTCCCGCGCCGGCGTCTACGTCCGTGCATCCGAAGCGATCCCCTCTCGGTCAGCCGCCGATTCTACGACTGCCGTTTCTACGACCGCCTTCGATCCTGGCCTGCCGTGCGCCGGCCGGGCGGGCCTGACCTAGGCTCGGGTGGTGAGTGACGTGGGGCAGCCCGACGGGTTGGAGCGGCTCTGGACGCCGCACCGGATGACGTACATCTCCGGCGAGTCCCGTCCCGAGGGCGGGTACGAGAAACCGGCCGGCTGCCCGTTCTGCCTGGCCCCGACGCTGCCGGACGCGGAGAGTCTGGTCGTGGCCCGCGGCGAGGTCGTGTACGCGGTGCTGAACCGCTACCCGTACAACCCGGGGCACCTGCTGTTATGTCCGTACCGGCACGTCGCCGACTACACCGACCTGGACGATGCCGAGACGGCCGAGGTGGCCGCGTTCACCGGAAAGGCAATGCGGGTCGTCCGGCAGGCCAGCAGCCCGCACGGCTTCAACATCGGCTTGAACCAGGGTGCGGTGGCGGGTGCCGGCATCGCCGCCCACCTGCACCAGCACGTGGTGCCCCGGTGGGACGGGGACGCCAATTTCATGCCGGTGATCGGCCGGACGAAGGTGCTGCCCCAGCTGCTCGGCGACACCCGCGACCTGCTCGCGAAGGCCTGGTCCGAGGAGGCGTAGCGCGCGCCAACGGGCTGTGCGCGCCCGGCTCCGCTACCGGCGGGGTGCCGACTCAGGCACGGGCGTGATGGTTCGAGGATGGCGGTGGGTCGGTATCGAGGAATGCACCTATCCGCCCGGTGATTGCCGGCCAGTCAGGTCCGAGCCAGACGAGGTGGCTGTGGGCGTGGCTCTCAACCAGTTCAGCGTGGCGGATGCTGCTGGCAAGCGATTGAGCGTGGGCGAAGGGGACGCCTCGGTCGGTGCGGGTGGCGATCACGAGGGTGGGCTGGTCGATCCGGCCGGTGATGTTGGGCGTGCGGCGCAGATCGTTGAGGAACCCGCGGCCGGAGCGCATCTGGGCGAACAGGGCCAGCAGCAGGGCCCGGTCGTCCGCGCGCAGTGCGGCCAGGACCTCGCCGGCCGGTCGGGTGGACAGGCTCGTCATCATCAGCCGCAGGCAGGCGTCGGGTGCCGCGCGTGCGAGCGTGTGTACCGCGGCCCAGGTCAGCCGCTCGGTCATGGCGTTGAACATGATG
This sequence comes from Actinoplanes sp., assembly GCA_036001925.1. Lineage (GTDB taxonomy): Bacteria > Actinomycetota > Actinomycetes > Mycobacteriales > Micromonosporaceae > Actinoplanes. The sequence goes on from DASYTU010000235.1 coordinate 20,966, forward strand.
TGCGCGCCCAGGCGGGTCCGCCCATCCGGGTAGGGCAGCCATCCGACGGCGCTGATAAGGATCAAGCGCTCGACGAGGTCGGGAAACCGCGCCGCCATTGTGGCGGCGGTGGGTCCGCCGCCGGAGATGCCGACGGTGGCGGCGATCCGGGCGATGCCCAGGTGGGCACACAGCGTCCGGACCACGTCCGCGTACCCCTCCACCGATGTGCCGGTCGACAGCGGGGTACGGCCGTAGCCGGGACGCGATGGCGCCAGGAGCGTGCAGCCGGCCGCAGCGAAGACATCCTCGCCCAACGCCAGCTCGGCCCGCACGTGCCCGCCGTGGAAGACCGCCACGACCGCGTCGCCGCGTCGATCCAACCGGTACTCGACCTGGCCGGCCGGTAGGCGGGCCAGGGCCGTCGGTCGAACGAGTGCGTCCATCGGGGTGCCTCCAGGCGGTGGCAAGAGCATGCCGACCAGGCTTCTTCCCGACACACCCACCGGAAGCCTAGCCGTTGTTGCGCCATCGGCATGCCCCTTGCCGCTCCGATCGAATCCGGCCCGACCGCGCGACTTACCCACCTATGAGGACGTTGCGGAGAGGGCCCGGACGCCCGCGGCGATGTGCTCCGCCGACGGGGCGTGCGCCGGATCCGTCAGCCACTGGATCATCACGCCGGACATCAGGGCCAGCTGTACCGAGCCGATGCTGCGTACGGTCTGCTCGTCCAGTGTGTCCTCATCGGCGCCTGTGATCATCGCGGCCATGCCGCTGCGGCCCTGCTCCATGCCGGCCGCGATCTGCGCACGTAGCTCGGGGTTGTGCTGGCTCTGGATCATCGCCTCGACGCTGGCCAGCCACAGCTCGCGGTGCGACTCGATGGTGCCGATGACCCGGCGCCAGTAGCGGACCAGGGGATCATCGGATTCGTCGTCCGTCTCGGCGACCAAAGCCTGGGCGATCGCTTCGCCCCAGTCCTCGATCGCGCTCAGCATGGCCGCGTTCATCAAGGCCTGCGTCGAGCCGTAGTGGTAGCCGATGGAGCCGAGGTTGGTGCCGGACGCCGCGACGATGTCGCGCGCGGTGGTGCGCGCATACCCCTTCTCGTAGAGCGAGCGCTTCGCACCCTCCAGCAGGTCTTCACGGTGTCCCATGATGGGCATCCTAGGTTCTATACAAATGTATAAGACGTTTGTATAGTAGCTGGCATGAGAAATCACGAGGTACTGATCTCGGGCGCCGGCCTGGCCGGCCCCGCCCTGGCCTACTGGCTGAGCCGGTACGGCTTCCGTCCCACGGTCGTCGAGCGGGCTCCGGCCCTACGCGACGGCGGTTACAAGGTCGACATCCGCGGCGCCGCGACCGACGTGCTCAAGCGCATGGGTGTCTACGAGGCGTCCCGGGCCGCGGACACCGGCATGCGGCACATCACCTACGCGCGGCGCGACGGCCGGCCGATCACCGTCATCGACGCGAACCTGCTCATGGGCCGCCGTGGCGACGACATCGAGATCATGCGCACGGATCTGACCCGAATCCTGTACGACGCCACCGCCGGCGACGTCGAGTACGTCTTCGGCGACGCGATCGCGGGGATCGTCCCGGGCCCGGACGGCGTCGACGTGACCTTCGAGCGCGCGGCGCCGCGCCGGTTCGGGCTGGTCGTCGGCGCGGACGGGCTGCACTCCGCGACTCGCCGGCTCGCGTTGGGGGAGGTGCCGCTCCGCCACCTGGGCGCGTACATCTCGATCTTCACCGTCCCCAACCACCTGCGGCTGGACCGGGAGGAGGTCATGTACTTCGAGCCCGGCCGGCTGGTGTTCGCGTACAGCACGGGGCCGTCGTCGGCGGCGCGGGCCGGCTTCACGTTCGCGTCACCCGAGCTGGCCTACGACCGCCGCGACGTCGCCGCACAGAAGCGGCTGGTCAAGGAGGCGTTCGCGGGCCTCGGCTGGGAGGTGCCGCGACTGCTCGAGTCGATCGACGCGGCCGGCGACTTCTACCTCGACTCGCTCAGCCAGGTCGACCTGCCGCGCTGGTCGGCCGGGCGGGTCGCGCTCATCGGGGACGCGGCGCACTGCCCGTCGCCGGCGTCGGGTCAGGGCACCAGCCTCGCGCTGGTCGGCGCGTACGTGCTCGCCGGCGAGCTGGCCGCCGCGCAGGGCGATCATGCGGTGGCCTTCGACGCCTACGAGACCGCGATGCGGCCGTACGTCGCGAAGAATCTGGCGCTCGGCCGCAAGATGGCCGGTGACATGGTCCCCGGCGCGCGGTGGAAGATCGCGCTGCGCAACTACGGCATGCGCACGCTGAAGTACCACCCGCGCAGGGAACAGGTGATCGAGCGCGTGCTGCGCCCGCTGCACGAGGCGGCGGACGCCATCGAGCTGCGTGACTACGATGCCGTCACGGTGCGATGAGTCACTTCGTCGCGGCGTGCTCCTTGCGGACCGCGTCGGCCAGGTGGGTGGGCATGGGCTCGTGCCGGGCGTACGTCCGGGTGAACGTGCCCGCCCCGGAGGACAGCGCGCGCAGCTCCACGGCGTAGCGGACCAGCTCGTTCGCGGGCACCTCGGCCCGGATCAGGCTGTAGTCGCCGGTCCCGTCCGACTCGGTGCCGAGCGGCCGGCCACGGCGGCCGGAGAGGTCGCTCATGACCGCGCCGACGTACGTGTCCGGGACCCGGACGACGACCTCGTCGATCGGCTCGAGCAGCGTCATCTGGCCCTGCTCGGCGGCCTCCCGGAGGGCGAGCGCACCGGCGGTCTGGAACGCCGCGTCGGAGGAGTCGACGCTGTGCGCCTTGCCGTCGACGAGCGTCACCCGCAGGTCCACGACCGGGTAGCCGGCCACGATCCCGCGCTCCAGCTGGGCGCGGACGCCCTTCTCGACCGACGGGATGTAGTTGTGCGGGACCGCGCCGCCCACGACCTTGTCGAGGAACTCGAAACCCGAACCGCGGGGGAGCGGCTCGACCTCGATGTCGCAGACCGCGTACTGGCCATGGCCGCCGGACTGCTTGACGTGCCGGCCGTGACCCCGCGCGGACGCGCTGAACGTCTCGCGCAGCGACACCTTGACCGGCTCCGTGTCCAGCTCGACGCCGCCGGCGCGGAGCCGGTCGAGCACCACGTCGGCGTGCGACTCGCCCATGCACCACAGCACCAGTTGATGGGTGTCGGGGTTGCGTTCGAGGCGCAGCGTGGGGTCGCCGGCGACGAGCCGGGCCAGGTTCTTGGCCAGCGCGTCCTCATCGGAGCGCGACTTCGCGACCACCGCGATCGGCAGCAGCGGCTCCGGCATCGCCCATGGCGCCATCAGCAGCGGGTCGTCCCGGCTGGACAGCGTGTCGCCGGTCTCGGCACTGCCGGACTTGGTGATCGCGCAGATGTCGCCGGCGACGCAGGACGGCACCTCCCGCAGCTGCGCGCCGAGCGGCGAGTAGACGTGCGCGATCCGCTCGTCGGCGTCGTGATCCGGATGGCCGCGGTCGGCCATGCCGTGGCCCGACACATGCAGCGTCTGTTCCGGGCGCAACGTGCCGGAGAAGACCCGGACCAGCGAGACGCGGCCCACGTGCCGGTCGATCGTCGTCTTGACCACCTCGGCCACCAGCGGGCCGTCCGGGTCGCAGGTCAGCGGCGGCCGCGGCGAACCGTCGACTCCGGTGACCACGGGCAGCTCGTGCTCGAGCGGCGACGGCGCCCCGGACACCAGCCCGTCGAGCAGGGCGTCGAGGCCGACGCCGGTCTCGGCGCAGACCGGGATGACGGGGTAGAAGTTGCCCCGGGCGACCGCCTTCTCCAGGTCGGGCACCAGCACGTCGGCGCTGATCGGCTCGCCCCCGAGGTAGCGGTCCATCAGGGTCTCGTCCTCGCTTTCCGCGATGATCCCCTCGATGAGCTGGTTGCGGGTTTCCTCCACCGGCGCGAGGTGTTCGGCCTCGGCCTCACCGACCTGCGGCGGGTAGCCGGCCGAGTAGTCGAGTACGCGCAGCGTGACCAGGCCGAGCAGGCCGACGATCGACTGCCCGTCGTCGCCCAGCATCGGCTGGTAGATCGGCATGACGTTCTCGCCGAACGCCTCCTGGCAGTCGGCGAGCGTGCTGTCGAAGTCGGCGCGGGGGTGGTCGAGCCGGGTGATCGCGACGGCTCGCGGCATGCCCACGCTCGCGCACTCCTCCCAGAGCGCGGCCGTGGCCGGGTCGATGCCGCCTTCACTGGTGCCGCCGTCGGCCGACACCACGAAGAGCGCGGCGTCCGCGGCCCGCAGGCCGGCGCGCAGTTCCCCGACGAAGTCGGCGTACCCAGGGGTGTCCAGCAGGTTGATCTTCACGCCGTCGTACATCAGCGGCGCGCAGGAGAGCGCGACGGATCGCTGCTGGCGGATCGCCGCCGGATCATGATCGGAGACCGTGGTGCCGTCGGTCACCGAACCCGCCCGGGGGATCGTCGAGGTCGCGGCGAGCAACGCCTCGACCAATGTCGTCTTCCCGGAACCGGAGTGGCCCACCAACACCACGTTGCGAACTCTGCCGGGCTCTGTCACCACCGGCGCGGCCGCGCCGGAGAGTCCTTTCTCCGAAGTCTTCTGCGCCATGACGAGCGCACCTCCGTTTCCCGGGTGTTACGACGCTGTTCTGTGATCCCACACCCACCGCTGTCGGCGCCGCAACCCCCGGTAGTTAGCAACCATCGGGGTTGCACGACATCAGACGATCGGTGACGCCGGTCGTACCGTACGGTCCCGGCCGCCGATATGGTGGGACGGCCATGGCAAAGATCTTCAACGCGCCTGCTCGGGCGTTCGCCTCGTACGGCGTCAAGCCGACCGCCCGGTTCTTGCTGCGCGTCGGCGTCACCCCCAACGCGGTCACGATCGCGGGCACGGTGGGCGTGTTGATCGGGTCCTACGTGGGCGCGCTCGGGCACCTGCTGTGGGGCACGTTGATCGTCACCGCGTCCGCACTCACCGACGCGCTGGACGGCACGATGGCCCGGATGCGCGGGACGTCCAGCAAGTTCGGCGGCCTGCTGGATTCGTCGATGGATCGGATCGCCGACGCCGCCGTGTTCGGCGCGGTCGTGTTCTACATGGCACACCAGGGCAACCCGTACGGCGGCATGGTCGCCGCGATCATCTCCCTGGGCGCCGGGCAGATCGTCTCGTACGTCAAGGCACGCGCGCAGAGTCTGGGCCTGGACGCCGACGTCGGCATCGCGGAGCGGCTCGAGCGGCTGATCATCGTCGGCATCGGTGGGTTACTCGGTGCCGCCGGTCTGGACTGGGGGCTGCCGGCAGCGCTGTGGGTGCTGTCCGTCCTGTCCGTGGTCACGATCTTCCAGCGGCTGATCCACGCGGCCCGTTCGGAACAGGTGGCCGCCTCGTGAAGGAGCAGCTGGTCGGGCTCGGGTACGCCGCGGGCTGGCGGCTGGTCCGCGTACTGCCGCTGCCGGTCGCCCGCGCCGTGTTCAACGCCGCCGCCGACCGGGCGTTACGGCACAACGGCCCAGGTACCCAGCGGCTGCGACGCAACCTGCGGCGGGTGGTTGGCCCGGACATGCCCGACGCGGAGCTCGAGGACCTGGTCCGGGCCGGGCTGCGCTCGTACGCCCGCTACTGGATGGAGGCGTTCCGGCTGCCGTCGCAGTCGCGCCGGCAGTTCCTCGAGCGGTTCCGCCTCGACCAGGCCGACGAGTTCAACGCCATGCTGGCCGAGGGCAAGGGCGCGATCCTGGCGCTGCCGCACGTCGGCAACTGGGACGCCGCGGCCGCCTGGGTGGTCAGCAACGGCTTCAAGTTGATCACGGTTGCTGAGCGGCTCAAGCCCGAGCCGGTCTTCGAGCAGTTCGTGGCGTACCGCGAGAAGCTCGGCATGGAGGTCGTCCCGCTGACCGGCAGCGAGCGCGCGCCGCTCGACGTGCTCGCGGAGAAGGCCACCCAGGGGTACGCGGTCGCGCTCCTCGCCGACCGGGACCTCTCGGCCCGCGGCGTGGACGTGGAGTTCTTCGGCGGCCGCGCCAAGATGCCGCCCGGGCCGGCGCTGCTCGCGCTGCGCACCGGCGCCCCGCTGTATGCCGTCGACCTGTGGTTCTCCAAGGATCAGGCGCGTGGCTCGGTGCGCCGGATCCCGTTACCCGATCCGAGCGAGGGCACGCTCGACGTCCGGGTGAAGCTGGTGACGCAGCGGCTCGCCGACGCGTTCGCGAGCGGCATCGCCGACCACCCGCAGGACTGGCACATGCTGCAGAAACTGTGGCTCGACCAGCCCGCCCGGGTCTGAAGGGCGGCGCACGGTGCGGATCGGGATCGTGTCGCCGTACTCGTTCGACGTTCCGGGCGGCGTGCAGAACCACATCGTCGATCTGGCCGAGGCGCTGATCGGTCTCGGACACGACGTCAGCGTGCTGGCTCCCGCCGACGAGGACGCCGAGCTGCCGCCGTACGTGGTGCCGGCCGGGCGCGCGGTGCCGCTGCCCTACAACGGGTCGGTGGCCCGGATCGCGTTCGGCCCGGTCTCCACGGCCCGGGTCCGGCGGTGGCTGTCCCGGGGGCAGTTCGACGTCCTGCACGTGCACGAACCGATGACGCTCAGCCTGTCGCTGCTGGCCGTGCTGTCGGCCCGCGGACCGGTCGTGGCCACGTTCCACACCGCGATCGCCCGTTCCCGGGCGCTGTCCGCCGCCCAGGGCCTGCTGCAGATGGTCTCCGAGAAGATCACCGCACGGATCGCGGTCAGCGAGCTGGCCCGCCGGACCCAGGTCGAACACCTGGACGGCGGCGCGGTGGAGATCCCCAACGGCGTCGCGGTGGCCAAGTTCGCCTCGGCTGCGCCCTTGCCGGGCTGGCCGGGCGAGGGTGGTTCGCTGGGCTTCCTGGGCCGCTTCACCGAGCCGCGCAAGGGCTTCACCCTGCTGCGTACGGCGTTCGTCACGCTCGCCCGGGAGCGGGCCGGCCTGCGGCTGCTGGTGGCCGGCCCGGGCGACCCGGACGACCTCTACGACGAGATCCCCGCCGACCTGCGCGACCGGGTGGTGTTCCTGGGCCGGGTCAGCGAGCGGGACAAGGCCCGGATGCTACGCAGCGTGGACGTCTACGTGGCGCCCAACACGGGCGGTGAATCGTTCGGGATGGTCCTGACCGAGGCCATGGCCGCCGGCGTGGCCATCGCCGCGAGCGACCTCGACGCGTTCCGCCGCGTGCTCGACGGGGGCCGGGCCGGTGCACTGTTCCCGACCGGCGACGCGGACGCGCTCACCGCTTCGCTGCGCGATCTCTTGGACGATCCGGTACGGCGGCACGAGCTGGCGAACTGCGCCAAGGTGGCGGTGGCCGCATTCGACTGGCCGACCGTAGCCAACCGCGTACTCGAGGTGTACGCCACGGCGATCGAGGCCACGGACGGTCGCGTTTTCGATGACGAGTGGGCCGAACCACGGTCCGGCACGTAACTCTCCGACACGATTCGGCATTACCATCGCCCGCATGTGGTGGGTGCTGGCTGTCATCGTCGTGACCGCCCTGCTGTCCACGTACCTCGGCTGGACCGCCCACCGCGTCGAGCGGGTCCACGCCCGCGCGCAGAGCGCACAGCGCGCCCTCGAGGCTCACCTGCTGCGCCGCGCCGCGGCGGCCGCCGTGGTGGCCGAGCAGGCCGACGCCGTCGAGCTGTACGCGGCCGCCCGCCTGGCGCTGGACGCCGAGCCGGACGAGCGCGAGGCCGCCGAGAACGACCTCACCCGGCAGCTGCAGGCGCTATCGCTGTCCGGCCCGGAGCCGGCCACCCGCACGCTCATCGCCACCAGCCGGCGCGCGGTCCTGGCCCGCCAGGTCCACACGGACCTGGTCCGCGACGCGCTCACCGCCCGCCGCCGCCCGCTGGTCCGCGTCCTTGGCCTGGCCCGCCGGTACCCGCGCCCGGCCTACTTCGACATCGTCGAGCCGGCCCTGCACGATCTGCCGGCACCGCCGCCGGCGCCCGCGGCGGCACCCGTCCTCCCCGTCGAGGCGGCCTAGCGTCCTCCGGCCCATGGTCCGAGGCAGCAGGTAAGGAGTGCCGTGCAGGCCACCGAGGGGGCGATTGGCCATCGGTGACGACCTTGGCCGCGCGTAAAGTCGGTATTGACTAATCCATGCAATGAGGAGCGAGTTCCCGTGTCCGACAGTCAGCCCACCAACGCAGCCGTCACCGGTACCGCGCGCGTGAAGCGCGGGATGGCGGAGATGCTCAAGGGCGGCGTGATCATGGATGTGGTCACGCCCGATCAGGCCAAGATCGCCGAGGATGCCGGAGCCGTCGCGGTCATGGCGCTGGAGCGGGTGCCCGCGGACATCCGCGCGCAGGGCGGCGTGTCGCGGATGAGCGACCCGGACATGATCGACGGCATCATCAACGCCGTCTCGATTCCGGTCATGGCAAAGGCCCGGATCGGGCACTTCGTCGAGGCCCAGGTGCTGCAGGCGCTGGGCGTCGACTACATCGACGAGTCCGAGGTGCTGACGCCGGCCGACTACGCCAACCACATCGACAAGTGGGCGTTCACCGTGCCGTTCGTGTGCGGGGCGACGAACCTCGGCGAGGCGCTGCGCCGGATCACCGAGGGCGCCGCGATGATCCGTTCCAAGGGCGAGGCCGGCACTGGCGACGTCTCCAACGCCACCACGCACATGCGTGCCATCCGTGCCGAGATCCGCCGGCTCACGTCGCTGCCGGAGGACGAGCTGTACGTCGCGGCCAAGGAGCTGAAGGCGCCGTACGAGCTGGTCAAGGAGGTGGCCGCGGCCGGGAAGCTGCCGGTCGTGATGTTCACCGCGGGTGGCATCGCCACTCCGGCCGACGCTGCCATGATGATGCAGCTCGGCGCGGAGGGCGTGTTCGTGGGCTCGGGCATCTTCAAGTCCGGCAACCCCGCGCAACGAGCCGCCGCGATCGTCAAGGCCACCACGTTCCATGACGACCCGGACGTGATCGCCAAGGTCTCGCGCGGCCTCGGCGAAGCGATGGTCGGCATCAACGTCGAGGACGTCCCGCAGCCCCACCGCCTCGCCGAACGCGGCTGGTAGCGGCTACCCGAGGTCGGACGGGCGGTACGGCTTGGGTTCGACGAGGGAGAGCCAGTTGCCGGTGTTGTCGCGGATGACCGCTTCCACCCCGTACGGGCGGTCGACCGGCTCCTGCAGGAACGTCACGCCCTTGGCCTTCAGCTCCTCGTACGTCTTCTTGCAGTCGTCGACGCGCAGGCCGATTCCGCCCAGGCCGCCGGACTCGAGCTGGCCGCGGATGAAGTCGGCGGCCTCCGGCGACAGCGGCGGTCCGGGCTTCATCAGCGTCAGCTCGAGCTCGGGCTGGCTCGGGTGGCCGACGGTGACCCAGCGGAAGTCGCCGATGGTGGCGTCGTCGCGCGGCTCGAAGCCGAGCTTGTCGACGTAGAAGTCGCGGGTCTGGTCCTGATCGAGACAGTAGACGGTGGTGAGTGAGACGTTGAGAATCATGCCTCGACGCTACGGTCGGTGACCTCGATGGGGCTTCTCCGAAATTGCGGTATGACCCCGTACATGAACAGGTGGCAGCCGGCCACGTGCGGCGCGCCGCACGCCGCCCACCGGTTCCGGTACGCGACCGGGCTCTCGCCGACCAGCTCGGTGAACCGCGACGAGAACGAGCCGAGACTGGAGTAGCCGACCAGCATGCAGATCTCGGTGACGGTCAGGTTGGCATGCCGCAACAGGTCCTGGGCCTGCCCGATCCGCCGCCGGTTCAGGTACCGCATGGGAGTCTCGCCGTAGACCGCCCGGAACGCGCGGATCAGGTGAAACTTGGACATGCCGACGAGCGCCGCCAGCTCGGTGAGGGAGATCGGCTCGGTGTAGTGAAGATCAATGTGGTCGTGCACCCGGCGTAACGCGATCACACCGGAAGTTTAGGCTGGCCAGAGTGCAATCGGAGGACCGTGTGACCATCGGAGTACTGGCCCTGCAGGGCGACGTGCGCGAACACCTGCGCGCCCTGGGCGAGAGTGGGGCCGACGCCGCGCCCGTACGCCGGCCCGAGGAACTCGACCGGGTCGAGGCGCTCGTCATTCCCGGCGGCGAGTCCACCACGATGAGCAACCTCGCGATCTCGTTCGGCCTGCTCGACCCGATCCGCAAGCGGATCGCCGACGGCATGCCCGTGTACGGCTCCTGCGCCGGGATGATCATGCTGGCCACGACCGTGCTCGACGGCCGGGAAGACCAGGAGTCCTTCGGCGGGATCGAGATGACCGTGCGGCGAAACGCGTTCGGCCGGCAGGTCGACTCGTTCGAAGCGCCGGTGGAGATCGAGGACATCGCGGGCGGCGAGTTTCACGCCGTGTTCATCCGCGCGCCCTGGGTCGAGGACGTCGGCGCCGGCGTGCGGATCATGGGCCGCGTCACCGCCGGGCCGGCCGCCGGTAGGATTGTTGCCGTTCGACAGGGGAACCTGCTCGCCACGGCTTTCCATCCTGAGCTCACCGGCGACCTCCGCGTCCACCGGTATTTCGTCGAGTTGGTCCGCCGGTCCGCAGACGACGCTCGCTAAGCGGTTTCATCACGGAGGTTTCGCATGTCCGGCCACTCCAAGTGGGCGACGACCAAGCACAAGAAGGCCGTCATCGACGCCAAGCGCGGCAAGATGTTCGCCAAGCTCATCAAGAACATCGAGGTCGCGGCCCGGATGGGCGGCGGCGACCCGGCCGGCAACCCGACGCTCTACGACGCCATCCAGAAGGCCAAGAAGTCCTCGGTCCCCAACGACAACATCGACCGCGCGGTCAAGCGCGGCTCCGGCGCCGAGGCCGGCGGTGCGGACTACTCCACGATCATGTACGAGGTCTACGGCCCCCAGGGCGTGGCCTTCCTCGTCGAGTGCCTCACCGACAACAGGAACCGCGCCGCGATGGAGGTCCGCACCGCGGTCACCCGCAACGGCGGCACCCTCGCCGATCCCGGCTCGGTCTCGCGGCTGTTCACCCGCAAGGGCGTCGTGATCGTGCCCAAGGCGCAGGAGACGCGCGAGGTCGGCGAGGACGACGTGCTCGAGGCGACCCTCGACGCCGGTGCCGAGGAGGTCAACGACCTCGAGGAGTCGTTCCAGGTGCTCTCCGAGGCCACCGACGTGGTCGAGGTCCGTACGGCGCTCCAGGGCGCCGGCATCGACTACGACTCCGCCGAGGTGGAGTTCGTGGCCAGCCTGGAGATCCCCGTCGACGCGGACGCCGCGGCCAAGGTCTTCCGGCTCGTCGACGCGCTCGAGGACCTCGACGACGTGCAGAACGTCTTCACCAACGTCGACGTCCCCGACGACGTCATGGCGGAGCTCGACGCCTGAGTAGCCCGACGCCAGAGCGTGTC